>NZ_JBGQQT010000090.1:0-208 GCF_045528345.1 Desemzia sp. FAM 23989 | reverse complement strand
CATATGTGTGGTGACGATGGCAAGAAGGTCACACCTGTTCCCATGCCGAACACAGTAGTTAAGCTTCTTAGCGCCGAAGGTAGTGAGGGGTTTCCCCTTGTGAGACTAGGACGTTGCCGCGCATATAGTTATTCCGCAATAGCTCAGTTGGTAGTAGCGCGTGACTGTTAATCACGATGTCGTAGGTTCGAGTCCTACTTGCGGAGTT
>NZ_JBGQQT010000089.1:0-240 GCF_045528345.1 Desemzia sp. FAM 23989 | reverse complement strand
TAAAATGTCCCAAAATGATAAAATAAAATCATGAAAAGGATAATACTAACGATGAATGAAGATAAGAAATATAAAGTAATAAAAGCTGTGGCAGAAAAAAGAAAGGAAAAAAAGAGAGCTTGTGTTGAACTTGGGCTCTCGATGAGGCAAGTTAACAGATTGATTCAAGACTATCAAGAAGGAGGAAAAGCTGTTTTTTCACACGGCAACAGAGGAAAAGCAGCTAGGCACGCCGTGCCA
>NZ_JBGQQT010000088.1:0-248 GCF_045528345.1 Desemzia sp. FAM 23989 | reverse complement strand
TGTGTTGAACTTGGGCTCTCGATGAGGCAAGTTAACAGATTGATTCAAGACTATCAAGAAGGAGGAAAAGCTGTTTTTTCACACGGCAACAGAGGAAAAGCAGCTAGGCACGCCGTGCCAGAGGAAACAAAAAGACAAGTGATCGAGCTCTATCAAAGTTTTAAGATAAAGCCTAACGTGAAGCATTTTACTGAAATTTTGAAGGAGGATCATGCTATCTGTTACACCGATACGACCATTCGTCATAT
>NZ_JBGQQT010000087.1:0-253 GCF_045528345.1 Desemzia sp. FAM 23989 | reverse complement strand
GATGGACACACCGCTGGTGTACCAGTTGTTCTGCCAAGAGCATCGCTGGGTAGCTATGTGTGGAAGGGATAAACGCTGAAAGCATCTAAGCGTGAAGCCCCCCTCAAGATGAGATTTCCCATCACGTTAGTGAGTAAGACCCCTGAAAGATGATCAGGTAGATAGGTTGGAAGTGGAAGTCTAGTGATAGATGGAGCGGACCAATACTAATCGGTCGAGGACTTAACCAAAGTTTTTAGGTGGATTCGAAGAA
>NZ_JBGQQT010000086.1:0-254 GCF_045528345.1 Desemzia sp. FAM 23989 | reverse complement strand
GTTCAGTTAGCTGTTTATTTTGTTCATCTGCTAATTCTAGTTTCTTCATCAACATTTGTTCCAACTCAGTCATTTTCTACACCTGCCTTTTCTCAAAATCTATAGTCTTATTATACCAAATAAGATAGTAAGCCCGTTAAAATTAACCGCATAGAATTGTTGTCTCCCCTCTTGTAAGATTGACTTATCTCAATCAGACAGGAGGGATTTTTACTATGCGAGATCAAAAAAATAATCAACCCATCGTCCCCGTC
>NZ_JBGQQT010000085.1:0-255 GCF_045528345.1 Desemzia sp. FAM 23989 | reverse complement strand
CCTCGACTACCTGTGTCGGTTTGCGGTACGGGCTGTTTGTTTCTAACTAGAAGCTTTTCTTGACAGTGTGACATCAGGAACTTCGGTACTTAATTTCCCTCCCCATCACAACTTGTCCTTAAAGAAGTAAGCATTTGACTCACTTCAAGACTTGTTGCTTGGACGTGCATATCCAGCAGCACGCATTCCTTAGCCTCCTGTGTCCCTCCATTGTTCAAACAAAACAAACAGGTACAGGAATATCAACCTGTTGGC
>NZ_JBGQQT010000084.1:0-255 GCF_045528345.1 Desemzia sp. FAM 23989 | reverse complement strand
GAGAGCTTGTGTTGAACTTGGGCTCTCGATGAGGCAAGTTAACAGATTGATTCAAGACTATCAAGAAGGAGGAAAAGCTGTTTTTTCACACGGCAACAGAGGAAAAGCAGCTAGGCACGCCGTGCCATAGGAAACAAAAAGACAAGTGATCGAGCTCTATCAAAGTTTTAAGATAAAGCCTAACGTGAAGCATTTTACTGAAATTTTGAAGGAGGATCATGCTATCTGTTACACCGATACGACCATTCGTCATAT
>NZ_JBGQQT010000083.1:0-255 GCF_045528345.1 Desemzia sp. FAM 23989 | reverse complement strand
GAGGGTTACGCTTCGTGCGATACGCAGATGACTGTATTATCTTCGTTAAAAGCGAATTCGCAGCAAGACGCGTGATGCGTTCGGTTACACGATATATTGAGGAAACTCTGGGTTTAACTGTTAATACAACTAAATCGAAAGTCATTAAACCAAGTGACCCAACCTTTAAATTTTTGGGATTTGGATTCTATTGGTCGAGAGCAGACAAAGGCTATCGAGCAAAGCCCCATGCCATATCAATCGAGACGTTTAAAT
>NZ_JBGQQT010000082.1:0-255 GCF_045528345.1 Desemzia sp. FAM 23989 | reverse complement strand
AGTAGATAGCTGCCTTACGAGAACAGAAAAGGAGTAACAAACATGCATGAAAACAGGACATTGGATAGAATCCTATCCAGAAATAATTTAAACGAAGCCTTTCGACAAGTGGAACGGAACAAAGGTGCCGCAGGCATTGATGGTATGACTATCGAAGAGGCTAAAGAATATCTTCGTCAGCATAAAGAAGAACTTATTCAGACCATTCGCGAACGGAATTACCAACCTAAACCCGTCAGAAGAGTAGAATTACCT
>NZ_JBGQQT010000081.1:0-255 GCF_045528345.1 Desemzia sp. FAM 23989 | reverse complement strand
CTATCTGCACGTACCATAATAGTGCTTACTGGTGTCACAGAGTGATAATGCTCAAATAATGGACGAGTAAATGCTGCGACGCCTTTTGAGGTGTAGACATTTCCAGAACGAAGTTCTGCTTTAAGAAAGTCTCCGGTAAGACCATCAAAGGCAACGAGTGGATGATAACCGGTTGTCTGGTAATGCGCATTATAATCGGTCATTTCTTGGTTTCCAAAGGTATCACTGTGAGTAGAATCTAAATCGAAAATCATT
>NZ_JBGQQT010000080.1:0-255 GCF_045528345.1 Desemzia sp. FAM 23989 | reverse complement strand
CACCTTGGAATGAAAAGATAATAACTAAAGTTAGTAGTAAACCAATTCGAGTTGTGCCATCAAATTTATTCACAAAATCTTTTTCAAAATAATCGTCACCTTTTTGCTTAACGACTTTTTTTCTGACCACAATTCCTAAAACTAAAGGAATAACAATAAAGACAAAAATGGAGAGTAAAAGTGTATTGATAGGGACAGATACGTTACCTATACCCAATAAAAGTGCCACAATTGGAGCATATAAAAAGAGAACAA
>NZ_JBGQQT010000079.1:0-255 GCF_045528345.1 Desemzia sp. FAM 23989 | reverse complement strand
TTCTTCGAATCCACCTAAAAACTTTGGTTAAGTCCTCGACCGATTAGTATTGGTCCGCTCCATCTATCACTAGACTTCCACTTCCAACCTATCTACCTGATCATCTTTCAGGGGTCTTACTCACTAATGTGATGGGAAATCTCATCTTGAGGGGGGCTTCACGCTTAGATGCTTTCAGCGTTTATCCCTTCCACACATAGCTACCCAGCGATGCTCTTGGCAGAACAACTGGTACACCAGCGGTGTGTCCATCCC
>NZ_JBGQQT010000078.1:0-255 GCF_045528345.1 Desemzia sp. FAM 23989 | reverse complement strand
AGTAGATAGCTGCCTTACGAGAACAGAAAAGGAGTAACAAACATGCATGAAAACAGGACATTGGATAGAATCCTATCCAGAAATAATTTAAACGAAGCCTTTCGACAAGTGGAACGGAACAAAGGTGTCGCAGGCATTGATGGTATGACTATCGAAGAGGCTAAAGAATATCTTCGTCAGCATAAAGAAGAACTTATTCAGACCATTCGCGAACGGAATTACCAACCTAAACCCGTCAGAAGAGTAGAATTACCT
>NZ_JBGQQT010000077.1:0-255 GCF_045528345.1 Desemzia sp. FAM 23989 | reverse complement strand
TCAATAGAACTAAACAGCTTTTTTTCCGATTTTTCAGTTGTCCAAAAAAAGAGCGCAAGCGATTGCGATTAATGTTATCTACATTCATCGCAATGACGGATAAGGCAATCGTAGTCAAGGTAGTTTCACGGAGTTTGGTGCGGATATTTTCCATACCGAAACAACGCTTCAGTAAACTGAAGCCGCGCTCAACTTCTACACGATCTGCATTATCGCGATATTCGATTTCTTTGTCTCTGGTTTGGTCTTTCTTTG
>NZ_JBGQQT010000076.1:0-255 GCF_045528345.1 Desemzia sp. FAM 23989 | reverse complement strand
CGCGCTCAACTTCTACACGATCTGCATTATCGCGATATTCGATTTCTTTGTCTCTGGTTTGGTCTTTCTTTGGACGACCAAGTGATGGTCCGGCTAGGCGAATGCCTCGTATTTTGCAGTAAGACCTATTTTCTCGATTTCGATAGATCTTGTCGGCAAGAACCCGCTCAGGATAACGTCCGTTTCGATCGTAGAAACGGCGGACAGCTTGAACCAACACAGAAGCTTCATTGTAGGCATCAAAACTGGTCTTTT
>NZ_JBGQQT010000075.1:0-255 GCF_045528345.1 Desemzia sp. FAM 23989 | reverse complement strand
AGGTTGATATTCCTGTACCTGTTTGTTTTGTTTGAACAATGGAGGGACACAGGAGGCTAAGGAATGCGTGCTGCTGGATATGCACGTCCAAGCAACAAGTCTTGAAGTGAGTCAAATGCTTGCTTCTCTAAGGACAAGTTGTGATGGGGAGGGAAATTAAGTACCGAAGTTCCTGATGTCACACTGTCAAGAAAAGCTTCTAGTTAGAAACAAACAGCCCGTACCGCAAACCGACACAGGTAGTCGAGGAGAGAA
>NZ_JBGQQT010000074.1:0-256 GCF_045528345.1 Desemzia sp. FAM 23989 | reverse complement strand
TAGACAACTAGGATGTTGGCTCAGAAGCAGCCATCATTTAAAGAGTGCGTAATAGCTCACTAGTCGAGTGACCCTGCGCCGAAAATTTACCGGGGCTAAACATAACACCGAAACTGTGGATAGAACCAGTAGGTTCTATGGTAGGAGAGCGTTCTAAGGGCGTTGAAGCTAGATCGTGAGGACTAGTGGAGCGCTTAGAAGTGAGAATGCCGGTATGAGTAGCGAAAGACGGGTGAGAATCCCGTCCACCGAATGA
>NZ_JBGQQT010000073.1:0-315 GCF_045528345.1 Desemzia sp. FAM 23989 | reverse complement strand
GTTCAGTTAGCTGTTTATTTTGTTCATCTGCTAATTCTAGTTTCTTCATCAACATTTGTTCCAACTCAGTCATTTTCTACACCTGCCTTTTCTCAAAATCTATAGTCTTATTATACCAAATAAGATAAGTAAAAAACAGCTAATTTCGTTGATTTGTCAACGTCTTTAGCTGTTTTTTAAATTATTGTAAATGTCCAGGTTTCACTTTTTTTATAGCCTTCGGCTGCTCAATACTTAAACCTTCTAAAAGCCACCTAAGTTCTTGTTGTGAGATATTTCGTACTTCTTCTTTAGTTCGGGGCCATTGGATAACAC
>NZ_JBGQQT010000072.1:0-319 GCF_045528345.1 Desemzia sp. FAM 23989 | reverse complement strand
TTGTACCTCACTTGATCACTAAATCCGCTTTATTCTTCAAGTGAGACTTCTTTTGAGACTCACTTGATCACTAAATCCACTTTATTCTTCAAGTGACGCTTCTTTTGTACCTCACTTGATCAGTAACTCCACTTTATTCTTCAAGTGACGCTTCTTTTGTACCTCACTTGATCACTAAATCCGCTTTATTCATCAAGTGACGCTTCTTTTGTACCTCACTTGATCAGTAACGCCACTTTATTCTTCAAGTGACGCTTCTTTTGTACCTCACTTGATCAGTAAATCCACTTTATTCTTCAAGTGACGCTTCTTTTGTACC
>NZ_JBGQQT010000071.1:0-323 GCF_045528345.1 Desemzia sp. FAM 23989 | reverse complement strand
GTGTTATCCAATGGCCCCGAACTAAAGAAGAAGTACGAAATATCTCACAACAAGAACTTAGGTGGCTTTTAGAAGGTTTAAGTATTGAGCAGCCGAAGGCTATAAAAAAAGTGAAACCTGGACATTTCCAATAATTTAAAAAACAGCTAAAGACGTTGACAAATCAACGAAATTAGCTGTTTTTTACTTATCTTATGTAAGCCCGTTATAATGGACGCTGCAGAAAAAAAGGAAGACACGACAAAGAGCCTGATTTACTTTCAATTTTGAAATCAGGCTTTTTGGTCTATATTTTTAAAGGTTGGCAGGATTGAACGATTTTC
>NZ_JBGQQT010000070.1:0-338 GCF_045528345.1 Desemzia sp. FAM 23989 | reverse complement strand
AGTGAGGGGTTTCCCCTTGTGAGACTAGGACGTTGCCGCGCATATAGTTATTCCGCAATAGCTCAGTTGGTAGTAGCGCGTGACTGTTAATCACGATGTCGTAGGTTCGAGTCCTACTTGCGGAGTTTTGATTAAAATTATTTTTAATCTGAAAAACGGCACTACTCATTAATGAACTAGTGGTAGTTGTGTGGTTTTTCTTTTTCATTGCGGAGGTTTAGCTCAGTTGGGAGAGCATCTGCCTTACAAGCAGAGGGTCAGCGGTTCGAGCCCGTTAACCTCCACCATGAGTCATTAGCTCAGTTGGTAGAGCATCTGACTTTTAATCAGAGGGTCGC
>NZ_JBGQQT010000069.1:0-370 GCF_045528345.1 Desemzia sp. FAM 23989 | reverse complement strand
GACAGATAATTGGGGTGAAGTCGTAACAAGGTAGCCGTATCGGAAGGTGCGGCTGGATCACCTCCTTTCTAAGGAATTAACGGAATCCTACACGGTTCGCTTTTACTTTGTTTAGTTTTGAGAGGTTAATTCTTCTCTCAATTAAATAGTTTGGGGCCTTAGCTCAGCTGGGAGAGCGCCTGCCTTGCACGCAGGAGGTCAGCGGTTCGATCCCGCTAGGCTCCATTGCAACTTAGTTGCAACTGAATAGTGTTCTTTGAAAACTGGATATTGTCTAATAGAAACATTTAAGTAAGAAACCGAGAAACACACCGCGTTTAAAAGAGTTTTTTAATTGTTCTTATCGCAAGATAAAACAAGCAACTTCGGT
>NZ_JBGQQT010000068.1:0-373 GCF_045528345.1 Desemzia sp. FAM 23989 | reverse complement strand
TAAACTACCAAATTTTATAATTATCTGTTTAGTTTTATGCTCAATGGCTCTTTTTCTCAAAAATATTTTTCTAAAGGGTTTAATTTATTTTTGCTAACTGATTAAGTTCAAGAAAGACCTCATTTTGGGCGCACTCATCCTATCGGATGGTTAACGAATTTTTTTGAATGGCGCAATAAACGCAACTAACACTGCAGTACCTGAATGTTTTTGTAGAATCCGATAAAATAGCTTTTGGTAAACATGGTAACTACTTAATTTCAAGTATTGTCTTCTTCCGGAATGAACTATCTTTCCAGCAATTTTAAAGAGAAATAAGCGAATAGTAGAAACCTGATACCCTTTCGTTTCATTGGTAAAACACAATGTTCGC
>NZ_JBGQQT010000067.1:0-413 GCF_045528345.1 Desemzia sp. FAM 23989 | reverse complement strand
CGCAATGCCTGATTTGTATGAACTTTGTGAAGAGTACGATAGTTTGTATACTATCCGTTTGAAATCCAATCGTAATCTGTACAGAATCGCTGAGCAATTCGTTACCATTAAGGATCATCACGATTGGAGTAAGAAAGAAGTTCATTACTATAACGCCACTTATCAAGCAAAGTCGTGGGGAAAATCCAGAAGGATCTGCATAAAATCAACCAGAGAAGCTAGTGAATTGCTTTTTAGACATGAATTCATCATTACTAATTTTTCAAAAGATGTCTCTCCAGAAATAGTTTTCCAAACGTATTCAAAAAGAGGAACGATGGAAAATTACATTAAGGAAGCAAAAAACGGCTTTTACTTGGATAAAACAGATAGCCCACGTTTTATAGAAAATCATGCTCGTATGATCGTAAGCC
>NZ_JBGQQT010000066.1:0-492 GCF_045528345.1 Desemzia sp. FAM 23989 | reverse complement strand
CATCTGCCTTACAAGCAGAGGGTCAGCGGTTCGAGCCCGTTAACCTCCACCATGAGTCATTAGCTCAGTTGGTAGAGCATCTGACTTTTAATCAGAGGGTCGCAGGTTCGAATCCTGCATGACTCATAATAACTTTTCGAAGTTATTTTAGTTAATACAATCTATTTTAATCACACTATTAGCCGGCTTAGCTCAGTTGGTAGAGCATCTGATTTGTAATCAGAGGGTCGAGGGTTCAAATCCTTTAGCCGGCATCCTTTGCGGAAGTAGTTCAGTGGTAGAACATCACCTTGCCAAGGTGGGGGTCGCGGGTTCGAATCCCGTCTTCCGCTTCTAGCAAAACTAGAGTTTGATAACTTGTTCAGAAAGCCGGGGTGGCGGAACAGGTAGACGCACAGGACTTAAAATCCTGCGGATAGTGATATCCGTGCCGGTTCGATTCCGGCCCTCGGCACCATTATTAGCACCCATAGCTCAATTGGATAGAGTACT
>NZ_JBGQQT010000065.1:0-492 GCF_045528345.1 Desemzia sp. FAM 23989 | reverse complement strand
CAGATAATTGGGGTGAAGTCGTAACAAGGTAGCCGTATCGGAAGGTGCGGCTGGATCACCTCCTTTCTAAGGAATTAACGGAATCCTACACGGTTCGCTTTTACTTTGTTTAGTTTTGAGAGGTTTAATCAATCTTTCAATTTAAACTGCATTCTTTAAATGAAGTGCTGAATTGGGCCTATAGCTCAGCTGGTTAGAGCGCACGCCTGATAAGCGTGAGGTCGATGGTTCGAGTCCATTTAGGCCCATTAAATTTCATTTTAAAGATAAACCCGGGGCCTTAGCTCAGCTGGGAGAGCGCCTGCCTTGCACGCAGGAGGTCAGCGGTTCGATCCCGCTAGGCTCCATTGCAACTTAGTTGCAAATGAATAGTGTTCTTTGAAAACTGGATATTGTCTAATAGAAACATTTAAGTAAGAAACCGAGAAACACACCGCGTTTAAAAGAGTTTTTTAATTGTTCTTATCGCAAGATAAAACAAGCAACTTCGGT
>NZ_JBGQQT010000064.1:0-559 GCF_045528345.1 Desemzia sp. FAM 23989 | reverse complement strand
CCTCTCACACCACCGTACGTACCGTTCGGTATACGGCGGTTCAATTTTATATAACATGCTTTTGTTTTAAATAGTAACTATCTGGAGATACTAGACCTTTAAGGGCTAGTATCTTATTGGTTACTGTGGTCGTCATTACCCAGGACAAGGCTATTCGGGCAGTTCCTTTGGAACTGTGACTGTTCAAGTAGGCATTATAATCGCTCATTCCTAGTTTAGTGAGTGCTTTTCTTCGATTCTTGGCTGTTTTCCATTGGTGCCAGATACACACCCTCAGTCGATAACGAAGATGACTCGCTATTTTCTTGAGTTTTGTATGCATATCTCCTATTTTGAAATAGTTCACCCATCCTCTGATGACTTGATTCAGTCTAACGATGCGGTAAGCCATATCAATTCCCCAACTTTTCTTGCTTAGCTGATGAAGTTTATATTTAAACGTCTCGATTGATATGGCATGGGGCTTTGCTCGATAGCCTTTGTCTGCTCTCGACCAATAGAATCCAAATCCCAAAAATTTAAAGGTTGGGTCACTTGGTTTAATGACTTTCGATTTAGT
>NZ_JBGQQT010000063.1:0-592 GCF_045528345.1 Desemzia sp. FAM 23989 | reverse complement strand
TTCTCTCCTCGACTACCTGTGTCGGTTTGCGGTACGGGCTGTTTGTTTCTAACTAGAAGCTTTTCTTGACAGTGTGACATCAGGAACTTCGGTACTTAATTTCCCTCCCCATCACAACTTGTCCTTAAAGAAGCAAGCATTTGACTCACTTCAAGACTTGTTGCTTGGACGTGCATATCCAGCAGCACGCATTCCTTAGCCTCCTGTGTCCCTCCATTGTTCAAACAAAACAAACAGGTACAGGAATATCAACCTGTTGGCCATCGCTTACGCCGTTCGGCCTCAGCTTAGGTCCCGACTAACCCTGGGAGGACGAGCCTTCCCCAGGAAACCTTAGTCATTCGGTGGACGGGATTCTCACCCGTCTTTCGCTACTCATACCGGCATTCTCACTTCTAAGCGCTCCACTAGTCCTCACGATCTAGCTTCAACGCCCTTAGAACGCTCTCCTACCATAGAACCTAAGGTTCTATCCACAGTTTCGGTGTTATGTTTAGCCCCGGTAAATTTTCGGCGCAGGGTCACTCGACTAGTGAGCTATTACGCACTCTTTAAATGATGGCTGCTTCTGAGCCAACATCCTAGTTGTCTA
>NZ_JBGQQT010000062.1:0-601 GCF_045528345.1 Desemzia sp. FAM 23989 | reverse complement strand
TTAGTCACTTTAACCATAGCAGATTGGGGTTCTTTTTGTACACCCAAAGGGTGCGAATAAACGAAACAAAATAGACTGTTATAACAAGGTTTTTGAAGCGTTTTTGAAAAACTATGAATTATTCAGGTTTTATTCTAACGAAGATTTTCACCGGTTATATTATTTTATAGAAAAATAGTGCTGGTAATTTTTACCTGCCAGCACTAAGTACTATATAATAAAATAAACGAAATATACTACCAATTTTAGAACCCAAAATTAGAACACATTAGGTTCAAATCTATTCAAATTCATTCAATATAAATTTCATTAAAATGCTGACATATAAAGTCTTTTCTAGCTTATTCAAATCGTCAAATATAAAACCAGGTCTTAAGAAAGCTCGTAAAGCTAGCCAATTTTCAAAATGTTAAGATCACAATTTGTATTATCAAAAGAGAATTGCTTATATGCAGTTCTCTTTTTTTTGTGCGCGAAAATTGGCGGTCTCAATTTGCTGCAGCCGTAAGAACGCAGTGATGTACGGATGTAGTATAAGGCGAATGGAAAGAGCGTTGCTCAAAATGTTAATATATCTTTATATATCAACATTTCAAGGCGC
>NZ_JBGQQT010000061.1:0-629 GCF_045528345.1 Desemzia sp. FAM 23989 | reverse complement strand
GTAAGCGCAAAATGAAACGGTATCTTCAAATATCTTCTTTTCCGCTCTATACTTGATTTCATAGTAAACAAGTTGGAGGAATGATGATGAAAAGACAAGATATAGTACCAGTTTCATTGCAACAAATTGATTTCATGTCTAAAGATTATGAGAGCAAAACACCACAAAAACCAAAATTGGCCTGCAGAATTAAAGATGTAAACAACAACCGGGACATTCATGTCTATAATGGAATTGACAAGTATATTCTCTACACTATTTTGAAGGAACTATAGTTGTATGTTAATAGATTATTCAAAAGTCGATCAAATCTATATTGTCTGTGGAAAAACAGACATGCGTAAATCGATTGATGGACTCGCGTCCATTATACAAAATCAGTATAATATGGATGTTTTTGGAAATTGCCTATTTTTATTTTGCGGTGGGAGCCGTAATAAATATAAAGCTCTCTATTGGGAGGGTGATGGCTTTATCTTACTTTACAAACGTCTTGAAAATGGTGTTATCCAATGGCCCCGAACTAAAGAAGAAGTACGAAATATCTCACAACAAGAACTTAGGTGGCTTTTAGAAGGTTTAAGTATTGAGCAGCCGAAGGCTATAAAAAAAGTGAAACCTGGACATTT
>NZ_JBGQQT010000060.1:0-656 GCF_045528345.1 Desemzia sp. FAM 23989 | reverse complement strand
ATCTCCAGATAGTTACTATTTAAAACAAAAGCATGTTATATAAAATTGAACCGCCGTATACCGAACGGTACGTACGGTGGTGTGAGAGGACGGTAAATAAATTAATTATTTACCTCCTACTCGATTATGAGTTCCTTTTAACTCCTTCCACGACTGAGAATGGACCTTATATATATAAACTGCTAAATTTTTTTGTAACAGTCTTTTTGGCTCCAGTTGCGGAAGAACTTTATTTTCGAGGGTATTTAATTAATCGGTTAGGAACTAAGAGAAAACTAATGAGTGCTGTAATGATTAGTTCTTTGCTGTTTTCTTTATTACATGTTGAAAGCTTCTTTTTACCTCAGTTTTTTAGTGGAATGATCTATGGTTTGTTGTATATTAAAACACAAAAATTAGTGTTTCCGATGATAATACATTCTTTCCATAACTTCTTAGCGGGACTCCCATTACTTTTGCCTGAAACAGAAGTGCAAATCAGTCAATTACCATCTTTACAAACTATAGAAAATGTTTTTCAGATCGGCTCTCACTAGTGTTGCATAAATATAGTCAGAATATTCTGAATTATTATTTTCTTGAAAAAAGTAAAAAAAATCGAATGCTTACGCAAAGGATGACTATTTCCAGAAAATTTTGCTTATTTAGCTGATTCC
>NZ_JBGQQT010000059.1:0-694 GCF_045528345.1 Desemzia sp. FAM 23989 | reverse complement strand
GTCAGAAAAAAAGTCGTTAAGCAAAAAGGTGACGATTATTTTGAAAAAGATTTTGTGAATAAATTTGATGGCACAACTCGAATTGGTTTACTACTAACTTTAGTTATTATCTTTTCATTCCAAGGTGAACGAATTCTAAGTAATCCATTCCATATTTTATTAATTGCTATTCCACTAATTGTTCAAAATATTGTCATATTCATTCTTGGTTATGGTGGAGCTAAAGCGTGTAAACTACCATTCTCAATAGCAGCACCCGCAGCCATGGTCGGAACAAGTAACTTTTTTGAACTTGCTGTAGCTGTCTCAATTGCGTTGTTTGGATTAAATTCTGGTGCAACTTTAGCAACCGTTGTGGGAGTATTAGTAGAGGTCCCTGTCATGCTTTTATTAGTCAAGTTTTCAAATAAAACAAAACATTGGTTCGACGGATATGAATATTAAGGATTGCTTAAATTAAATGAAAAGAGGCGAAAAAAATGAAAATTGTTGTTATTGGATCTGTCGCTGCTGGTACATCTGTAGCAGCTAAAGCTAGAAGAAACACGGAGGAAGCTGAAATTGTCGTGTACGATCAAGGAAAAGATATTTCTTATTCTGTTTGCGGTATTCCTTATCACATTGGTGGAGAAGTAGAAGAGTTAAGTGCCTTAACTCCTAGAAATGCAGCATGGTTTAAAAAGAGATACAATGT
>NZ_JBGQQT010000058.1:0-706 GCF_045528345.1 Desemzia sp. FAM 23989 | reverse complement strand
GTCTCCGGTAAGACCATCAAAGGCAACGAGTGGATGATAACCGGTTGTCTGGTAATGCGCATTATAATCGGTCATTTCTTGGTTTCCAAAGGTATCACTGTGAGTAGAATCTAAATCGAAAATCATTTCGTTCGTATTTCGAATCGTACGTGCTTTATCAATCAAAATCTGGTTAACCTTTTGTAGCTGGACGATATTTTCTGTTGACATCCGATCCCAAAAGCGAGAAATGGATGACTGTGAAGCCAACCGCTTTTTGCTTAAAACAGCTTGAAAGATAGGATCCGTTGCTAATATATTGGCTGAAGAATCTGTAGGATAGCCTGCAATCAACTGCAAGATGATTTGTTCCAGAATAGATTCATTTTCATGAACATGATACAGTCGGTCATCTTGAATCTGGATGTTTTTACATAAGATTTGGCTAAACTCAAATTTGTTCATGAATTCTTTTGCTAATATTAAGCCGGAATCTGAGGACAAATTTCCACCAGAGTGAGATACTGTAACATTTGAATTGAAAAGTAGACGATTTTCGTGTAAAGTTGCCATTGAGAGAACCCCTTTCTTTGGTTAGGTTTAGTCACTTTAACCATAGCAGATTGGGGTTCTTTTTGTACACCCAAAGGGTGCGAATAAACGAAACAAAATAGACTGTTATAACAAGGTTTTTGAAGCGTTTTTGAAAAACTATGAATTATTCAGG
>NZ_JBGQQT010000057.1:0-767 GCF_045528345.1 Desemzia sp. FAM 23989 | reverse complement strand
AGAATCCACTGAATAGCTCCCTGTCAAGTGGACAATGAAATAATAAAATATTAGGCGACGGCCTTGTTCCTCATTTCAAGAGGGGCAAGGCCGTTATTGCGCTCTTGAAAACGTTGATGATTGTAAAAATAGATGTAGGCATCAATATCTGAAACTAGCTCCTCAAAAGTCTTATACTTCTTCAAATCATAGCACTCCGTCTTAAAGTGCCCAAAGAAACTCTCAATTGGTGCATTGTCAATACACTTACCAACACGAGACATGGAGCGGGTCATCTGATACTGGGTAGTTAAACGGTAATAATCTTTCGAAGTATACTGCGAACCTCGGTCGCTGTGAATTAATGGTGTCGCATTAGGATTAGCTTTTTGTGCTTTACGAAGTGTTTCCAATACCAATTCGTTATCATTAAATTGACCAACTACATAGGCGACAATTGAGCCGTCGTAAAGATCCTTAATAGCACTCAAATAGGCTTTACAGCTGAAACCGTACTTCAAGAAAGTCACATCTGTACACCATTTCTGATTTGGAGCAGTGGCTGTAAAATTACGATTGAGAATGTTGTCCTCTACATTGACAAAGCTAGTTTTAGTACAATAGCCCTTGGCTCTTCTGATAATGGAACGTAGACCTAGAATGTGCATCAAGCGTCGAATCCGCTTCTTGTTGTAGTTTGTTTCAAGCTTGCGATTGACAAATAGCGTCATACGACGATAACCAAGAATACCATTATGCTGGCTATGAAGTTTCTTGAGGATATCCAT
>NZ_JBGQQT010000055.1:0-818 GCF_045528345.1 Desemzia sp. FAM 23989 | reverse complement strand
ATTTAAACGTCTCGATTGATATGGCATGGGGCTTTGCTCGATAGCCTTTGTCTGCTCTCGACCAATAGAATCCAAATCCCAAAAATTTAAAGGTTGGGTCACTTGGTTTAATGACTTTCGATTTAGTCGTATTAACAGTTAAACCCAGAGTTTCCTCAATATATCGTGTAACCGAACGCATCACGCGTCTTGCTGCGAATTCGCTTTTAACGAAGATAATACAGTCATCTGCGTATCGCACGAAGCGTAACCCTCTTTTTTCTAGTTCTTGGTCGAGTTCATTTAAGAGGATATTACTCAATAACGGCGAAAGGTTCCCCCCTTGGGGGGTGCCTACTGGGCTTTTCTCATATTCTCCGTTCACCATAATGCCACTCACCAGATATTTCCGAATAAGTGATATTACATCACCGTCGGTTATTTTCCGAGAAACCAGATTCATCAGTCGATCATGGTTAACTGTATCAAAGAACTTCTCTAAATCAATGTCGACAATCCAATGGTACCCTTCATTCATGTCTCTTAGCCCTTGCGCTATAGCCATATGAGCGTTACGGTTTGGCCGAAATCCATAACTACTGTTGTGGAAGTGTTCGTCAAAAATAGGTGTGATAACTTGCGCAATTGCTTGTTGAATAACCCGGTCAATAACTGTCGGTATCCCCAATAGTCTGACCCCACCCGATGGTTTAGGTAATTCTACTCTTCTGACGGGTTTAGGTTGGTAATTCCGTTCGCGAATGGTCTGAATAAGTTCTTCTTTATGCTGACGAAGATATTCTTTAGCCTCTTCGATAGTCATACCATCAATGCCTGCG
>NZ_JBGQQT010000054.1:0-865 GCF_045528345.1 Desemzia sp. FAM 23989 | reverse complement strand
AGCACTCCGCCTGGGGAGTACGACCGCAAGGTTGAAACTCAAAGGAATTGACGGGGGCCCGCACAAGCGGTGGAGCATGTGGTTTAATTCGAAGCAACGCGAAGAACCTTACCAGGTCTTGACATCCTTTGACCACTCTAGAGATAGAGCTTTCCCTTCGGGGACAAAGTGACAGGTGGTGCATGGTTGTCGTCAGCTCGTGTCGTGAGATGTTGGGTTAAGTCCCGCAACGAGCGCAACCCTTATTATTAGTTGCCAGCATTCAGTTGGGCACTCTAGTGAGACTGCCGGTGATAAACCGGAGGAAGGTGGGGATGACGTCAAATCATCATGCCCCTTATGACCTGGGCTACACACGTGCTACAATGGATGGTACAACGAGTCGCAAGGTCGCGAGGCCAAGCTAATCTCTTAAAGCCATTCTCAGTTCGGATTGTAGGCTGCAATTCGCCTACATGAAGCCGGAATCGCTAGTAATCGCGGATCAGAACGCCGCGGTGAATACGTTCCCGGGCCTTGTACACACCGCCCGTCACACCACGAGAGTTTGTAACACCCAAAGTCGGTGAGGTAACCTTCGGGAGCCAGCCGCCTAAGGTGGGACAGATAATTGGGGTGAAGTCGTAACAAGGTAGCCGTATCGGAAGGTGCGGCTGGATCACCTCCTTTCTAAGGAATTAACGGAATCCTACACGGTTCGCTTTTACTTTGTTTAGTTTTGAGAGGTTTAGTCTCTCAGAATAGTGTTCTTTGAAAACTGGATATTGTCTAATAGAAACATTTAAGTAAGAAACCGAGAAACACACCGCGTTTAAAAGAGTTTTTTAATTGTTCTTATCGCAAGATAAAACAAGCAACTTCGGTT
>NZ_JBGQQT010000053.1:0-1121 GCF_045528345.1 Desemzia sp. FAM 23989 | reverse complement strand
AGAAACATGTATAAATCACAACCGTATTCACAAATCGCTTTCGAAGACTTCAACCAACCAATGGGACTAAAAATGAACCCGAAAAATAGATGGATTGAAAAAGCGGAATGGATCCCTTGGGCTGAACTGGAAAAAGGCTATGCCAAGAACTTTCGCAATCAAAAAGGCAATGTCGCCAAACCGCTTCGTATGGCTCTGGGTGCCCTTTTGATTCAAATAGAATACGGTTATTCTGATGAAGAGACTGTCCTTCAGATCCAAGAAAACCCTTATCTTCAATTCTTTATCGGCTTGCCCGGCTATCAAGAGGAAAAACCATTCGACTCTTCGACGATGGTTTATTTTCGCAAACGCTTGGACGCTGTTACACTGACCGAGATCAATGAAAAAATTACTGAGTACGCCTTAGCCAAAGACAAAGAAAATCAAGATAACGATAACGACACTGATGACGATACAGATTCGAATGATTCAGGGAATGCCGGAACATTGATCTTAGATGCAACTTGTGCACCTCAAAAAATCAAGTATCCTACGGATACAGAACTGCTCAATGAAGCACGTACGCATGCAGAAAAGATGGTAGACGACATTTGTGAAACCAACGGATTCTCTAAGCCTCGTATGTATCGCAAGAAAGCTAGAAAAGACTATTTGTCAATTGTTCGCCGCAAAAGAAAGTCAGCCAAATGGTTGCGCCCTAAAATACGGAAGCTGCTTGGATATGTGCGCCGAGATATCGATTACATCAAAGGCTATCTCGAGCATGGAATCAAACTGAACGAGAAACAACAAAAAACATTCGAAGTTATTTGTCGTATCTATGACCAGCAGAAGGAAATGTTCGATAAAAAGACGCATTCCGTAAAAGACCGGATTGTCAGCTTTTCTCAACCATGGCTGCGACCTATTGTTCGAGGGAAAGCCAAAGCAAAAGTTGAATTCGGCGCGAAGTTAGATCTGAGTATCGATTCAAATGGGATGGCACGGATTGAAAAGACCAGTTTTGATGCCTACAATGAAGCTTCTGTGTTGGTTCAAGCTGTCCGCCGTTTCTACGATCGAAACGGACGTTATCCTGAGCGGGTTCTTGCCGACAAGATCTATCGAAATCGAGAAAA
>NZ_JBGQQT010000052.1:0-1279 GCF_045528345.1 Desemzia sp. FAM 23989 | reverse complement strand
AAAAAGACAAGTGATCGAGCTCTATCAAAGTTTTAAGATAAAGCCTAACGTGAAGCATTTTACTGAAATTTTGAAGGAGGATCATGCTATCTGTTACACCGATACGACCATTCGTCATATTTTATATCAAGCTGATATTCTATCACCTAAGGCTCAAAGAAAAACACGTAAGAAAATAAATGCTCGAATCAAAGCTAAATCAATGAAAGGTAAAAAAGGGTCTTATAACCCACTGGTTCCAAGAGCCGAAGATCAAATGGAGTTACCCGAAAAAAGTCACCCTAGCCGTCCTAGAAAGAAATATCAGGGGGAGCTTATTCAAATGGATGCCAGCTCCTATAACTGGTTTGGTAAAGAGGTGACACATCTCCATTTAGCTATTGATGACGCTTCTGGTAATATCGTCGGGGCTTATTTCGATATGCAAGAAACACTCAATGGCTATTATCATGTGCTCAATCAGATCCTAACGAAACAAGGCATCCCTTTAGCTTTTTTAACAGATAAACGAACGGTTTTCGAATACACATCAAAAGCCATGAAAGCGGTCGAAGAAGATACCTTTACCCAGTTTGGTTTTGCCTGTCATCAACTCGGTATTGAGATTAAAACCTCCTCTATTCCACAAGCTAAAGGCCGCGTAGAGCGCTTAAACGGGACTGTTCAATCACGACTTCCTGTAGATTTAGACTTAGCTGGAATACAATCTATGGAGGAAGCCAATCACTTTTTAACGAAATGGATTAGGACTTTCAATAAGAAGTTTGGCAATAAAACGAAGGAATCCATCTATGAAAACGCACCAACTAAATCAGAAATCAATTTATTATTAGCACGAGTAGCGAATAGAAAAGTGGATAGTGGGCATCATATTCGGTATCAAAACAACTACTACCTGCCTACGGAAGGCAGTGAAGAGCACTACTTCACGCGAAGATCAAAGGTGTTGGTTATCGAAGCGTTTAACGGAGATATCTATGTAAATATAGCTGAAAAAATATACACAACAAGGAGACTGAAAGAACATGACTACTACTCACAAGAGTTTGATCCGATTCCAGAGCAAAAAAAAGAAAGACGCCAGTATATTCCCCCACAATCTCACCCGTGGAAACTAGAATCTTTCAAAAGATATCTTCGCAGTGTCGGAAAAACACTCGAAGAGTACGAAGCTGAACAAACAGCTTAAGACTAATTTTAACAAATTCGGTCACATTAATGCAAGCTTTTGCGAAGTAAAAGCTTGCATTAATGTGAGCCTTGGTTTTAGGACATTTTA
>NZ_JBGQQT010000051.1:0-1326 GCF_045528345.1 Desemzia sp. FAM 23989 | reverse complement strand
CACTAGTGTTGCATGAAACATAATATGTTTCACAATGTTATGTATCCTATTCCAATATGCAAAAAAGTCCTTTATACTGAACTTGGATGACTTATCCAAGACCAATAAAAAGGACCCAACTTATGGATAAGTATAAACTAAATTCTGCTTTTAATAAATGGTTTTCGGCAATTAAGTTAGAAAAATTACCGATTCCTATTCGTGAAAAGGTTTTTGCCTTTGATAAATACCATAAGAAACTTAGTTTCTTTCGAGCTCTGCAGCTTTTTCTTCATGCGATCAATGAAGAGAAAGAAAGTCTCAGAGATATGGATACTGCTTTTGTTTCCAAAGAACTTCAAAAAGAGATTGGGATTGAAAGCATCAGTTATTCTCAGCTTTCTAGAGTTCTTCCCAAAATGGATTCAGAAATTCTTTTAGCTATTTTTTACCAGCTTCTCAGTCAGGTTAAAAAGAAAATGCCCGTGGATAAGCGAAATAGTCTCTATTTAATTGACTCTTCGACCTTTTCATTGAATCAAAATCTTTATCAATGGGCTGATTTTCGTAAAACGAAATCAGGAGTTAAGCTTCACTTAAAACTCTGCTTTATGGATAATGACCATCTTTATCCAGATGATTTTACACTAACTAATGCGATTGAACATGATACAAACCAGTTGGAAGTGTTGGTCAATCAACCTGAGGCAACTTATGTATTCGATCGTGGTTACCTAGATTTCGAACGAATGGATAAAATGCACTGGAATGGTTATTTCTTTGTGACGAGAATCAAAAAGAATACAAAAGTTCATGTTTTGGAAACATTAGCAGCTTCCAAAGAAGACTCTATTATCAGCGACCAATTGGTCGCATTAGGTGCTCAAAACTATCTAACTTCCCGATTTCGTTTAGTGACTATTCAAGATCAAAAAGGGAAAGTTCTTCAGTTCATCACGAATCGTTTTGACTGTTCCTCTGCTGAAATTGCAGAAATGTATAAAGCTCGTTGGCAAATAGAACTGTTCTTCAAACACATTAAACAGCATATGACAATCAAAAAGTTTTTTTCAAGAAGCGAACAGGGAGTCGTAAATCAATTGATTTTAGCCTTGATTGCCAGTTTACTAACCTATTTGATTCAGTTAGAAACAAAGACTGGACAGTCTATTTTCCAAATTAAACGACTTTTTCGTTACCTCCTATTTCAACCTGCAGAAAAATGGATTGAACTTTTAGTGCCCAATTGACTACAATAAAACGTTGTTGTTGGATGCTAATGGAATCAGCTAAATAAGCAAAATTTTCTGGAAATAGTCATCCTTTGCGTAAGCATTCGATTTTTTT
>NZ_JBGQQT010000050.1:0-1456 GCF_045528345.1 Desemzia sp. FAM 23989 | reverse complement strand
AGTGAGGGGTTTCCCCTTGTGAGACTAGGACGTTGCCGCGCATATAGTTATTCCGCAATAGCTCAGTTGGTAGTAGCGCGTGACTGTTAATCACGATGTCGTAGGTTCGAGTCCTACTTGCGGAGTTACATAGTATTTTCATGTATAGGGTACAAGGAAACTAGAATCTGGAGAGTTGTCCGAGCTGGCCGAAGGAGCACGATTGGAAATCGTGTAGGCGGTGAAAACTGTCTCAAGGGTTCGAATCCCTTACTCTCCGTTGTGAAATTTTAATGTAAGTTATGGCCCGTTGGTCAAGCGGTTAAGACACTGCCCTTTCACGGCGGTAACACGGGTTCGAATCCCGTACGGGTCATTGTAATAAAGGTTTATTCAAACCTGGAGGTTTAGCTCAGTTGGGAGAGCATCTGCCTTACAAGCAGAGGGTCAGCGGTTCGAGCCCGTTAACCTCCATTGCAACAAATTAAATTATGGTCTCGTGGTGTAGGGGTTAACATGTCTGCCTGTCACGCAGAAGATCGCGGGTTCGATTCCCGTCGAGACCGTATTTTTGAAAAAATAGAATAGCACTAATTTTTCCTAATGCATATGGCCCGGTAGCTCAGTTGGTAGAGCACTTGATTGAAGCTCAAGGTGTCGGCAGTTCGACTCTGTCCCGGGCCATTTGGAGGGGTAGCGAAGTGGCTAAACGCGGCGGACTGTAAATCCGCTCCTTCGGGTTCGGCAGTTCGAATCTGCCCCCCTCCATTATTATTTTAGGGGTATAGTTTAACGGTAGAACTATGGTCTCCAAAACCATCAATGTGGGTTCGATTCCTACTACCCCTGTTAGTACATTTAAATTATGGCGATTGTGGTGAAGTGGTTAACACACCGGATTGTGGTTCCGGCACGCGTGGGTTCGATCCCCATCAGTCGCCCTTTTTTATTGGGCTATAGCCAAGCGGTAAGGCAAGGGACTTTGACTCCCTCACGCGCTGGTTCGAATCCAGCTAGCCCAGTTTGTTTAAATATTATATTTTGGCGGTATAGCCAAGTGGTAAGGCAGAGGTCTGCAAAACCTTCATCACCGGTTCAAATCCGGTTACCGCCTTATGACTTTAATAAAAGTTAAAACTTGCAATTAGTAATCTTGCCGGCGTGGCGGAACTGGTAGACGCGCTGGACTCAAAATCCTGTGCCCGCGAGGGCGTGCCGGTTCGATTCCGGCCGCCGGTATACTAAAAAGCAACAGCGTATAATAGCGTTGTTGCTTTTTTTATACTGTTATATACAAATTTCGGTTCTACAACATTTGACGTTGGTAAGTAAAAAAATGTGAGTTTATAGGTAAGCGCAAAATGAAACGGTATCTTCAAATATCTTCTTTTCCGCTCTATACTTGATTTCATAGTAAACAAGTTGGAGGAATGATGATGAAAAGACAAGATATAGTACCAGTTTCATTGCAACAAAT
>NZ_JBGQQT010000049.1:0-1694 GCF_045528345.1 Desemzia sp. FAM 23989 | reverse complement strand
CCATTGACTGTTGGTAATGGTGCGGCACCAGTTATCTCACGCTTGACACCGTTTACCGGTGCTAGCCTCCAGGTGGGTGATAAAAACTCATCAAACGACTACATCAAATATGTGAAACCACAAGAAAAAGTAGTTACTAAGAAAGAATATGAACAAAGTCGTGAAAAATGGCTTAAAGAAAAGAAAGAATCTAACGAAAAAGCTCAAAAAGATCTTGAGAAACACGTTAAATAATAATGGCTCTTTGTCAACTGTAGTGGGTGACGAAAAGCTAACATCTAGAGAGGACCGGATAGGTCCTCTTTTTATGTATGTTCAGTGTGATGAAGACACGTTTCTTAAAGTTGATGAAGTTTCTAAAACCGAAGCCCAAGCGTTTAATGTCTTTAATTAACTTATTAGTCGCTTCAAGTTTTGCGTTTGAATAGTCTGTTTCTAGTGCATTTTGGATGTATTGCTTGTGTCTAAGAAAAGTCCTAAAGACCGTTTGAAAATAGTGATTGACCTTGCTTCTATTTTCCTCTATCAGGTCAAAGAACTCACCTACTCTCTTCTCCTGAAAGTGAAAAAGCAAAAGCTGATAAAGTGTATAGTAGTCAGTAAGCTCTTTTGAAAAGACTAGTGTCTTCTTAACAACTTCATGTGGTGCTAAAGTTTGGCGGAAAGTCTTTGAATAGAAAGAGTTGAGAGATAACTTACAGCTGTCCTTTTGGAAGAGTCGCCAGTGATTTTTCAAGGCTCGATAGGGTAGTGACTTCTTATCGAACTGGTTCATAATTGCAATTCTAGTCTTTAAAAAGGCACGTCCAAGGTGCTGGATGATGTGGAAACGATCAAGAACGATTTTTGCGTTTGGAAAGAGCTTGCGAGCCAGTGGAATATAAGCTCCAGACATATCCATCGTGATAAACTGTACCTGTTGCCGGACTTTCAATGGATACTTCAAAAAGTAGTTTCGTATAGTAGTTTGGCGGCGATTATCAAGGATGGTTATGAGTTGGTTTGTCTCATAATTCTGCGCCACAAAAGCCAATTCCCCTTTCTTGAACCCAAACTCATCCCAGGACATAACAGCAGGGAGTTTGTCATAATGTTCCTTGAAAGTGAACTGATCAAGCTTACGATAGACAGTGGACGTCGACACGCGAAGTCTTCTTGCAATATCAGTTAGTGACACCTTCTCAGTTAGAAGCTGTGTAACTTTTTGTCGGACTAGATTGGAGATTTGGCAGTTTTTCTCAACGATAGATGTCTCAGCTACCGTGACTCTTCTACAACTTTTACACTGGAAACGACGTTTTTTCAGACGTAGTAGAGTTGGCGTTCCCGCTTGCTCGAGAAGAGGGATTTTAGAAGGCTTTTGAAAGTCGTACTTGATCATCTTTCCTTGGCAGTGAGGACATGATGGTGCAGGGTAATCAAGTTTTGCTTGAATCTCGATATGAGTGTCAGTTTCAAAAACAAGTGAAATCTTGATATTTTGGTCTTTGATTCCGATTAATTCTGTGTTATTCTTAATAAGTCTCATAAGTTCTTCCTAATGATGGTTTGGTTGCTTTTCATTATAGTTCTTATGGGACTTTTTGTCTGCATTCAAAAAGCTCTATAATCTCTACAGTGGTTTTACCCACTACAGAAATTATAGAGCCTAAATAGTAAAAGAGCTATCCGTTTGGATGGCTTTTTTCTATTTT
>NZ_JBGQQT010000048.1:0-1697 GCF_045528345.1 Desemzia sp. FAM 23989 | reverse complement strand
GTAAGCGCAAAATGAAACGGTATATAGATATAACAAATAACCCTTGCTACAATAGTTTTGTATTACAGTAAGGGTTATTTGCAGCTTTCTTGAACTTCTTTACTCCATGGTAATAGATTTTGAAGTAATTCGGGTTCTTCTTTAAATGGAGTAGTGGGTAGTTCTTCAAATAAGTATTGAAGATACTTATATGGGCTTAATCCATTAACTTTTGCAGTTTGAATAATACTATAAACTACACCACTCGCTGTTGCACCTTTGGTGCTGGTAGAAAAATTCCAAACTTTACGACCGACCACGAATGGACGAATACTACGCTCTGCTAGATTGTTTGAGAGCTGGCATTCACCATCCTTAAGGTAGTTCATTAAGTAAGGCTTTTGATTTTTTGCATATTGTAATGCTTTTCCAAGAATTGAACTCTTCAATGCATTTGTATGCTCTACCCAATTCCAAAACTTATTTAAGATTGGAGTCGCTTTTTCTTTCCGTTGAATGAATCTTTCTTCTGGGGAAAGAAAGGCGATTTCTCGTTCAACTTTGAAGAGTTGATCACAGAAGTCTTTTCCAATCTCAGATTGAGATTTGTTTTGCATGGCGTTTTTTGGGATGCCATCATTAAACTTTCTGCGAAGATGAGCCCAACAGCCTACACGTGTTACCTCAGTAACTTTATTGTAACCTTCATAACCATCACAATGCATAAAGCCACGGTAACCTTCTAAAAACTTCCTCGCATTTTCTCCTGCTCGAGTAGGTTTATATTGGTAAAGCGCAATTTGCTCAGGTGAGTCTTTACTACTTTGGTAGAGCCACATATAAGATTTTGTTGTTGCCTTTTTACCTGGTTCTTTTAGAACCTGCATGGTTGTTTCATCTACATGGATAGCTCTCGAGTGCAGAAGCTGTTGATGTAATAGATCAAATATAGGCTTTAACCATTGGTTAGAAGCTTTTATTACCCAATTAGCCATAGTGGCACGGCTAAGTGCAATACCATAGTTTTCCCATTCTTTCTCTTGACGGTAAAAAGGTACACTCAATTCAAATTTTTGGTGCATCAACCAAGCTACTGAACTTGCGGAAGCTAAACTTCTAGGTATAACAGGTGCAGGGGTTACAGCTTTAACAATATTGTCTGCACCATCTTTCTTACAAGTTGGACACTCATAAGCATAGCGCATAATTTTTCTCACTTTTAGGTGAGCAGGAATAAATTCAATTTCTTGGCGAACTTCTTCTTTTCCAATGATTTTTAATTCTGTATTACACCATTCACAATGGCATTCGTCTTCATGTAACATACAATTAACGTTGATGATCGGTAGATTCTTTATTAATTTTTCTTTCTGTCCTACCGTACGTTTTTTTACTTTAATCTCTTGTAAGTGACTGATCTCAGATGCTTTTTTGTCTTGAGATACTTCGGCTTCATTAAAAATATTTAAATCTGCATCAGTAAATAAACTAAGTTGATTTTCGACAGGTGTATTCGTCTTAGACTTCTCACTAGAACGACCAAATAACTTTTGAGTTAACAGCTGCACTTGCTCAGTTAATAAGGCTAACTGTTCAGTTAGCTGTTTATTTTGTTCATCTGCTAATTCTAGTTTCTTCATCAACATTTGTTCCAACTCAGTCATTTTCTACACCTGCCTTTTCTCAAAATCTATAGTCTTATTATACCAAATAAGATA
>NZ_JBGQQT010000047.1:0-2263 GCF_045528345.1 Desemzia sp. FAM 23989 | reverse complement strand
GGATTTTGGATCAAATCCAAACCAGGAAGTTCCGTAATCAGCTTTTCTAGATATTGCCTAAAATCGATCTTGTTTGCTTTGCAGGTTTCAACCAAACTAAGATAGATGGCATTCGCTTTTCCGCCCCATTCGCTCGTAGAAAACAGCCAGTTTTTTCGACCTAGAGTTAGTGGTCGGATGGCATTCTCACTGTCATTGTTATGAATAGGGAGATCTCGATGATCCAGAAACTTCATCAATCCCTCTTTCCGATTGAGACAGTAAGTAAGGGCTTTTTCGAGTGCAGATTTAGGAGCCGCGAAAGTTCCTTCCATCCATTTAAAGAAATCATCAAGAATTGGCTTGGAGTACTTTTGATGCAGTTGATGACGTTCTTCTAATGACAACTCTTTCCAATCCTTCTCCATGCGAAAGAGAGCATCACACATTTCTTTCCCCAATTTTACTTGTGGGCTTGGATGTTTGCCGCCTAACTCAAGAGCGTCGTTCCAATAGCGTCTCGCATGGACCCAACAATTGGCAAAATCGACGCCGTCGATTTTATCATAGACAGAATAACCGTCGCACAAAATAATCCCTATCCAGTCACCCAGGAATCGTCTAAGTTCTTCTCGTCCACGGGTAAGCGTCGAGTCAAAAACAATAATAGCACGGTTAGCACTAGCCACTGTTCGGTATACCCAATTCTGTGATTTCGATTTTCCTGATTTTCCGTCTGAACGTTTGATAATCCGATAAGGCGTTTCATCAGCTGCGATGATGGTTTGTTTTAGCAGTTGTCGCTTCAACTCATCATATACTGGCTTTAGAAACTTTTCAGCGACCTTGTTTACCCAATCCACTAATGTTCGGCTGTAGAGAGTTAATCCAAGTCGACTCCAGTCTTTCAGTTGTCGTTCCAAAGGAACGAACTGTTCGAACTTCATATAAGCGGCTTCTGCAATTATTGATGGACTGGCAATACTTCCTGGTAAGGCTCGTTTCAATGATGGAGCAGTTTGTATCTGATTTGTACCGCTTTTTTTACACTGACGACATTCATAACTATGTACATGATGCAACTGTCGAATAAGTTTGGCGGGGACGAGTACAACCTCGCTCCAATCTTTTACGCCAAGTTCGTGCATCTCATATCCGCAACAATCGCAAACCGGTTCATCAATGGTATGGTTGAATTCTTCAGTTGGTAAGTTTTCCAACTGTTTATCCTTCCATCCACGTTTCCGCCGTTTGCGTTTATGTTGAAGAACAAGCGTCTTTTTCAATTCACCTTCTTCCTCATTCATTGGGACGAAAAAATCGGACTCTTCATCAAATAACGATGTCTGATTCCCATCAATCTCTTCGTTCGTTCCCTTTGTCTTTTCACTGCGAGAGCCAAAAAGCATCTTAGTCAGTTTAAATACTTGGTTTGATAGATCCATATTTTGAGTCATGATGGTATCCAATTTATTAGTTAACTCGGAGAGTTGGTTCATTAATTCTTGATTTTGACGTTCTAATTCGGCTTTTGTCGGCATGGATTTCACCACCTTTTTTCTTTGAAATACGTATGCTTTATTATATCAAATTCTAAAGGTAAAATCATTAAAAAATCGCATTAAATCAAGGCTTTAGGGTTAAAAAGCACCTCCTTTTTGAGCCGTTGAAATGGCTTTAGGTTGATCAATTTTTAATCCTTCCAACAACCAACGAAGTTCCCGTTGGGAAAGCTGTTTGACTTCTCTTTCTGTTCTAGGCCACTGAAGTTTGCCCGAGTCAATTCGTTTATAAAGTAAAGAAAAGCCGTCGTTGTCCCAGAAAAGAGCTTTATACCGATCTGATCGTCGACCGCAGAAGAGGAAGATGACGGTGTCTTGGTATAAATCAAGTTCAAACTGGTTCTGAATAACCATGGCTAATCCGTCAATTCCTTTTCGCATATCAGTATACCCACAAACAATGTAAATCTTTTTGACAGCTGCATAATCAATGATCATGTATCTTCAACTCCTTGAGCAGAGCGTAAAGGATGTACTTATCAACGCCGTTGAATATATTGACTTCAATATCGGCAACTTGAATTTTAATTGCAAGCTTATCTTTAGAAGAGGTTTTAGGATGAGTTATTTCGTTGGTTTTTTGGTCCAGAAGTTGGACGGGGACGATGGGTTGATTATTTTTTTGATCTCGCATAGTAAAAATCCCTCCTGTCTGATTGAGATAAGTCAATCTTACAAGAGGGGAGACAACAATTCTATGCGGTTAATTTTAACGGGCTTAC
>NZ_JBGQQT010000046.1:0-2396 GCF_045528345.1 Desemzia sp. FAM 23989 | reverse complement strand
GTAAGCCCGATGAAATTAACCGCATAGAAAGCCGGAAATTCTTCCTGTATGATAAGACTATCTTAATCAGAAGGAGGAATTTTTGTTATGCCAAAACAACCCCATCACACCATCGTCCCCGTCTCACTCACAAATGAAATAAGCCAACATACTGTCTCGCCTGCTCCATCATCTCCGATGAAACTTGCTGCGAAAATCCAATGCAAGAAGCAAGAAGTTCGAATTTATAACGGGATTGACAAATATATTCTCTATGCTCTGTTAAAGGAGTTGAAGTCACATGATTCTTGACTACACTAAAATAAACCACCTCTACCTTGTTTGTGGACATACAGATATGCGTAAAGGAATTGATGGCTTAGCCGCCGTAATTCAAAACCAATTTGAATTAGATGTCTATCAAGAGGCCTCATTATTTCTTTTTTGTGGTAGACGTGCCGATCGGTATAAAGCACTGTTTTGGAATCAAGATGGATTCGCATTGCTTTATAAACGAATCGATTCAGGAAAATTACAATGGCCACGAAATGAATTGGAGGTCAAAAAATTGACGCAACGTGAGTTGCGTTGGCTATTAGAAGGGTTAAAAATTGAGCAGCCAAGGGCTATCACAAACGCACGAACTGGTGGTTCATTCTAATAACCCCTTCGATAAAATTAGTTCGTGACCATTCAGGTCTCATTTGATAAACTAGAAGAAACAAAGCGATAAGAATGGACTGAGCAGATGGCGACAAATACCGAATTAGAAGAACAAAATGCTGAATTACTGGCGAGACTAGATCAACTACTTGAGCAAAATATGGAACTGTCCAATCAGGTCGCCAACTTAACAAAAATGTTATTCGGGTCTCGTAGTGAAAAAACGCGCTATTCTCAGGAAGAGATTCCTCAGAACCAAACGTCTTTATTTGATGAGCCATCCGATTTTTTCGGCCAACCAGAAAAGGAAGAAGGTGAAATTAGCCGTATAACCGTTATCTCCACGCACACTCGCAAGCATCGCGTCCCTGGGTGGAAAGAAAAACAGTTGGAAAATCTCCCCACTGAAGAATATCATCACCGCCTCGAAGAACCAGTTTGTTTGTGTTGCAACGGCGAGATGAAAGAACTTGGTACCAAGGACTGGAGCGAAGTCAAATTGATTCCGGCTAAATTAGTTCGTTGCCGCCATATTGTGCATCGTTATGAATGTCGAAACTGTAAGAAGAGCGGCACCAATCAGATCCGAGTGGCGCCTTCCCCTAAGCGGGCATTACCTGGGAGTATCGCCAGTCCCTCGATGATAACAGAAGCCGTTTATATGAAGTTTACCCAATTCGTTCCGTTGGAACGACAATTAAAAGACTGGCAACGATTAGGCTTGACGTTGCACAGCCGCACACTGAGTGAATGGGTCAATAAAGTGGCCGAAGACTGGTTAGCACCAATCTATCAGGAATTGAAGAAACAATTGTTGACCAAAACAATATTGGCCGTGGATGAAACCCCATCGCGAATTTTACGACGTTCGGATGGAAAATCCGGTCGATCAAAATCACAAAACTGGGTTTATCGCACCATCGAAGGGGCAACGCATCCCATTACACTCTTCGATTCTACCTTGACTCGAAGTCGGGACGAATTAAGAAAGTTCCTTGGAAACTGGCAGGGATTGATTTTGTGTGACGGCTATTCGGTCTATCGGCAGTTGCCCGGTATCAAGTTCGCCCATTGTTGGGCACATGCTCGACGAAAATGGGTCGAAGCCTTAGAATTAGGTGGGAAAGCTTCGAGTCCAGCGGTTCGCTTGGGTAAAATGGTGTGTGATGCGCTTTTTCGTATGGAACGGGATTGGCAAGAAATGCCAATTATGGCACGAGATCAATTGCGTCAAAAATTTGCGAGACCACTGTTGGAAGACTTTTATCTTTGGTTGGAGACGCAATTCGCTGCGCCAAAATCTGCCTTGGACAAAGCGATCACCTATTGCTTGAATCAAAAAGCCGGCCTGTTGAAGTTTCTGGAAGTTCCTGCGTTGCCGATTCATAATAACGGTGCAGAGAATGCAATTCGTCCGCTAACATTGGGCAAAAAGAATTGGTTATTTTCTACAAGTGAAGCGGGTGGAAAAGCCAATGCCATCTATTTGAGCTTGGTGGAAACCTGTAAAGCAAATCACATCGATTTTCGCCAATATCTGGAAAAGCTATTAATTGAATTGCCAGAAGTCGATTTGATTCAGGAACCTGAGAAAATCAACGACTATCTCCCTTGGTCGTTGGCGATTATCGAAAGCTGCCAGCCAGCCAAAAATATGAAAAAAGCAGCCTGATTTCAAAAAAATGGATGAAATCAGGCTATTTGTCATGCTTTTTTTTATTTGGAGCTATCGGCGTCCATTTTAACGGGCTTAC
>NZ_JBGQQT010000045.1:1466-2725 GCF_045528345.1 Desemzia sp. FAM 23989 | reverse complement strand
GTGATGGGAAATCTCATCTTGAGGGGGGCTTCACGCTTAGATGCTTTCAGCGTTTATCCCTTCCACACATAGCTACCCAGCGATGCTCTTGGCAGAACAACTGGTACACCAGCGGTGTGTCCATCCCGGTCCTCTCGTACTAAGGACAGCTCCTCTCAAATTTCCTGCGCCCGCGACGGATAGGGACCGAACTGTCTCACGACGTTCTGAACCCAGCTCGCGTACCGCTTTAATGGGCGAACAGCCCAACCCTTGGGACCGACTACAGCCCCAGGATGCGATGAGCCGACATCGAGGTGCCAAACCTCCCCGTCGATGTGGACTCTTGGGGGAGATAAGCCTGTTATCCCCAGGGTAGCTTTTATCCGTTGAGCGATGGCCCTTCCATGCGGAACCACCGGATCACTAAGCCCGACTTTCGTCCCTGCTCGACTTGTAGGTCTCGCAGTCAAGCTCCCTTCTGCCTTTACACTCTACGAATGATTTCCAACCATTCTGAGGGAACCTTTGGGCGCCTCCGTTACATTTTAGGAGGCGACCGCCCCAGTCAAACTGCCCGTCTGACACTGTCTCCCAGCCAGCTAATGGCTGAGGGTTAGAGTGGCCATACAGCAAGGGTAGTATCCCACCAATGCCTCCACCAAGACTGGCGTCCTGGCTTCAATAGCTCCTACCTATCCTGTACAAGCTGTACAGACACTCAATATCAAACTGCAGTAAAGCTCCATGGGGTCTTTCCGTCCTGTCGCGGGTAACCTGCATCTTCACAGGTACTATAATTTCACCGAGTCTCTCGTTGAGACAGTGCCCAAATCGTTACGCCTTTCGTGCGGGTCGGAACTTACCCGACAAGGAATTTCGCTACCTTAGGACCGTTATAGTTACGGCCGCCGTTTACTGGGGCTTCAATTCTGAGCTTCGCCGAAGCTAACCCATCCTCTTAACCTTCCAGCACCGGGCAGGCGTCAGCCCCTATACGTCATCTTTCGATTTTGCAGAGACCTGTGTTTTTGATAAACAGTCGCTTGGGCCTATTCACTGCGGCTGACCAGATGGTCAGCACCCCTTCTCCCGAAGTTACGGGGTCATTTTGCCGAGTTCCTTAACGAGAGTTCTCTCGCACACCTTAGGATTCTCTCCTCGACTACCTGTGTCGGTTTGCGGTACGGGCTGTTTGTTTCTAACTAGAAGCTTTTCTTGACAGTGTGACATCAGGAACTTCGGTACTTAATTTCCCTCCCCATCACAACTTGTCCTTA
>NZ_JBGQQT010000045.1:0-1366 GCF_045528345.1 Desemzia sp. FAM 23989 | reverse complement strand
GGTTCTATCCACAGTTTCGGTGTTATGTTTAGCCCCGGTAAATTTTCGGCGCAGGGTCACTCGACTAGTGAGCTATTACGCACTCTTTAAATGATGGCTGCTTCTGAGCCAACATCCTAGTTGTCTAAGCAACCCCACATCCTTTTCCACTTAACATAAACTTTGGGACCTTAACTGGTGGTCTGGGCTGTTTCCCTTTCGACTACGGATCTTATCACTCGCAGTCTGACTCCCGGACATGAATCAATGGCATTCGGAGTTTATCAGAATTCGGTACCCCGATAAGGGGCCCTAGTTCAAACAGTTGCTCTACCTCCATGATTCTAAATTCCGAGGCTAGCCCTAAAGCTATTTCGGAGAGAACCAGCTATCTCCAAGTTCGATTGGAATTTCTCCGCTACCCACACCTCATCCCCGCACTTTTCAACGTACGTGGGTTCGGTCCTCCAGTGCGTTTTACCGCACCTTCAACCTGGACATGGGTAGGTCACCTGGTTTCGGGTCTACGACCACATACTCAAACGCCCTATTCAGACTCGCTTTCGCTACGGCTCCGTCTTATCAACTTAACCTCGCATGTAATCGTAACTCGCCGGTTCATTCTACAAAAGGCACGCTATCACCCATTAACGGGCTCTAACTATTTGTAAGCACACGGTTTCAGGTGCTGTTTCACTCCCCTTCCGGGGTTCTTTTCACCTTTCCCTCACGGTACTGGTTCACTATCGGTCACTAGAGAGTATTTAGCCTTGGGAGATGGTCCTCCCGGATTCCGACGGAATTTCTCGTGTTCCGCCGTACTCAGGATACTGAACAGAGTGAATGTTGTTTCAAATACAGGGCTTTTACCTTCTTCGGCAGTCCTTTCCAGGACGCTTCTTCTACAACGTTCATTTATGACTCTATGTGTTCAGTCCTACAACCCCAAAGAGCAAGCTCTTTGGTTTGGGCTCTTCCCTGTTCGCTCGCCGCTACTAAGGGAATCGAATTTTCTTTCTCTTCCTGCAGGTACTTAGATGTTTCAGTTCTCTGCGTCTACCTCTACTGACCTATGTATTCAGTCAGCAGTAACATCCTATTAAAGATGCTGGGTTCCCCCATTCGGAAATCTCTGGATCAAAGCTTACTTACAGCTCCCCAAAGCATATCGGAGTTCGTCCCGTCCTTCATCGGCTTCTAGTGCCAAGGCATCCACCGTGCGCCCTTAGTAACTTAACCTATCATTACTAATTGTGTTGCAACCGAAGTTGCTTGTTTTATCTTGCGATAAGAACAATTAAAAAACTCTTTTAAACGCGGTGTGTTTCTCGGTTTCTTACTTAAATGTTTCTATTAGACAATATCCAGTTTTCAAAGAACACTATTC
>NZ_JBGQQT010000044.1:0-2934 GCF_045528345.1 Desemzia sp. FAM 23989 | reverse complement strand
AACACTCGAAGAGTACGAAGCTGAACAAACAGCTTAAGACTAATTTTAACAAATTCGGTCACATTAATGCAAGCTTTTGCGAAGTAAAAGCTTGCATTAATGTGAGCCTTGGTTTTAGGACATTTTAGACCGAGAACGCAATCAGAACTAAAATTGATTTGATAGAGTTGTTTAAAATATGGTAGTATGGGAAGTTGTGATTATTTCTAAATAAAGTAAAAAGGTCAAATTGGAGGCAAAGGCGTTGGGACACTGATTAACTAGAATAAATGCACAATCAAAAGAACTGTGAAGAGAAATGGAGTACAAGAACAATGAGTAGATTAGTAACCTTAATAGGTATTATTGTCATGTTGGGAGTTTTATATTTATTATCGGATAATAAGAAAGCCATCAATAAAAAAACAGTGGGTATTTCCCTAGCAGCCCAATTGGTATTGGCCTTATTTTTAATTAAAGTCCCTATAGGAAGCTGGTTAATCAAACAACTGGCAGCGGGAGTAACGAAATTATTCAGTTTTGCCAACGAAGGATTGTCATTTGTTTTTGGTGATTTATTTGGAAATGGCTATTTCTTTATTGATGTTTTGGGTGTCATTATTTTCTTATCCGGCTTAACAGGTATTCTAGGTTATTTAGGAGTAGTTGGTTGGGTCGTAAAAATCATCGGCGGAGCAGTAGGGAAATTAACAGGTACCGAAAAAGCTGAATCTTTTGTGGCAGTAGCAAATATGCTGCTGGGACAAACTGAATCGCCCTTTTTGGTCGCTAAGTACTTACCTAAAATGACGAAATCTGAATTGATGACGGTACTAGTTTCCGGAATGGGTTCGATGTCAGCGTCTATTTTAGTAGGGTATAATTTATTGGGAATCCCAATGGAATGGCTTCTCGTAACAACTGCTATGGTTCCCTTTGGATCATTGTTAGTGGCTAAGATGTTGACGCCTGAAACGGAAATCAGCCAAGTATCTGATGTAACATTAGACCGTAAAGGCGATAATACATCTGTTTTTTCTGCAATGGCAGAAGGGATCAATAATGGATTGCAAATGGTATTAGGAATCGGAGCGAGCTTGATAGCTGGTATTTCTATTGTAGCTTTATTAAATAGTATTTTAGGATTAGTAGGAACGAGTTTTACGCAATTATTAGGTTATATCTTTATGCCATTGGGTTGGTTGATGGGATTAAATGGAGCAGAGTCAAGAATAGCAGGACAAGTCTTAGGGACTAAGCTGTCAATCAATGAATTTGTGGCGTACGCCGATTTGGCGCCTATGATGGGAGAATTATCAAATAGAGCTGTAGCAATGTTATCCATTGCTGTCGGAAGTTTTGGAGCGTTTTCTAGTATTGCCATTTGCGTGACTGGTTTAACTGTTTTTGCACCAAACAGAAAAAATGATTTGTCCAACTTAGCTTTTAGAGGAATGTTAGGCGGCTTTATTGTACCGGTACTATCTGCAATGTTTATCGGATTGTTTTTATAAAAATAGAACTATTGTACGTTTAAAGTAGGTCGTTTAAGACGATCTGCTTTTTTTGTGTTTTATATTTTTGTAAAAACTTTAAATGTGCTAATCTGAAAAGAGAAGCAAGGAAGGTGATCAAATGTTGAAAACAATTTTGCCGACTGAATTATTGAACTTAGCGCAACAACGTGCAGCAGGCTTTGCTGTAGAGGGGTTTATACGTGGGGAAGGTCCAGAAAACCCCAAAGCACTGTTGATTGGAGAAGCACCGGGAGCAGTTGAGGTAACGGCAGTTGAAGATACGCCATTTGCAGGACGGGCAGGAATCGAATTGATGAGGACTTTGGAGACAGCTGGTTTATCCAGAGAAAATACGTATATTACCAGTGTTTTTCATAGTCGACCATTCAAAGACCGCTTAAAACTCAATAAACGTACTGGTTTGGAAGAACTAAAGCGGTACAATCGCAAACCAAATCGTAAAGAAGTATTGGCACACGCGCCGTTGACTGACTATGAAATCAGTCATATCGATGCACCGTTGATTATTTTGCTGGGAACATCCGCCATTGAGCGAGTGCTTGGAAAACAAGCTGCAGTAAAAGATCTTCACGGAAAAGTGCTGATGACATCGGTTCAATATTTAGCAGATCTTGAAGATACTGCTTATCAGTGGACTGACAAAAAGTATCCAGTTTTATGTACCTACCATCCTGCCAGTATCTTTTACAATCGACAGTTAGAGTCAAAGATTCATGAAGACATGCATGCAGTGAAAAAATGGTTGGAAAACATGGACAGGCATGAAAACAAATAACTAGTTAAATATGAAAAAAGATTTCTTTGTGGGTGGCATAGCTCTGATAAGAAATCTCTTTTTATATGCAGTATTTTTGAATGCTTTCTTTAAATGACTTGAATGTTTCTAAAAAAACTCACATATAAAAGCGAGTATATATGAAAGAATTCTCATTATTTGTTAAAATATACACAATGTACCGATAATCGTTATAGGTTTAATAAAAAAGGGAGAATATGTCTTAATCGTCCTAGACCAATATGTTTAAAAGGAAAGAATACATGGTTTGCTGGCAAATGAAATTTTTAAAACTTTGAAAAATGAGAGCTTAATGAAGAAGAAAGAAATATTTGATATATATTTATTTTTTCTAGGCTAAAATAATGCATATTCGAAAAAAATATTTTATAATAAGAAAAATATTATGTATAAGGAGGATCTTAATTTGTTAGGTTTGGTTGATGAACTCCAAGCAAACTATGAAGCGATCACTCGCTCAGAGAAATTAAGTGAGGACCGAAAGATCCATTTACTTAATGTCTACTGAATAATAAACTATGCTTATTCTGCTGCCTTTTACAACTAATGATTGATATAATAGATGCAAGGGTTTTTATAGGATGTTAAACAAAACCTTGCACTTTTACTGAAATGAGGACA
>NZ_JBGQQT010000043.1:0-2945 GCF_045528345.1 Desemzia sp. FAM 23989 | reverse complement strand
TACTCAGACAAAATGGGGTTAGTACTCAGACAAAATGGGGTTAGTACTCAGACAAAATGGGGTTAGTACCCTCCTTGTACTCTTACTCTCCCAACGGGTACAGAGCCCCTAAAAGGTATTCTTAAAAAGTATTATAAAAAGTATTATAAAAAGTACTATAAAAGACAATCAAAATTAGGTGCATAAATTTGATACCCATACCTTATGAATAGATACTGCAAAAGTGTTACTAAACCAGTCCAAATATGTCCCCTTACTGTCCAATAATGTTGCACGTACAATAGTTTAGGCAATTTCATGCTATACAAAACAAAATCAAGGACAAAAGTTTAGCTTGCGCAGCAAGCTAAAGATTATAAAAATACCCAAAGAAAAAATGAAGCCTTGCTCCGCAAGACAAAAGATATTTTAAAAGATCAAAAGCAAAAGATAGTCGCTCCGCTCCATCGTCAAAGAAAAATAAGGGGGCAAGGAGGACTTTTAAATCAGCTTTAGAGTTATTGCCTACTGAAAGGACAAAGTTTGTATAAGGCTCGCTATTCGCTCGTGCAGGGCAAGCCCTACATACCCAAAAGCAGATAAAAACCATTGTTTAAACATTTTAAACAATAAATAGGCTCACAATATGCTTTTAAAAGCAAAAAAATGACGTTTAAGGAGTTTTAGGACCTTTGTACGTAAAATACCTAAAGCGGGTATGCAAAACCTCTCAGAAACGATTTTAGAGCTTTAAAGACGATATTCGTATTTATAGTTAACAGATAAAAACAAAACGTTATTTTTTTGTCACAGTTTCAACTGTATATAAAGGGTACAATAAAGAAAATGCTTTTATACTAGGAGGGAAATATCATGATAAAAGACTTTAAAATTAATTTTGAAGCAGTTAAAAAATCAAATAAGATTTGTATTGCTAGGAAAAAAGAAATTTTAATCACTGTTTTGTATCAAATAGAATCCCTTTTTAGTGAGGAAATTGAATATACTAACAATGAAAAACAAGAAGCAAAAATTATTTATGACGAAATAAAAAATTATTTATTAAATTATTAAAAAGTTCTTTATGAAAGAGAGGTTGAAAATTATGAAGAAGATACTTTTATTAGTATCATTTTTAGTACTATTTTTAAGCGGGTGTGGGGGGAGAGATTTATCAAACGTAAGAACCTCCCTTTACGGTCATTGGATAGAAAATGAAAGTGGAATACATTATTATTTCAGCGATGAAGGTTATATTAAGGTCACTGAAGATGGCCGAGAAGAATATAATTACAAAGTATTAGACCATGATGAAGTCAAAAATATGATAAGACTTGATGAATCAGATAAGGCAGATGGATCAGGTTTTACTAAAGACTACATTTTCAGTAATGACGAAAGAACCTCAGTAGAGGTTACTGCTTATGCAGAATCATTCAAATTGTCAAATATTGAGGCAGACGAAGGTAATGAATGGGTTAATGAGATAGTTGAGGATTCGATGAATGAAATAATCGCTAGTCAAGAAGGAAAAACATTTGTTTCATACATGGAATACGTAGACAGTAGTCAAGAGCCATAAGCGTCAAATTATTTTACAAGATAGGATATTTTAACAAAGGATGCACCTGTACACGATAAAAAAATGTGTTAGGCAAGCAACGGGTTTGTGTACACAAACCCCAAAACGTAAGTTTTGGCTTGATAGGAAATATTTCCTATGACCTTATAATTTTTTGAGATAAATCTAAAAAAATATTGTCGCTGTTGCTCGATAAAATCTTTAAAATCATTTTTATCTTTATTACCCCTTTTTCAAAAAAAGGCGCACTTATACACGATTTTAAAAAGACCGTGTATTGTGCTAAAACAAAAGAGCGAGGGCGCACTTATACATCATCTTTAAGAATGATGTTAAGTACGCCCTTTTTGTGTGAAAAAATTCTTCGAATTTTTAAGAATTCACTACGCTTCATGCTTGAAAAAAAAAGACCCAATCGTGAAAAAAAATGATGGGGTCTTTTTCCTATTCTTCAAGATAATTATATAAAGGTACTCTTGGTTTTTTAGGTCCTTTTTCTTTAAAACGAACTTCTATAGCTGCAATTTTATTTCCTTTTCGTGCTTTATGTTTAATGATTTTTAAGTCGTCAAAATAAGCAGAAAGTTCTTTTTTTATTGGATTTAACACTCGCTCGTCAATTTTACTCATGGAATAGCTCTCTGGTATATCAAGAAGTTCGCGGAAATCTTCTATTTTAACTTTATAAAACCCAGTAGAACGATATTGTTTCAGTAATCGGTACATTGTTTTAGCATAGCTTGATCGTATGCCTGTAAATTCTTGTAATTCAAATTTAGTAAACTCACTAGATAACTCATTAAGAATGTAATCAAGGTCAGGATTTACTGAAATATCAACGTATTGATTGTTCTCGTCAATTCTAAAACCTGTAAATAGCACAAACTTCTCTCTTATGCCCTCTTCATAAGTCCGGTATGTAAGTTGAAGCATTTTGTCATAAACATCTTCTAAGTCGTCTGAAAATCTTTTTACAGATGTAGGTTTGTAGTCACTCAACTCTTTTAAGTCTTCAAATGAAAATCGAACCTTTCGCTCACCTTTATCTTTCATTTTCGCACAAATCGAAAAGAATAAGTTCATTTCAACGCTATTAAAATTACGCATAGGGATAAGGTTTAGCTCGTTTTTGTATCTAACTTTTATGTTTGACATTTAATCACCTCAAAAAAACTTTAGCATACTAACCCCTTAACTTCAAACGAGGGGTTAATACTCAGACAAAATGGGGTTAGTACTCAGACAAAATGGGGTTAGTACTCAGACAAAATGGGGTTAGTACTCAGACAAAATGGGGTTAGTACTCAGACAAAATGGGGTTAGTACCCTCCTTGTACTCTTACTCTCCCAACGGGTACAGAGCCCCTAAAAGGTATTCTTAAAA
>NZ_JBGQQT010000042.1:0-3012 GCF_045528345.1 Desemzia sp. FAM 23989 | reverse complement strand
GTCCAAGCAGCCATTGGTTGGTATATCAATTTTTATAATCGAAATCGTATCTCAAATGTTGCCTAAGTAACTGAATAAAAATAGTCCAATTTATTGACTTCTGAGCAGTATAAGAGCACTGCAATCTAGGTTGGATAATAAGAACCAGGAATTGTTAGATTTGAAAGAAACCCCCTAAAAAAGGCTTGCGCCAGTGCGCTGGGTAAGCCTGGTGCCCCATTTTAAAATCCAGTGACGCCAACAATAACCTGGCTAACCTGTCATTTTTGCCAATTAAAGACGCTTCAAAAAAATTCTTTAACCCCCAAATCACTAAGACTAGGAGTTTATAGTTTTGATATTAAAAGGTTGATTTGAAGCTGTTTCAGTCTATTAGTATTTAAGAAAAAATGATGTATTATTTTGTTTGGCTACCAATTTAGCTACCACAAAAAATAAAAGGGTTGTATAATTGGACAAGGGTAGTGTAAAATAAGTTGTGTAAACACAAAAAGGAATAAATCCGTTATAGTAGAGTTGCAAAACATTACTAGAAAGAGATTTATTCCTATGACTCAGTTTACCACAGAACTACTTAACTTCCTAGCCCAAAAGCAAGATATTGATGAATTTTTCCGTACTTCTCTTGAAACAGCTATGAATGATCTGCTTCAAGCAGAGTTATCAGCCTTTTTAGGGTATGAACCTTACGATAAATTAGGCTATAATTCTGGGAATAGTCGTAACGGAAGCTATGCACGGAAATTCGAAACCAAATATGGGACTGTTCAGTTGAGCATTCCTAGAGATCGTAATGGGAACTTTAGTCCAGCTTTGCTTCCCGCTTATGGACGTCGAGATGACCACTTGGAAGAGATGGTTATCAAACTCTATCAAACCGGTGTAACGACTCGAGAAATTAGTGATATCATCGAGCGAATGTATGGTCATCACTATAGTCCTGCCACAATTTCTAATATCTCAAAAGCAACTCAGGAGAATGTCGCTACTTTTCATGAGCGAAGCTTAGAAGCCAATTACTCTGTTTTATTTCTTGACGGAACCTATCTTCCCTTAAGACGTGGAACCGTTAGTAAAGAATGTATTCATATCGCACTTGGCATTACACCAGAAGGACAGAAGGCTGTTCTTGGATATGAAATCGCCCCAAATGAAAACAATGCTTCTTGGTCCACCCTGTTAGACAAGCTTCAAAACCAAGGAATCCAACAGGTTTCTCTTGTAGTGACCGATGGCTTCAAGGGGCTTGAAGAGATTATCAATCAGGCTTACCCATTAGCTAAACAACAACGTTGCTTAATTCATATTAGTCGAAATCTAGCTAGTAAAGTGAAACGAGCAGATAGAGCGGTTATTCTGGAGCAATTTAAAACGATTTATCGTGCTGAAAATTTAGAAATGGCAGTGCAAGCTTTAGAGAACTTTATCGCCGAATGGAAACCAAAGTATAGGAAAGTCATGGAAAGTCTGGAGAATACGGATAATCTTTTAACTTTTTATCAGTTTCCCTACCAGATTTGGCATAGCATTTATTCGACAAACCTCATTGAGTCTCTTAACAAAGAAATCAAACGTCAAACGAAAAAGAAGGTTCTTTTTCCTAACGAGGAGGCTCTGGAACGTTATTTAGTTACCCTGTTTGAAGATTATAATTTCAAGCAAAATCAACGCATCCATAAAGGGTTTGGCCAATGTGCTGACACACTTGAAAGCTTATTTGATTAACATTCTTCAACTCTACTTGAGTGTTTACACATAATTATTGACAGTATCAAGCATAGTCTCTTATACGAAACTTTTAATGTATATAATGAATTAACAAAAGTTAGATTTATTGCCGAAAGTATGAGAGATTATCAATTTTTAGATAGTAAGCAGAAGAAAGATATTGTTAGACTTTATTTTAAAGATAAAAGGAAAGTTACTGATAAGGATATTATTGAATATTTACATGCAATTTATGGGTATGATGGAATTGAATTAAAAGGCATAGAGAAACAGTTTAATTCTAGTTTATCTACTTATCACGATCTTTTAAATATTATTAATGATAAAGAGTTTTTGGATGATAGTTCAAATGAAGCGATTATCGAAGAAATTATCCATACTTTGACAATTTTTGAAGATAGAGAGATGATAAAACAACGTCTTTCAAAATTTGAGAATATATTCGATAAATCCGTTTTGAAAAAGTTATCTCGTAGACATTACACTGGCTGGGGTAAGTTATCTGCTAAGCTTATTAATGGTATTCGAGATGAAAAATCTGGTAATACTATTCTTGATTACTTAATTGATGATGGTATTTCTAACCGTAATTTCATGCAACTTATTCACGATGATGCTCTTTCTTTTAAAAAGAAGATACAGAAAGCACAAATTATTGGTGACGAAGATAAAGGTAATATTAAAGAGGTCGTTAAGTCTTTGCCAGGTAGTCCTGCGATTAAAAAAGGTATTTTACAAAGCATAAAAATTGTAGATGAATTGGTCAAAGTAATGGGAGGAAGAAAACCCGAGTCAATTGTTGTTGAGATGGCTCGTGAAAATCAATATACCAATCAAGGTAAGTCTAATTCCCAACAACGCTTGAAACGTTTAGAAAAATCTCTCAAAGAGTTAGGTAGTAAGATACTTAAGGAAAATATTCCTGCAAAACTTTCTAAAATAGACAATAACGCACTTCAAAATGATCGACTTTACTTATACTATCTTCAAAATGGAAAAGATATGTATACCGGAGATGATTTAGATATTGATAGATTAAGTAATTATGATATTGATCATATTATTCCTCAAGCTTTTTTGAAAGATAATTCTATTGACAATAAAGTACTTGTTTCATCTGCTAGTAACCGTGGTAAATCAGATGATTTTCCAAGTTTAGAGGTTGTCAAAAAAAGAAAGACATTTTGGTATCAATTATTGAAATCAAAATTAATTTCTCAACGAAAATTTGATAATCTGACAAAAGCTGAACGGGGAGGATTGTTACCTGAGGACAAAGCTGGT
>NZ_JBGQQT010000041.1:0-4193 GCF_045528345.1 Desemzia sp. FAM 23989 | reverse complement strand
AGCACTCCGCCTGGGGAGTACGACCGCAAGGTTGAAACTCAAAGGAATTGACGGGGGCCCGCACAAGCGGTGGAGCATGTGGTTTAATTCGAAGCAACGCGAAGAACCTTACCAGGTCTTGACATCCCGATGCTATTTCTAGAGATAGAAAGTTACTTCGGTACATCGGTGACAGGTGGTGCATGGTTGTCGTCAGCTCGTGTCGTGAGATGTTGGGTTAAGTCCCGCAACGAGCGCAACCCCTATTGTTAGTTGCCATCATTCAGTTGGGCACTCTAGCGAGACTGCCGGTAATAAACCGGAGGAAGGTGGGGATGACGTCAAATCATCATGCCCCTTATGACCTGGGCTACACACGTGCTACAATGGTTGGTACAACGAGTTGCGAGTCGGTGACGGCGAGCTAATCTCTTAAAGCCAATCTCAGTTCGGATTGTAGGCTGCAACTCGCCTACATGAAGTCGGAATCGCTAGTAATCGCGGATCAGCACGCCGCGGTGAATACGTTCCCGGGCCTTGTACACACCGCCCGTCACACCACGAGAGTTTGTAACACCCGAAGTCGGTGAGGTAACCTTTTGGAGCCAGCCGCCTAAGGTGGGACAGATGATTGGGGTGAAGTCGTAACAAGGTAGCCGTATCGGAAGGTGCGGCTGGATCACCTCCTTTCTAAGGAAAAACGGAATGTACTTGAGTTTCTTATTTAGTTTTGAGAGGTCTTGTGGGGCCTTAGCTCAGCTGGGAGAGCGCCTGCTTTGCACGCAGGAGGTCAGCGGTTCGATCCCGCTAGGCTCCATTGAATCGAAAGATTCAAGTATTGTCCATTGAAAATTGAATATCTATATCAAATTCCATATGTAAGTAATTACATATAGATAGTAACAAGAAAATAAACCGAAACGCTGTGAATATTTAATGAGTTAGGTCGAAAGGCCAAAAATAAGGTTAAGTTAATAAGGGCGCACGGTGGATGCCTTGGCACTAGAAGCCGATGAAGGACGTGACTAACGACGAAATGCTTTGGGGAGCTGTAAGTGAGCAATGATCCAGAGATGTCCGAATGGGGGAACCCGGCAGGTAATGCCTGTCACTCATTACTGTTAAGGTAATGTAGAGGAAGACGCAGTGAACTGAAACATCTAAGTAGCTGTAGGAAGAGAAAGCAAAAGCGATTGCCTTAGTAGCGGCGAGCGAAACGGCAAGAGGGCAAACCGAAGAGTTTACTCTTCGGGGTTGTAGGACTGCAACGTGGACTTAAAGATTATAGAAGAACTACCTGGGAAGGTAGGCCAAAGAGAGTAATAGCCTCGTATTCGAAATAGTCTTTATACCTAGCAGTATCCTGAGTACGGCGAGACACGAGAAATCTCGTCGGAATCTGGGAGGACCATCTCCCAACCCTAAATACTCTCTAGTGACCGATAGTGAACCAGTACCGTGAGGGAAAGGTGAAAAGCACCCCGGGAGGGGAGTGAAATAGAACCTGAAACCGTGTGCCTACAACAAGTTCGAGCCCGTTAATGGGTGAGAGCGTGCCTTTTGTAGAATGAACCGGCGAGTTACGATATGATGCGAGGTTAAGTTGAAGAGACGGAGCCGTAGGGAAACCGAGTCTTAATAGGGCGCATTAGTATCATGTCGTAGACCCGAAACCATGTGACCTACCCATGAGCAGGTTGAAGGTGAGGTAAAACTCACTGGAGGACCGAACCAGGGCACGTTGAAAAGTGCTTGGATGACTTGTGGGTAGCGGAGAAATTCCAAACGAACTTGGAGATAGCTGGTTCTCTCCGAAATAGCTTTAGGGCTAGCGTCGATGTTAAGTCTCTTGGAGGTAGAGCACTGTTTGGGTGAGGGGTCCATCCCGGATTACCAATCTCAGATAAACTCCGAATGCCAATGAGATATAATCGGCAGTCAGACTGCGAGTGCTAAGATCCGTAGTCGAAAGGGAAACAGCCCAGACCACCAGCTAAGGTCCCAAAATATATGTTAAGTGGAAAAGGATGTGGGGTTGCACAGACAACTAGGATGTTAGCTTAGAAGCAGCTATTCATTCAAAGAGTGCGTAATAGCTCACTAGTCGAGTGACCCTGCGCCGAAAATGTACCGGGGCTAAAACATATTACCGAAGCTGTGGATACCTTTATAGGTATGGTAGGAGAGCGTTCTATGTGCGAAGAAGGTGTACCGTGAGGAGTGCTGGAGCGCATAGAAGTGAGAATGCCGGTATGAGTAGCGAAAGACAGGTGAGAATCCTGTCCACCGTAAGACTAAGGTTTCCAGGGGAAGGCTCGTCCGCCCTGGGTTAGTCGGGACCTAAGGAGAGACCGAAAGGTGTATCCGATGGACAACAGGTTGATATTCCTGTACTAGAGTATATAGTGATGGAGGGACGCAGTAGGCTAACTAAACCAGACGATTGGAAGTGTCTGGCCAAGCAGTGAGGTGTGATATGAGTCAAATGCTTATATCTTTAACATTGAGCTGTGATGGGGAGCGAAGTTTAGTAGCGAAGTTAGTGATGTCACACTGCCGAGAAAAGCTTCTAGCGTTAATTATACTCTACCCGTACCGCAAACCGACACAGGTAGTCGAGGCGAGTAGCCTCAGGTGAGCGAGAGAACTCTCGTTAAGGAACTCGGCAAAATGGCCCCGTAACTTCGGGAGAAGGGGCGCTGACTGATGGTCAGCCGCAGTGAATAGGCCCAAGCAACTGTTTATCAAAAACACAGCTCTCTGCTAAATCGTAAGATGATGTATAGGGGGTGACGCCTGCCCGGTGCTGGAAGGTTAAGAGGAGTGCTTAGCGTAAGCGAAGGCATGAATTGAAGCCCCAGTAAACGGCGGCCGTAACTATAACGGTCCTAAGGTAGCGAAATTCCTTGTCGGGTAAGTTCCGACCCGCACGAAAGGCGTAATGATTTGGGCACTGTCTCAACGAGAGACTCGGTGAAATTTTAGTACCTGTGAAGATGCAGGTTACCCGCGACAGGACGGAAAGACCCCATGGAGCTTTACTGCAGTTTGATATTGAGTATCTGTACCACATGTACAGGATAGGTAGGAGCCTATGACCTCGGGACGCCAGTTTCGAGTGAGGCGTTGTTGGGATACTACCCTTGTGTTATGGCTACTCTAACCCAGATAGGTTATCCCTATCGGAGACAGTGTCTGACGGGCAGTTTGACTGGGGCGGTCGCCTCCTAAAAGGTAACGGAGGCGCCCAAAGGTTCCCTCAGAATGGTTGGAAATCATTCGCAGAGTGTAAAGGTATAAGGGAGCTTGACTGCGAGAGCTACAACTCGAGCAGGGACGAAAGTCGGGCTTAGTGATCCGGTGGTTCCGTATGGAAGGGCCATCGCTCAACGGATAAAAGCTACCCTGGGGATAACAGGCTTATCTCCCCCAAGAGTTCACATCGACGGGGAGGTTTGGCACCTCGATGTCGGCTCGTCGCATCCTGGGGCTGTAGTCGGTCCCAAGGGTTGGGCTGTTCGCCCATTAAAGCGGCACGCGAGCTGGGTTCAGAACGTCGTGAGACAGTTCGGTCCCTATCCGTCGCGGGCGTAGGAAATTTGAGAGGATCTGCTCCTAGTACGAGAGGACCAGAGTGGACTTACCGCTGGTGTACCAGTTGTTCTGCCAAGAGCATCGCTGGGTAGCTATGTAGGGAAGGGATAAACGCTGAAAGCATCTAAGTGTGAAGCCCACCTCAAGATGAGATTTCCCATGATTTTATATCAGTAAGAGCCCTGAGAGATGATCAGGTTGATAGGTTAGAAGTGGAAGTGTGGTGACACATGTAGCGGACTAATACTAATAGCTCGAGGACTTATCCAACGAAAGTAACTGAGATATATTGACAACGATTTGGTTTCTTGATACAGTATAGATATTCAATTTTGAGTTGAGAATACTCAGAGTTAAGTGACGATAGCCTAGGAGATACACCTGTTCCCATGCCGAACACAGAAGTTAAGCCCTAGTACGCCTGATGTAGTTGGGGGTTGCCCCCTGTTAGATACGGTAGTCGCTTAGCCTTTATCCGCCATAGCTCAGTTGGTAGTAGCGCATGACTGTTAATCATGATGTCGTAGGTTCGAGTCCTACTGGCGGAGTATAATTTTTTAAGCTAGACATTGTCTAGCTTTTTTGGTTTGTTTTCTTGTTAATTACTAATTTTTTAGGTA
>NZ_JBGQQT010000040.1:0-5768 GCF_045528345.1 Desemzia sp. FAM 23989 | reverse complement strand
TCCCATGCCGAACACAGTAGTTAAGCTTCTTAGCGCCGAAGGTAGTGAGGGGTTTCCCCTTGTGAGACTAGGACGTTGCCGCGCAATCGAAAGCATCATCTTCGGATGGTGCTTTTTTTGTACATATGGGTTCTTGCTGGTTAAAAATATCGCCTCTTCATCTTTTAGCGTTGGTAAAGAAATTTCTTCCAGCCTATGGGGTTGCTTATGGAACGCCATGAGCACCCTTGAGCCGAAAACCGCGTCTCAAGGCTTGTGCAAGCTTCAAAGATGGTGTAAGTCGCAATTGCTCCAATACCCATCTAATTCACATTGCCTCTTTTTCATGGCTATAAGCATTCCCATATTCCTACAGAAATTTCTAAGAATATGCTTTTAATAGATTTAGCTTTAAAAAGAAATATATTTTTTATTGACCAACGTTAAATATTTTAGAACCAAAATATCGTTCCTACAGAAATACACGTTTTTCATTAAAAAGATTAAAGGACATTCTCAAAATACAAAAGCCCGCAGCCAAAATAACAGTAGTGCCTGTTAGTTTATGGTTACGGGTTTTTTATCTTCTGCAGCATTAATGAAAAGGGTATTTTAGACTGTTATCCTTAAATCATAGGTATCTATTTTATTAACCAGTACTACACTAAACGCTGATAGTGAGTCATAATGGTGTCTCGCAGATGTTCAACATGTTGTGTTACAGCTAGCTGAGCTGCTTTACCATCTCGATTTTTTAAAGCAGTAAAAATATTCTGATGTTCTTGCAACGATTGTTCAAAGCGTCCAGGTATTAAATTAGTCTTAAGATGGAGACGCTGCAATTGAGTTTTGATTTGTTTTACAAGAGCTACTGCTTCTTGATTCGTAGATGCAGTATAAATAATCTCATGGAATTGCTTATTGCATACAGAATAATCATCTAACTGATTTTTTCTAGCGAAATTTTTCATTTTATCAATTAATTCAGAGAGTTTCTTTAAGTCTTCATCACTGATAGTGGAAGCGGTTCGTCTTAAAATAGCTCCTTCTAGCACTTCTCTGATTTCTAAATAATTAATGATCTCCTCTAATGAAAATGCTTTTACCTTGGCTCCTTTATTTGTTTCTAAAGTCACTAAATTTTCTCTTTCTAATCTTAATAAAGCTTTCTTTATAGTACTGCGGCTGATACCCAGTGTGTTAGCTAATTCATTTTCTATTAAATTTTGCGATGGGTAGTAGCTGCCGTCCATAATTTTTTCTTTGATAAATTCGTATGCTGTATCTACTGGTAATCCCATTTTTACACCTCTTTTCTTGTAATTGTTTATTGATTTTGTTAAACAATCTGTTGCTTATACTATACTTTTTTTGATTGAACGCTGTCAACTCACGTTTTATAAAAAAAGTTGTTTGACATTAATAAACCATAATTGTATAATAAGATTGTTCAACAAAATAGATGAACCAAAAGATGTTTTGGTTTGTAAGTCAGGTGCCTATAAGTTGTATTATTTTTTTAAATTTTATTGAAAACGATTTCTTTGATTTGAAGAAATGAGTTAAAAAATAGAAGAGGTGGAAAAAAATGAAAAGTCATACTACTCACGAAATAGCTTATTTAGGTCATGTGGAAATATTAACGCCCAAATTAAATGAAAGTATGCGCTTCTTTGTTGAAATATTGGGTATGGAAGAAGTTAAACGAGAAAATGAATCCGTTTACCTTCGCTGTTGGAGAGATTGGGAGCTGTACTCAGTTATCCTGACAGCTTCTGAGTATCCAGGGATAGGGCATACAGGTTATCGCACAGCTAGTCCTGAAATTTTAGAACAACTGGCTGAAAAATTGGAAATAGCCGGTTTTGGTGTTGGTTGGACTGAAGGAGATTATGGCCATGGAAAATCTTATCAATTTAGAGGTCCAGATGGTCACTTACAAGAGCTGTATTATGAAACAGAAAAATATGCAGCACCACTTGAATTGAAGCCGTTCTTTAAAAATCAACCTCAAAAATATATGGCTCGAGGCGTTGGAGTTAAGCATCTTGACCATATCAATTTCCTCTCTTCAAACCCTCCAGCAGATGGAGATATGATGGAGCATATTTTAGGTATGCGATTGACCGAACAAATCCAGACAACTACCGGATCTCGTGAAGCTGTTTGGTACAGTCCAAATACGAAATCGTATGAGGTAGTTTACACGAAAGATGCTACAGGAACTAAAGGTCGGTTCCACCATATTGCTTTTGAAGTTGATTCGTTAGAAGAAATTGCTCGGGCAGCAGATATCTTCAATGAGAATGGAATTTATATTGAATTTGCTCCAAGTAAACACGCTATCAATCAAACGTATTTTGTCTATTGTTACGAACCAGGAGGAAACCGAATTGAGATCGCTTCTGGTGGTTATCATGTTTTAGAACCTGAGTGGGATGTTATTTCTTGGAATGAAATTGAACGTGCTAGAGGTCAAGCGTGGGGAAATCCAACTGTAGCAGCTTTCCATACTTATGGAACACCAGTAATAGAAGCCACAGAAATAAGTGGGCATTAAAAAAATAGTTTCCGTCTAATCATGCTTGTATTGGATGGAATATGTGAAAGAGGAGATAAAAATGCAAGAAACAATAATTGATAAAGATACTCGCTTGTTAGTTGTCAGTGCACATGCCGGAGATTTTATTTGGCGTAGTGGAGGAACGATCGCTAAGTACATCAAACATGGCGCACAAGTTTCTCTAGTGATCTTAAGTTATGGGGCGCGCGGAGAATCTAATGATTTATGGAACGACCTGAATCAAACAATGGAAAACGTCAAAAAGATCCGTCGCCAAGAAATTGAAGAAGCAACGAAACAGTTGGGCGTGACAGATTATGAAATATGGGACTTGCAAGATTACCATATGAGCGTGACTGACCAAGACAAAGAAAGAATGTTGCGTAAAATCAGAGAAGTGCAACCACATGTGATTTTGACTCATGGTCCTAAAGATGCTTTCAATCCAGATCATGAATTGGTATCGAATTTTGTGTTTGAAGCAAGTGTGCTCTCTACTTCAAACGGCGTTCGTTTAGAGGATACGAAACGAAGCAAACAAAGCAGTATCTTTGGATTTGAACCTCATCAAGCTGAAATCAGTGATTTCAAACCGGAAGTCATCATTGATATTACAGAAACTTATGAGCAAAAAGTAGCTGCAATGAACTGCTTCAAGGCTCAAAAGCATTTGATCGACTATTACAGTGCGAAAGCATTGATCAGGGGTAACCAAGCTCGTCGTTGTTCTGGCAATAATGAATACCAATATGCAGAAGCCTTTACCCGCTTCTTCCCATACGTAGGAGGTACTTTTAATTAATGAAAAAATACATTGTAAAAAATATTCCAAGACCGTCAAAAGATATGTTAGATGCTTATAGATCGCTAGACGTTTCAACTGTTTACGAAGCACAAGAAAAAACAGGCTTGATGTTGCCATACCTTCGTCCTATTTCGCCAGGACAAAAAATCGTAGGTCCTGCTGTAACCGTAATTTGTCCTCCTGAAGACAATTTAATGGTTCATGCAGCGATCGAAGTGTGCCAACCAGGCGATATTCTAGTGATTACCACCACAACTGGCAACTATATAGGCGGGATGATCGGAGAACTGATCGTCACAGCTTTAATCAAACGAGGTATTCAAGGCGTTGTCATTGATTCTGCAACCCGTGATGTAGAGAGACTTCGCGAATTAGGTTTTCCTGTTTGGACAAGAGAAATTTATTCAAACGGAACCTTTAAGAGAAAAGGTGGTTGGGTAAATACTCCTGCCAATTGTGCTGGACAAATCGTTCGTGGTGGGGATTTGATCATGGCAGATGAAGATGGTGTAGTCGTTGTCAAAACAGAAAATTTAGCTGCTACTTTAGAAAGTGCGAATAAACGTATGGAAAAAGAAGCAGGCGTAAAAGAAAAAATTGCTGCTGGAATTTTAAGCATGGACTTCCATGACCTAAGAGGTATTTTAAAAGAACAAGATGTAGTATATGTAGACAACATTACGGATATTAAAGAATAGGAGGGCAATCATGGCGATTCGTGAAGTAATTGAGATAAGCGGTTCTTCTCATAAAAATCCTATTCCAACTGCTGTTAAGGTAAATAATATGGTGTTCACTTCAGCTGTAATGGGAACACATCCTGAGACAGGAAAGATACCGGAAACAATTGAAGAAGAAACGGATTTACTTTTTAATTATCTCGAAGAAATAGTAGAAAAAGCAGGAGGCAGTACAGAAAATATTGCTCATCTTAGCGTACTGATAACAGATGAATCCTATAAAAAACAATTAAATACAGCTTGGCTCACCATGTTTCCTGATCCTTCTAATCGTCCAGCTCGCCATACAAGTGTTCAGTCGTTAAAACCGGGCATGCACATTCAGATAGAAATGACGGCAGTATTGTAGATACAAAGGGAATTAGTAGATGACTTTAAGAAACGAGGAGAATGCGATGCCTATTGGGATTATTGTGAATGTGTTGTCAGTTGCGTTAGGTGGTATTGTAGGAGGACTAGCTGGGAAATACCTGAGCCCTCATTTTAAAACACAGATCACCCTCATTTTTGGAGTTTGTTCTTTATCGATGGGGATATTTACGTTAGGAATTATGGAAAACATGCCTGCAGTAGTTTTTGCAGTAGTAATAGGAACCGGCTTAGGTCTAGTGTTGCATTTAGGAACTTGGATCAATCAGAGCGGCGTATTGATGGAAAAGACAATTACTACTTTGTTTAAGACACCAAAGCATGGAATGGATCCTGCAGAATACATTTCTACATTAACAACCGTAATTGTCCTGTTTTGTGCAAGCGGAACAGGAATATATGGATCATTAGATGCAGGGATGACTGGAGACAGCACGATTCTATTTTCAAAATCTATTTTAGATTTCTTTACAGCAGCTATATTTGCAGCAAATTTAGGATATGTTGTTTCAATTATTGCAATTCCGCAATTTGTTATCTTCTTTGTCCTGTTCTTGTTAGCGAAAGTGATCTTTCCAATGACGTCACCAGTTATGATCAATGACTTTAAAGCTGCAGGAGGTTTTTTGATGATTGCGACTGGATTTAGAATGATGAAAGTAAAAGAATTTCCTGTTGCCGATATGATACCTGCTATGCTGTTGGTCATGCCGCTGAGCTACATCTGGACAAATTGGCTGGTTCCGATGTTTTAACTATAAAATAGTGGTAAAAAATACATTTTTCATACCTAAAATGCATATTTAGTCCTTCTAAAATCTTTATTTAGAAGGGCTTGTATTATAGTAGTAAAAAGAATTGTGCTTTTTTGAAATAAAATGTTAAAAAACAGTTGACGCATATTAAAATAGATGATAATATATAGAAGTTGTCACAGCGACGTTATTCAAATGTTTCGAAAAGACAATAAAAAATAATTCCAAAAAGTTGTTGACATTGATTTGACACTCTGGTATTATTAAGTAGTTGTCGCAGCGACAACGCAAACGAAATTAGACCTTTGAAAACTAAACAAAGTAAGACGAACCAAACGTGTAAGGAAGTTTTGGCAAGTGCCAAAACAAACAAATTAGTGAATAATTATTCGCTAGCAATCAATTAATGAGCTACAAGCATCATTAAAACAAGCAGACTTCGGTCTGCAACTTTTATGAGAGTTTGATCCTGGCTCAGGACGAACGCTGGCGGCGTGCCTAATACATGCAAGTCGAACGCTTCCTATCGGTGCTTGCACCGAGAAAGAAGAGTGGCG
>NZ_JBGQQT010000039.1:0-5993 GCF_045528345.1 Desemzia sp. FAM 23989 | reverse complement strand
ACGGGGACGATGGGTTGATTATTTTTTTGATCTCGCATAGTAAAAATCCCTCCTGTCTGATTGAGATAAGTCAATCTTACAAGAGGGGAGACAACAATTCTATGCGGTTAATTTTAACGGGCTTACAATAAGAGAGCCCATCGATATTTTTCTTTCAACAATCCTCTTGCACATTTTAGTATGGTAGAATATGCTAATCAAAAGATGTGATTGAGGAGTTTTGTACATGAGATTACTGTTAGCAGAAGATGAACAAGAATTGGCTCGTGCCATTCAAGTCATTCTAGAAAATCAAGGATATGCAGTAGATAGTGTCCATGATGGGGAAGAAGCTTACGAGTACGCTTCATTAGCCGATTATGAGGGTATTATTTTGGATATTATGATGCCCAAGCTGTCTGGGCTGGAAGTGTTAGATAAATTGCGAAACGAAGGCCACCAAACGCCTATTTTATTGTTGACGGCCAAATCAGCCATTGAGGATCGAATTGAGGGGTTGGATCTGGGAGCAGATGATTACTTGACGAAACCATTTGCAATGGGAGAATTGCTGGCACGTGTTCGAGCAATGACTCGGCGTAAAACGATTTTGCAAGCTAAAATACTGACGTTCGAAGATCTGCAATTGAATTGTGAGACCATTCGGATCAGCAATGGCACAGATGAGTTGAAATTATCGAACAAAGAATTTCAGATTCTGCAATTGTTGATTGAAAACCCAAAGCAGGTTTTTTCGGCTGAGCAGATGATCGAACGCATTTGGGGACTGGATGCAGAAATAGAAATGAACAGTATCTGGGTTCATTTAAGTAATGTAAGGAAAAAATTGGCGTTATTGGAAGTGCGTGTCAAAATCGTTGCTACTCGTGGAGTAGGATATTCCTTGGAGGCCATTAAATGATTGAAAAATTAAGAAAAAAATTCATTTTAGTGACGATGGCTGTCGTTTTTCTAGTCATGTCTGTTGTACTGATTGTGCTGAACACGACGAACTATGTCCATACTGTGGAGCGAACAGACGAAATATTGACTATATTGACAGATAATGGCGGGAATTTTCCAGATGAATCTATACCTGGTAATGGAATGGGAATGCCGCCAAATCAAGGGATATCAGCTGAAACTCCTTTTGAGACACGCTATTTTACAGCTTTAGCCAATTCTGAACAACAAGTAGTTCAAATCGATACTACACGCATACGGTCGATCGATTCCCAAACGGGCCAATCATACGCTGAGGAAGTCTTAGCTTCAGGTAAAGAAAAGGGCTATATAGAAGACTTTCGTTATCAGGTGATAGAACAAACGGACGACACGATCATGCTGGTGTTTGTTGACAGCCAACGCGATCTGCAGCTAGTGAGATCTTTTTTTCGCAATTCTATATTGATTGGAGTCGTTAGTCTCCTGTTTATTTTCTTGCTGGTGTTCTATTTTTCTAGTAAGATCATCAAACCTGTTCAGCAAACGGTTGATCGTCAAAAGCAGTTTATTACAGATGCCGGCCATGAAATCAAAACACCTTTAGCCATTATTTCGGCTAATAATGATGTTCAGGAAATGTTGAATGGGAGTACTGAATGGACTGAAAGTACGAACAAACAAATCCAGCGCTTAAATGGGTTAATGGAGAGTATGCTCCAGCTGACACAAATGGAAGAAGAAGGTTACCAGTCTAAAATCGAATCGGTTGATCTCTCACAAATAGTGAAAGAGACAGCTGAACCTTACGTACAGATCGGAAGACAAAAAAAGGTTGAAGTATCTTTAGATATTCAACCGAATGTAGTGATCCAAGCGGATGCTGAAGCAATGAATAAATTATGCTCATTATTGATGGATAACGCCAATAAGTATGTCCAGCAACCTGGGACCATTAACGTCCGTTTAGACCATCAAGCAGGAAATAAAATAAAACTTCAGATCACTAATACCGTCAATGAAATGCCGAAACGATTTGACCAATTGTTTGATCGTTTTTATCGGGAAGATCAGGCCCGAAAACATAGTGAAGGCGGTTATGGAATAGGCTTGTCATTAGCGGCCACGATCGTGGAAAATCATCATGGTCAAATCAAAGCAGTTCTTCTGAAAGATCATACGATTTCTTTTGAAGTGATTTTGCCGACTAAATAGATAAGTAAGGGCTGGGAAAATACTGGTCCTGATACATTAAACAATAAAGCCTGTAAGAAGCTCTCAGTGAAGAGTTTCTTACAGGCTTTATTTATTGTCGGAACAAAAAAGGTGTCTTAAGTTTCAATTAAGGTTGAGGGATTATAGTACATCTATCGAACAAAGGAGGAATCAATCATGAGTCATTATCAAAGTACTTTTGAAAGAAAGGAAACCAAGTACTTAATTACGTACGAGCAGTGGAATGACTTTCTTGAAGCTATTCAACCCTATATGCAATTAGATGAATATGGGAAACACTTGATCACAAATGTTTACTACGATACAGAGAAATGGTATTTGATTCGTCAATCCATGAGCAAACCCATCTATAAAGAGAAAGTTCGTTTGCGAAGTTATGGTATTCCAAGTAAAACAGATCCAGTATATGTTGAAATCAAGAAAAAATTTAAAGGGGTGGTGTACAAACGCAGAACGGACATGCATTTAAAAAATGCTGAACGGTTTCTAGGGCATCACGAAATAACAGCTCCTGTTGCCAATAAACAAATGATGCATGAATTTGAATCTATTTTAGCGGTTTATCCGGATCTAAAACCAGCGATGTATATTTCTTATGAGAGGATGGCTTATACCGGAAAACTGGATGACAGTATCCGGATAACCTTTGATCAAGAGATCTTGTATCGGACGACTCACTTATCGTTAGCAGAGGGGTCTTATGGACAGCCGATTTTACCGGACGGTTCCTTGTTAATGGAAATCAAAATTTGCGGAGCTATGCCCATTTGGCTCGCGCGTCTATTATCTGAGATGCAGATTTATCCTGCTAAATTTTCTAAATATGCCAATGGGTACCAAGATTATCTAAAAAACAATCAAGAAGGGTTTGTCATGAATGAATGAATTATTTAACAGCTTATATATCGAGAGTGCTACAACTTTTTCCATCTCCAGTTTTCTGATCTGTACAGTCACCAGTTTGATCTTAGGCGGGTTAGTTGCCTGGACCTATATGTTACGCAATCACTATTCAAAAGGGTTTGTCGTGACATTATTCCTGCTGCCGGCTATCGTTGAAATGGTCATCATGCTGGTCAATGGAAACGTTGGGGCTGGGGTGGCCGTTATGGGAGCTTTCAGTTTGGTTCGATTCCGGTCAGTAGCCGGCTCAGCAAAAGAAATTTCCAGTATTTTCTTGGCTATGGCGATAGGTCTAGCTACTGGAATGGGATACATTGGGATAGCAGTCGTATTTGCGATTATCATTTGTGCTGTAATGATCGGGCTGAATTCATCCAGCTTTGGTGAAATGAATGAAAACGCCCGCTGGTTAAGAGTGACTTTGCCAGAAAACTTAGATTACACAACGATTTTTGAAGAAGTTTTTGAAAAATATCTTTCTACTCATGAAATGATGAATGTGAAAACAACCAATATGGGCAGTCTGTTTCGTTTAGAATACATGATTGAATTGAAAGATGCTTCGTTAGAAAAAGAACTGATCGATGAATTACGTTGCAAAAATGGAAACTTGGAAATTGTTTGCGGTCGTTCTGTAATAGGAAGGGAAGAATTGTAATGAAGAATAAACTCAGCACTATTTTGGCAACCGCTCTACTGTTTACTGGGGTGCTGGCAGGATGTCAAGCAACGGCTTCTGATACACAATCTATTGAATCTACTGAAGCAACGGCAACTACAGCAACTACAGGAACATCACAAAGCTCCGCTGATTACGAGATAAATTTTAGTTCAGACGATCTTGAAGTTGGTTATGATGAATCAGATGTAACCACTATTGAATTGGCTGATGATCAAAGTACCAGCAGCAGTGAAGGCGCAACAGTAGAAGGGAATGTAGTTACTATTACGACAGGAGGCTCTTATCTGGTCAGCGGAAGTTTATCTGATGGGCAAATAAAAGTTACCGCTCCTGATACAGAAGAAGTTCATTTGATCTTCAATGGAGTGGATATTACTTCTACTACAACAGCGCCTGTTTTGATTGAAGAAGCCGAAAAAGTATTTGTGACATTAGCAGAAGGTTCCGAGAATACCCTGACAGACAAAGAGGGCAGTACAGCGACTATTGGTACTGGGGAGGATGCCTCAAATATTGATGGAACCATCTTTAGTAAATCAGATTTAACGCTGAACGGTTCAGGGAATTTGACAATAAATGGAAATACCAATCACGGGATTGTTTCAAAAGATGATTTAATCGTTACTGGCGGTACTTACACGATTACTGCGACAGGTCAAGGCTTGTCCGGAAAAGATGCAGTCAAAATAAAAGACGGTACGTTCTCTTTAACCACTGGAGCTGATGCGATTCAGTCCGATAACGCAGAAGAAGTTGGCAGAGGATTTGTTTATATTGCTGATGGAAGTTTCACCATCGAGACTCAACAAGATGCTATACAAGCGGAAACGTTATTGCAAATTGACGGAGGTACATTTGACATTACAGCAGGTGGCGGCAGTGAGAACGCTGTAGCTAAAACTTCTGAAGGCGAAGCATTCTTTATGCAAATGGAAGAGGAGCAAGAAGACAGTGCAGATGCTGATGCTACGGATTCGGTCAGTACGAAAGGGCTGAAAACAGCAGGTGAGTTGATCGTAAATACCGGAACGATCACAATCAATGCAGCTGATGATACAATCCACAGTGACGGCAATTTAACGCTTGCAGGTGGAACGTTGACGTTAGCTTCTGGAGACGATGGAGTGCATGCTGGAGGCGACTTAGTGTTAAATGGTGCAAATGTTGCCATTTCAGAAAGTTACGAAGGTATTGAGGGCAAAACCATTACAATCAGTGCTGGGGACATTTCTGTCCTTGCAAGTGATGATGGAATGAACGCATCAAGCGGCACGACTACTACAAGCAATACAGGCGTTGGTGAAGATCCGTTTTCTAGCAACAGTGAGAACGACTTAACTATTTCTGGAGGGACGATTTCTGTAGACAGCAGTGGAGATGGATTAGATTCAAACGGAACACTTGAAATTTCAGGAGGCAGCGTGACAGTCAGCGGTCCGGAAAATGATGGAAATGGAACGATCGACTCAAATGGGGAGACCGTGATTACTGGCGGAACTTTAATGGGTTCAGGAAGTTCTGGAATGGCAGTAACTTTCTCAGAAGATTCTACTCAAGCGAGTGTACTATATGGATTTGATACCACATATGAAGCAGGTAGTGAAATAACAATCAGTGATGCAGAAGGAAATGTTGTGTTGAGCTGGACAGCAAATAAAAGCTTTGCATCTATCCAATTCAGTTCAGCTGACTTAACGGTAGGTGAAACCTATACAGTGAGCGTTGCTGATGAAACTTCTGAAATAACAGTAGAATCCATTTCTACTACAACAGGAACAACTACTGGCCAAATGGGTGGCGGTATGCAACAACCTGGCGGAAATGGCGGCGGCGGTATGGGGCAACCTCCTACTGACGATATTGGCGGTATGCAACGGCCAGGTGAGAGTGAATCAGAAGAGTAACTTTTCTAGCAAGAAAGACTTCTTGAGTCATTAGTCACTAGAAGGAATAAAATAAGAGCTTGCAGAATTATTCTGCAAGCTCTTTTTAAATGTCGATTCCCATACTTCTTTTAATATTGTCCAGTAGAGTTTTAGCTTTTTCCTGGTTTTCATAAAGAGAGTACTCGTCATCTTCCATTTCCCAAAAAATGTGTTCGATATCTGTCAGTATGTTGATAAGTAATGCCTACTGAACAATTGGGCTAATTTGAAATGGAGAAAAGTTCAATAGAACTAAACAGCTTTTTTTCCGATTTTTCAGTTGTCCAAAAAAAGAGCGCAAGCGATTGCGATTAATGTTATCTACA
>NZ_JBGQQT010000038.1:0-10914 GCF_045528345.1 Desemzia sp. FAM 23989 | reverse complement strand
TGTACGATCAAGGAAAAGATATTTCTTATTCTGTTTGCGGTATTCCTTATCACATTGGTGGAGAAGTAGAAGAGTTAAGTGCCTTAACTCCTAGAAATGCAGCATGGTTTAAAAAGAGATACAATGTATCAGTTTTCACCGAGCATAAAGTGACACATATTGATCAAACCAACAAACAGTTAGAAGTGACGGATCTTGTTTCTGGAGAAAAGAAAATAGAAAATTACGATGCATTAGTCTTTGCAACTGGGGCTTCTCCATTCACTCCACCGCCATTTAATCAAAAAGAATATGATAACGTGTTCCAAGTTCGAAATATTCAAGACGCACGAGATATTGGAGCCTATTCAACTAAACAACCTAAAAAAGCATTGATTATTGGTGCTGGATTTATTGGTTTAGAAATGACAGAACAATTAGTCCATAAAGGATTAGAAGTAACAATCGTTCAATTAGAAGATCAAGTTATGCCTCCTATGGACGCAGATATGACTTTCCGTGTAGAAGAGCATATGCGTGCAAAAGGTGTTAATTTAATCCTCAGCGACACGGTAAAAACAATTGAAGGAGAAACGTCAGTAGAGAGAGTCGTTACTACAAATGGCGTTACGATTGAAACTGATATCGTTATCTTGTCTGCAGGTGTACGCCCGAATACTGAATTAGCTAAAGAAATCGGCGTAGAACTTGGTGCTTCAAGAGCAATTGCGGTGAATAAGAAAATGCAAACCAATCTTCCAGATATTTACGCAGTTGGAGACGTTGCCGAAAGCTTCTCTGTTATCACTGGAAAACCCATCTATCGTCCATTAGGCTCAACAGCGAATAAAATGGGACGGATTGCTGGAGACGTGATTACTGGTGGAGATTTAGAGCACAGAGGTGTCTTAGGAACAGGGATTTTCAGAATCTTTGACCTACATGTTGGACAAACAGGATTAACCGAAAAAGAAGCCAAAACTGAAGGCTATGAAGTTGAAGTTTTGTATAATATCAAACCAGATCATGCTCAGTATCTTGGTGGGAAAGAATTAACGATCAAAGCATTAGCGGATAAAGAAACTGGTCGCATTTTAGGCGCACAAGCTATTGGTCAAGGTGGCGTAGATAAACGAATCGACGTAATCGCAACAGCCATCACCTTTAAAGCAAAAGCAGAAGATTTATTCCATTTAGATTTGGCTTACGCTCCACCATTTGCGACAACGAAAGATCCTATATTATACACCGGTATGGCGTTAGATAATGCATTAAAACGTAACCCATTGTTAACACCAGCTGAATTAATCAGTCGCCAAACTAGTGGTGAAAAATTACAAATTATCGATACACGATCTAAAAAAGATTTTGACAAATCACATGTCAAAGGAGCAATTCATGTTCCTTTAGCTGAACTGAGAGAAAGAAATGCAGAATTAGACAAAGATGTAGCAACAGTCACTTATTGTAATAAAGGTGTAACTGGAAATGCGTCTCAAAATTTGTTATTAAATTATGGATTTAAAAAAGTTTATAATTTATCTGGTGGAAATAAGAATTATCAAAGCTATGTGAGAATGCTAGCTCAAAAATAAAAGAAACATGAATTGATATAAAATCGTGTGTTAGGAATCCTAATTATACAGGATTATTTTTTTTATATTTGAACACAACATTATTATAGAATTACTCATTATACAAATCAGAGTTCTATAGGTTTTATTAAAAAAAACATAGTATTTTATCTTTTATTGTAACGTAAATTTCAAGTTAGTCACCCAGTTGAATAAAATACTTCCTCGTTTAAAGGTCACTTGTTCAATCGGCTTTCTATTAATCAATTAAAGCACTACTATTTAAGCAAAGATACATTTGATAAAATAGGTGGCTAACTTAAACTTGAAATTTACTATTACTTAATTCTGTCATATGGCGATTCACTATCTTTGATTGTGTAGTAAGTATAATAAAATCGATATTATCATTTTGTAATTGGAATCATGATATCTAGTATGTTTTTTGCCTTATAGTGTTCTATAAATGGAAATGACCAATTGATATCCTCTTCGTAATGACCAATTAATAACTGATAAGCTGGACCGATTTTTTCATATAGTTCTGGTGGATCAAATTTGAGGCGTAATCGTATATAAGTTCCTCCCTCAAATTCGAATTGATCAAATCCAAATAATTCTCCATGATCACTTTCCAGAACGAGTGTACATACCCTGTATAATTTGCTCTCTCCATAATCTAGTCCATACATTTTCCTGCCTGTTAAAGAAGGAAAGCGGGCTTCAAATGTGGGCCAAGCTTTTTTTTGATTGTCTATATCATTCGGTATTTCTATATAAAGAAAGTTCATTTTTTCGACAGTAACCTCTTGTATAATCCCCAATTCTGTATTAATGGTTTTATCCATAATTATCAGTCTCCTTTATATTGAATACATAATGTTCTAAATAGTTCATCTAGTTTAGCAATGTCCATAAGTGTATTTGCCAAGTTGGTGTATTCTTTTTTCATGCTGTCCAAGTGTGCTTGTCCAAACGAAATAGCCAATTTCTCCTTAATTTCGGCTCTAGGTAAGTCAAATTCTTTAAGGAACTCACTCATATATAAATTTCTAGCAGAAGCTAATCGAAAACTAAAATAGTGATGAATTTTTTGTTGCTGTTGATTTAAACCATTTGTTTTAATCGCATTCGCGTAATACTCTATTACTTTTGTATCTCCCTGTTCATAACGAGTTTTCATAACAATTGATACGCAATGAAAAATTTCTTTAGCAGTGGGTGTTTTAGTTCGGTATAAATTTCCCCACATTGAAAATGATCCTCTTTTATAATCAACATCTTCGGCTCTCCAAGCTTTTACAAACTCTTCAAATCTCATTTTCATATAAGGATAACCAGCAGGGTCATGTAAATAGATATAATCATTTTCTAGATTTGTTACTGAAACAAAATGATCAACTCCGCTTTGATTGATAGAATTTGGATTGTAGTTTAAGTGTCCCATATCTAAGGGACCAACAATAACTGACCCCCTTCTCAAAAACTGTTCTAATTTTTTCTTACTAAGTTCGATGGAATTTTCGTCAATATCAGTTAAGTAAAATTCTTCATAATTGAATCCAAGCATAGTTAAAGAGTTACTAATAGATAAATCGGGTAGTCCGTTGTCAAAAAAAAACTAATGGGTGTTTTGTATTCTTATCAACAAAGCTTGCCCCATTACCCATTACCATTAGGGCTTCTATATACTCAGGTTGAAAATGATACCCATAAGACTTTAGCACCATAGCGACTGAGTTAGTGTAGCATAAAGGTACATCTCCAATAAATGAATTCATTTTAACACCTCCTGATTAGATTCTATCTTTCTTCACGAGTTCTTTCCCGTCATTTTCTGTACAAGAAAATTAGGATTTTACAATCTTTTTCAATGCTAGTATGATACTTACAAAAGGAAGTGTATAAAATGGATGATTTATTAGAGATTATAAACCGCATTGAAAATAATATTGACCAAGACATAAACTATACTCAACTTTGTAAAGGTTTGAGTATAAGCAGCAGTTCTTTACAGCGTGTGTTTCCAGTGCTCTTTAATATCACACTTTCTGATTATATTCGAAAAAGACGATTAACAAGAGCTGCTTTTGAACTTAAACACACACAACATAATATTTTAGAGATTGCTTTAAAATATGGATATGAAACGCCAGATGCTTTTACTGTTGCTTTTAAAAAACAACATGGGGCTACTCCGTCCGCAGTCCGTAAAGATGCTCCAATTAACCTATTTAATTCTTTAGAATTAAATTTATCAGTCGAAGGAGGGAACAATCTTCCGATAGAAATAAAGGTACTTCCTGCTTTTTATGTGGCTGGTATTTCAATAGAAACGACTATCATGAATCCCGATATTTCAATTCTTTGGAATCAGTTATCTCATTCTGACTTAATTGACGATTTAATAAATCTTAGTAGTGGAAGAAGCTTCGGAGTATGCTATGGAATCACAGATGATGGGAAAATTAAGTATATGGCTGGGTGGGAAGTTGAAAACCCAGATAAAGTTAACCATCTACCTGTTGAAGTCATTCAGGTAAAATCATCAACATTTGTTATCATCCCATGTAATGGAAAAATCCCCGATTCAATACATAAAGCGTGGAATTATATGTGGAAGAACTTCTTCCCGGAAAGTGGTTATACATATTCTGGAGACGTCGATTTAGAATTCTACCCCGAAAAAGTTACTAATTCTAATGAATATCAAATGCAGATATGGGTCCCAATAGAGAAAAATAACAATATAGCGTAAGCAAATATTTTTTTATTATTTAACAATACATGAAATTAGATAAAATAGCGTATCCAGAACCTTATTAAAATAATGTACTTATTTTATCTAAACAAGTGTATAATTTACTTGTTAAAACATGAGCAATTAAAAGGTAATTACTTTAGGAGGAATATCATTGGAAAAAAGATTAAAGACTACTAAGATAAGCTTTTTAGTCATTCAAATCGGTATGATCGCATACTTTTTAATTATACCTAATCACTATAATCATATATCTGGGGCCATATGGTTAGTGACAAGTTGTATCGGACTTTTTATTGTTGCTTTTTCGATGTCAAATGTCCCCTTTGATAAAAAAAGCAAATTAGTCTTATTTAGTATATTTTTATTATCTATAATATCCATCTTTCTGATTTTATTTTTTGTAGTAATAGAGTTTATCACTGAGAATATGTAGTAATATTTTTAATACATGAAATTGGAAAAAAAGAGAGGTGTATAAATTGAAAAAACAACTAAAACCAGTATTTGCTATAGGAGTGTATTTTTCTTGGTGGCTTATAGTGTTCGGAACATCCTTTTTAGCAAAACATCTTTTTTCAAAAGAAGGATACATGTTAGGTTTCTATATGGGGATTTTAGGTATCTGCTATGTCTTATACTTATTACTACCAGCTATTATGGATAGAAGTAATTTTAAATCTTATTTAGAAGTAATAGGCTTTACTTTAAATAAACATTCTATCGCTTTATCTATTTTGTTAGTACTCACTTTTACAGGGAGTATAATTTACATAAAAACAAGTATGAACAGTAGCATTTTGCCTGGTTTAGTCGGATTAAATTATCTTATTTATATGCAGCCACCATTGGTAGAGGAATTATTATTTAGAGGAATCATTCCTGCTTGTTTTAATAATTATCCCACTTACATTAGCGGTTGTATATCGATATTATTATTTGCTAGTTTACATTTTAGAAATGGAATTCAAGCGATCCTTTTTTCAGCTGTAATTGGATTAATACTGTTTGTCTTACGCGTACAAATTAAATCACTAATTCCGGGTATTCTTATCCATTACATTGTAAATTCGGGAGTTACTATCGCCCTCTTACCATTATTGTTGCTTGGTTTTTTGTGGGAAACTTACTATTTTATTAATAGAATAAAATATGCCAAAAGAACTTAGTAGTTTTATTTATTAGAATACAATAAACTACATAGAATCATGTATTAAGCTAAAAAAATGATTTACTGATTAATAACAGTAAATCATTTTTTTTAGTTATTTTTTTTAAATGTGTAAAAAACTTGAATTAAAAATATGACACCTGAATAAAAAGTTAGCATAAGTAACATGTTATCTGTAGCTAGATTAAATTGATCATATAAAACGCCTGAAAAGAAATTTGCAAACACTAAAAGGACTAATAAGCCTATCGGAACGATTAAATCTGTTATTTTTACTTTTAAAGAAAGTTCTTTCCTAAAACTAATTACTTTTATTAAATTTAAAGTAATTAAAACACCTGCAGTAATAAAAACTCCTGCAAACATCCACCAGAATGAATCAAAAAAATGAGCCATCATAAAAGATCCTCCGTTCTTTTGTATTTTTAAATACTTACAAGTATAGTTAAGCAATAAACTAACTATGTATCAAGTGAAATCCTTATTTTACGTGTATTCTTAAAGAATAATTAATATAATATAATGCACGTTTTTTTAGATGGTCATTATTTTACAATATAGATAGTCAATGTATAGTTATAAAACTTGTTATATGCTAAAATTTTTTTGTAGCCAACTAAAGGAGTGAATTTATTTATGAAAAAAAGTTTTTTTATCTCTCTAAGTGTCCTTCTGCTTTCAATTGGCGGTTGTTCAAGCAATACAAACGAAGAAGAATCAACCATTGTTTCTTCAGAAAAAACTTCTACCATAGAATCAACGACAGATAAAACAAAGGATTCAGAAAAAGCTTCTATTTCAGAAGATTCGACAATAAATGAATCAGATCAATCTATTGCTCCTTCATCTGATGATTCTTCAACTAAAAATGAAGATGTAAATTCTCCTATAGAGGAAGATCCTAATCCTTTATCAGAATATACTAATGAACAAATTGAGTATGCTCGTATTTGGTTACAACTTGGGCCAAATCAAGCTATAAGCGAATTGAATGTTAGAAAAATAGCAAGTGGTACAGCTATAAATCCAAATGATGAAGTGAGTGCTAACTATCCTACAGATGTTATCCAATTAGCAGGCTCTCGTTTAGTTGACGGATCTATAACGTATAAAAGTAATGGCAACGGAACGATTACTGTTTACAACGTGCCATTACGTTGGGAATCTAGTATCCCAGAGGATACAAATAAAGAAAATGTGAGTATATATACTCAAGATATGATTGATCAAGCATATGAAGTTCGTATCGAACCAGGAAACCCAGAAGAAGTTAAAGCATTGATAGAGATTGAGAATATCCAGTAAAATTTATTGTTTCGGATACATGAAATTAGATAAAATCATGTATCGCGAATCCTATCTCTATAGGGTTCTTTTTTTCTAACCCCCTCTAATACATGATTTCGTGGTATAATAATCGAAATCATGCATCGTTTTTTGAGAGGAGAGCCATTTTCAATGACGTATAACGTCCAACCATTAAGAACGCAGCAAGAAATCAACGACTTTTTATTCTGTTTGAGGCGCAATAAAAACGCTGAACGCGATGTCTTTTTATTTTTAATCGGTATTAACAGTGGCTTACGCATGTCCGATATCGTCAAACTATAGAAAAAAGATGTGATTCCCTCAAAGAATCCACGCATTGTAGAACAAAAAAACGGGAAAACACGCATTTTATATTTAAGTAGCCTGCAGGAGTTGATCCAGGACTACACCAAAGACTCGGTTACAGAAGATTATTTATTTCCTAGCAGTAAAGGCAGTCATTTAAAGGTCAATATAGTTTATTAAATGTTCCAAAAGGCAGCCAGTTTGTTAGATAAAGACGATATTGGCACGCACACGCTGCGGAAGACGTTCGAATATCACTATTACAAAAAAAAACCAAAGATGTGGCCACATTAATGGAAATCTTTGGTCATAGTAGCGAAAAAATCACCAAGCACTATATAGGGATCAATGAGGATGAGATTAGTGAGACTTTATTGAATTTTATATTAGGTTTTTAAGTGATTGGTTTAAAGAAATGATTCAATAATGAATCCTAAAATAGTAAATGGAACAGAAGTGAGCAAGGCTTTTCTAGTTTTAATATTATTTTCTTTTCTTTCTACTCCACGACCTATTAAAAAGAATGCTAGAGGAAATAGCTTTTTCTCTCTCCACATAAACATCCATAGACAGAAAAAATAAATAGCAACACTGAACAGAGAAAATATAGAATACCATGTACTTGTTTCTAGAGCGTTTAATAAAATGGTATTAATAAATAAATGGATAAGTATAAATATGAAAAAGAAAATAGCGCCAGTAGTAAAAATAGCGTTATAGATTTTGTTTTCATAAAGAGACGAAATTAACTCTTCAGCTTTAGCTTGATAAAAGTAAAATTTCTCTTCGTCAGCGCAATCGAGTCTATAAGCAATACCGCCAGAGTTAAAAAAAAAGTCAATCCTATTAGCACCCCAAGGAGAAAGAACAGAGATGCCCATTATTGGGTTATCTGAAGTATTTTTAAGTTGAAGAACTTGTTCTAAATCCTGATAATCTTTTTTTATTCCATTAAAAAATTTAATTGCGATTATCGGAAGTTGACGTCTATCAAGATAATTAATGTTCGTTTCAGAAACACAATTTACTAATTCAACTACTTCTTTTAAGTCTTCTGCATTAAGAGAGAAGGCTTTATAAGTTGATTTATCATAATTCATTAGTTTAACCCCTCCTGAATATTTTCTAGTATTTCAATAGTTTCTTCAATTTTAGGAAGAATTTCTTCGTACCAAGACAATCTTTTCCTACGGATTAAAACACCTACAGCATGTGGTCTTGGATCAACTTCCTCCCAATAGGATTGTCGATCCAATATGACTTTTTTTAGATCGTCAAAGTAATCTTTGACTTCAACTGCACTTACTTCCATTACAACAACATCTCCTTTTATTATTTTGCAATAAAAAAAGCGCCACTTAGTAATTAAGAAGTGTTCGCCTGAATGTTTTACTTATTTTTCAAGTTTACACTTGTTGGATTTAGCACCGTTCCCTTAAGGTCGGTTGCTGAAGCATCATCGGGCCAATTCCCTCCACTTTCTCTTAATAAGTTTTGCTATTCTATTGTTAAGATACAATAACACACATTTTTTAAAATGTCAATACTATGATCACTAAACGTGTAGTTTATTGGTTTACTATTAAGTCTCATGGTTAGCTTATTTATCATGTACAGCTTTTTTGTAACTCAAAGATAAATAATAAATTAATCTATCTTCAGGTATAGTTTCTAGTTTACTCTCCGATAAACTCCATATAAATTCTTGTAATTCCTCTAAAGATATCCTGTTTTCTTCGTAATCTTGTATCACTTCGTGTATTTTTTCCATATCTTTTGCTATCCTTTATGACCACCAACAAGTCCACTTCGCTGGATAGCTGTCCCTCCTTTAGTTAGGCTACTTGCATGGACTATAGAGCTAAAACCGTATTTTTCTCTAATTCTATCTACAACTAGCTCTAAATCTTCTGCAAGAATCGTTTTTTCAGCATCTTCAAACAAATTCAACTGCAATTCTTTTTTATAATCAATTTTCCCACATCGTATTCCTATTTGACGTACTGGTTGTTTTTTATAATAGGTTCTGAATATCTGCAAACAGGATTCTATAATTTTAGTATTTGACGAGGTGGGATAAATTTTCATTTGGTGACTAAATCCTTTATCTAGTATCTCTCTAGAATAGCCTATAGATAGGTGAACCACTCCTGTCTCAGCATGATGTTTTCTTAACCGTGCTGCAACTTCATCAGCCATTTCTCTGATAACTACTTCAATTTCATATTGATTTATATAATCTCTTTTTAAGATTTGGCTTTTACCAAATCCTTTAGCCTTTGGAATATATTTTTCAGAAATAATACTATGATCTATCCCATGAGCGTGATAAAAGAGCTGCTCTCCAATAACACCATGAATTCGTTTCAAAGCTTTCGCATCATACTGAGAGAGTCTATAAACAGAATCTATCCCTAATTGATAAAGATTACTTGCTGTATTTTTTCCAATTCCCCACATTTCTGTTATTGGGTGAATGTTCCAAACCTTTTCTGAAACATCTTCATAATGCCAAACCGCTATTTGCGACTTATTTTTTTTCGCTTCATTATCTAACGCTAACTTGGCTAGTAAGGGATTATCACCAATTCCAATCGCCGTCACTAGTTTTAACCGCTGAAAAATAGTGAATTGTATTTTTCGCGCTATTTCTTTTGTTGATCCGTAAAGTGCGTGTGATTTGGTCACGTCTAAAAAACTTTCGTCAATACTATAAATATGTATGTCTTCTTCAGCTACAAACTCTTGAAAAATCTGGTTAATCATCCGATTAACTTTTATATATAAAGCCATACGAGGCTCAACAATTTGGACTTTTGAGTTTTTTGGTATTTCAAAACGTCTTGAACCGGTCCGGATGCCGTATTCTTTTTTGACTCGTGGCGAAGCAGCTAAAACTAACCCTCCTTCTAAATCGGGATTGCTCATGACGACTATATAGGAGTCTAAAGGATGTATTTTCCGCTTAACTGATTCCACTGAAGCAAAAAAAGACTTAACGTCAATGCATAGAATATCGCGCCTTGGTTGATAGGTATAGTCCATCTTGATCATGATTCATACACCTCATTTCAGTCCTCATTTTATACTCTAAACCATTTAGTCCAATCATATTCTTCCACATTGCGTATCAAATCTAACTCACACACTACTATTCCTGATTCCATCGTTTGAATATAAACGTAATTCTCATAATAACCAGCAACGACGCCTACTAGATCATCTTCATATCTACCATTAAATAAGCAATCTAATTGAATGGCTACCGTTACCTTTTGACTATAAGAATAGTCAATTAAGGGATAGATAACTTCTACAGGCTGTTTCTCTTTTTTTATAATTTCTTTTCCATGCTTACGTTTTTCTTCTTTTACGAATTCATTATGCTCCGACAGTATCAAACCTTGCCACTTAGCCATTTTCCTATCTCTATAACCAGTGGTATTTGGATTGATTAGTCTATTTTTCTCTTTCGATTTATTCTCCAATTTAAACACCTTCTTGTTCTCTTTTAACCCTATTATACGAACGTGTGTTCGATATGTAAAGAAATAACGAACTCGCGTTTGCATAAATACATCGTTTAGCAATACGATAATGTGTGACACCCAATTTTTTAGAATAGTCTTGTTTACTACTTCACTCACAAAAAACTAGAAAATCAATATAATTTTTTCAGCATATAGCTCCTGAATAATTCATAGTTTTTCAAAAACGCTTCAAAAACCTTGTTATAACAGTCTATTTTGTTTCGTTTATTCGCACCCTTTGGGTGTACAAAAAGAACCCCAATCTGCTATGGTTAAAGTGACTAA
>NZ_JBGQQT010000037.1:0-11740 GCF_045528345.1 Desemzia sp. FAM 23989 | reverse complement strand
TTAATGATGCTTGTAGCTCATTAATTGATTGCTAGCGAATAAATATTCACTAATTTGTTTGTTTTGGCACTTGCCAAAACTTTCTTACACGTTTGGTTCGTCTTACTTTGTTTAGTTTTCAAAGGTCTAATTTCGTTTGCGTCGTCTCCGCGACAACTACTTAATAATATCAGAGCAGCAATTGCTTGTCAACAACTTTTTTGAAATTGTTTTTTCTTATTTGGCTTTATTTAAGCCGTGTTGCCGTGACAACTTCTATATATTATCATCGATTTAAAAAATCGTCAATGGTATTTTTATACTTTTTTTGTTTATTTTTACATTCTATTTACTTTCATTTTACACCAATTATCGTTTTATAATATAGTAGAAACTTGATCACCTCTCTTTCTCATTTTTATTTAATTTCGTTGAATACAACTTATATTTCTTTTAAAAGTTCTCATTATTTTTATTCCTATATTCTAACTATCCGTTTTCTTATTAATGGAATGAGAGTGCTGCCAACGCAAATCACTTAAAATGAGTTTCACATTAAAAATAACTAAAAATCAAGTTTTTAGTTCTCATAGTTACTTTTCTAGCATAAGTATCGTGATATACTAACTTTTGGTAAATTACGAGGAGGAATAAAATATGTTAAAGAAACTAATGGGTCCACTAGCAGTAATCTCACTTGCTCTTTTTGCTTGCGGCAATGAAGAGGCTGACAACACAACAGATGATGTTTCTGAAAGCTCTGACTCTACTGTAGCAAGTCCTGATGAAATCATGAACCAGATCACCGAAAGCAGTTCAGCAGATGAACGTTCATCTGTAGCTCTGGATTTTAGTTCTGGTGTGGAATGGATGGATGCTGGTTATACTTCTTCTCCTTCTGAAGACGGTAGTTATTTAGTAACTGGTTACCTTGAAGGCGGAGATAAACTTTTCTTAGTTCAAGATGGTGAAGTTCTTGAAGAAGTCGCGTTATCTGATTCATTAGATTTTGAATATGCTATGGAACCTATCACTGAAACTCAGGTTTACTATTTTGTAGCAGATAATCGTTTAGAAGTTGGCCAAACAGATGTCAACTTAGATGAAGTTGACCGCGCTGAAAAGATTACATTTGCAGTAGAATAATTATTCTGTATTAATTTGCATAAAACAGTTCTCTCTTTTTTAAAAGGCAGAGGACTGTTTTTTATTTTAAAGGCATTCTTTCCACAAAATAGCTTCATAATATGAGTAGTCTTTACTTTATGCTATTATTAAGATGACAATTAACGATAAGGTGGTAGACTATATGCGAATCATCGGAATCACTATCCTCTCTATTTTTAATACGATCGTTTCTATCTTACTAGCACTCCTAATGTATGGATTGACTCAATTAACTTTAGGTGTAGGCAATGGTGCCAGCGATAATTCTGCATTGGTTGGATACCTCTTTATCGCTTTAGCTATTATGGCACTCCTTTGGCTTGGTCTTTATCAGGTATATAAATACAATAGACAGTTATGGCTTTTATTATTTGCTGCTGTAGGTATTATTTTAACTGTATTAAATTTTCGAGTGATTTGGTTTGTTCTCTTAATGTTGATTTACTTCACAGGTATTCTGCTGATCATTAGAGATAAAAATTTCAACGAAAAAGTATAAAAATTTAAAACCAGTGCCTTTCTCTTTTATAAAGAGACGCACTGGTTTTATTTTTTTGAACCTATCTCTGTTGCCATGTACTTCAAACATCGGACTTGCCGTGTCCACTTTTATTCATCCAGTGCGTATTCCAAGATATCTCCTGGTTGACAATCTAAAGCTCTGCACAGAGCTTCCAATGTTGAAAACCGAATTGCTTTGGCTTTTCCATTTTTCAAGATGGAGATATTCGCCATCGTTATCCCTACTTTTTCTGAAAGTTCGGTTACGCTCATTTTTCTTTTCGCCAGCATTACATCAATATTGATTCTAATGGCCATATTTTCCACCTCAGACTGTTAGTTCATTTTCAGATTTTAACTCAATAGCTTCTTGTAAAAGTCTTTGAAGAACTGCAGCAAACAAGGCAACGACTAATGCAGCAAAAGCTGGTATCATTCCTACAATGACTAAACCAGGTGCATCATCCCATTGTGCTACAGCGAAAACCAATGGTGAGATCAGAATATAGAAACCACAAATGATTAGGGCACATTTTTTGATTTTCTTTAAAGCCGCTACAGATAATAAAGAAAAGGCTTTGTCGTGGTCAATATATGTTAACAGTTTAAATGCTTGATACAATGACGCATAATAAGGGATCATCGATAAAGTCATTCCAACCAGAACCCCTAGAATAATATACCCTAATCTAGCTCCCTTCAAAGCTTCTGCTATTGCCACTCTCCCAATCTGCAGCCATAAAACAACTGCTAATGCTAAAACCGGCACCCCCATCAATACAACTGCTATTTTTAATAAGATTGTAGATCCGTTTTTCATCAGACACGCCTCCTTATATTTCTTGAAGTTATCTTACCACATTTTTATCGTTTATCAATAAATATATATTGAATTTGAATAAATCTAAAGAATCTTTATTTGATCTTAAACAATTTTTCTTTTTTTACAAAAAGGATATTGCTGCAAACTATGTTACCGACTCATTTCTGCAAATTAAATCCATGTTCTGGCAAAATTTCCAACATACTTCTGCAGCTGGCAAAGATATTGTGTGACATATCAGAGCATACGGCTCTTTATGTAAAAGGAATTCCAAATTGTGGTCATCAGGAGTTGGCTACTAATGCTTTGTTGCACCATATTCGTGAATATCATCTTTTATTTTCATTAAGACGGATGAATATAGCTTATATTTATGAGTGATGTAGCGGAACTTTTTTGGAGCGGAAGATTCGCCCATCGTTGCAGAATGTGTATCAAGCAATAAGTACTGGGAAATTATCGCTATTATGTGTGAGTAGTTTGGTGGAAGTTGTAGTGCTTGGGGCGGGTGGCGTGTTTCGAGGACTATATCACGGGAACATTTGGTGCGATATGGTAGATGAGAGCTTATTTTGGACCATAAGTGGTCCAGTCATTTGATGATATGGTTGATGAGATAGGTATCAAGTACCATATAAATAAAAAGCGAGTATCGATATAGTATTTGAAGCCCTTCTCACTGCAGTTCCGCTTCAAAAAATATGTGCACAAGCTTGAAAAGTAGTATTAAACAATAAAAAAGCCAGCTGAACGAGCCTTTCTAAAAACAAGACCACGTTCAGCTGGGATTCGACTTTTATATAAAGTTCAGTACAAAGTATAAAATAAAGACAATAGACAGCAACACGGTAGTACCGGTCAATTCTTTTGTGTCATTTTTGACCACTTTCAAAAGCGTGTATGAAATGAAGCCAAACGCTATGCCATCAGCAATGTTAAAGGTTAATACGGTCATGATGATCGTAAACAATGCTGGAAAGGCATCTGAGAAGTCGTCAAAAGGGATTTTTTTGATATTTCCCTGGATCATGCTTGCTCCAACAATAATCAAAATCGGCGCAACAGCACTCATTGGGATAAGAGTCAATATCGGCAGGATAAATAAAGCTGGAATAAATAACAGACCCGCTGTCAGCGAGGTCAGCCCGGTTCTTCCTCCAGCTGCCACACCTGTTGCACCTTCAGCAGTAGTGCTAGTCGAGTTGCACCCTAGTACAGCAGAAGTTAACGTAGAAATCGCATTTGATAAAAAGGCTTTTGGCATCTTTTTTCGATCGGGCAGCATACTGAGCTGCGAACCCAAGTTTTGAAATAAGACCATCATTAGTAGTGCAAAAACGGCTATCCAAAAATCAAGCGTCGCCATGATGCTGAAATCAAATTGTCCGACTCCTTCTAAAAATGGGGTTAAACTAAATGAAAAATCCGTTAATTCAGACAGATTGACGACTCCTGTGACAATACCGATCAAAGTACCCGCTAAGATACTGATCAAAAAGTTAGCAGGGACTTTTCTTTCAAATAAAATGACTGCGATCAGCAATGTCAATAAAGTTGTTAACGGAAGAGGTTCACTGAGATTTCCTAAAGCAACTAAAGTTCCCTCATTGCCTACGATTATCCCACCGTCTTTCAACCCTAGAAACATAACGAAAAATCCGATAGCTACGCTCATACCTGAAACTAAGGTACCTGGAATGGCTGAAGCTAATTTAGGGGCTAATTTAGAGGCCGCAATCAGCGTGAACAAAATACCTACTACCAGCACTACCGTCAGTGCTTGCGGACTCGTCAGTCCAAAAGCCCCCACCAATGTAAAGGCAAAAAATGCATTATCGCTCATTCCGGGTGTAATGATCAAAGGAGAATTTGCTAGAAAAGCCATCAGTAAACAGCCAACCACAGCACTGAAGACTGTTGCTACAGTTACTGCGCCGTAATCCATGCCTGTCGTACTTAATACAGAAGCGTTGACCGCAATAATATAGGATATCGAGATAAAACTTGTCAATCCAGCTAGTATCTCGGTTTTGATCGTAGTCTTTTCTTCTGGAATATGAAATTTCCGATTGGTAAACTCTTTTAAAGACCATGTTGTTTCGTGTTGTTTTCCACTCATGCTCGTGCCACTTCTCCTTTAATTTTGAGACTCATTACTCTTAAAACTAAATAAAGCTAGTTGACCCTTTTATTGATTCCATTATATCTGACAATGGCTTGCAAGAGCGTAATTATTGGAAAATATTTAAAAAAAGAGCTGAGACACTATCATCTCAGCTCCTAAATCTGCTTTAATTCTCTACCGGTTTCCAGACTAATTGACGTTCTGGATGTTTTACATTTGTTAAGTATAAATTGCCATTTTCCGTTTTCACTTTACGCGGTTGCTTAGATCCCACATAAGAAGAGATCAAACTGACTTCTACGCTGGTTTCCAGAATTTCTTTCTCTTCATCGATCACAAAAGAGCCCGTATAAGCGTGATATCCTAAATCTGACATTTTTTCTTCCGCTTCTGTCAAAAACTGAAGAGTCGTGTCCTTATTTCTAACCACAGCCATAATATGAACAGAAATTCGATTTTCGGAGGTAAATAGAATAAAACCTTTAGCGTTTTTTCCAAGAGGATAAATAATTTCTCCATTCTTATCTTCTGATTGAAAAGAAACCAATTCCCATGTTGTATCTGCAATAATTTCTTGAATTTTTCCCATTGTCTATTTCCTCCTCAAAACCTTTGTTAATGGATGATAAATTTATCCCAATACTCTATGACTCCCCCTTGTGTTTTTTCAACCGGGTCATATTGAGGGATACCCAGACGGGAAATCCTAGTTTTCATTGCTTCATAGTCCTCTTCATCACCAGTTTGCATGTCCGGTTCTTTACCTTCCGGATAGGCGCCGACAATTTGAAAATCATCTGTGGATTCGATCAATTTATGGGCTACTCCAGCTGGCAACAATACCACATCTCCGGTTTTAAAAGGATACACTTCCGCATCCGGTCCGCCTAGTTGAACTTTGGCTTCTCCAGAAATGCACGCTAATACTTCATGCGTATTTGAGTGGAAATGATGGTACTTAAAAATGCCGCCTACCCATCCATTAGAATAGCCGTTTTTTTCTAAAAAGGCTTGTACGCTTTGCCCTCTGTCTTCAGAGTGCACTAATTCTTTCACTACACCAGGATAATATAAAACAGGTAACGAATTATTTGGAAACGGTGCATTTTCTGCGATATCAAATGTTTCTACCATTGCTGCAATCTCCTTCCTTTTTCGTTTAACCTTATTATAAGGAATCTCTTTCTATTAGTCGAAGGATTCATTTGGCAAATGGGCTCGGTTGATGGAGTCAGGTGTTTTATTTCAACTAGACGATACGCTGAGCAGACGGGTCCTCGGCCGTCTAAAAAAAATACCATTAGCTTTACCATTTCCATGCTATAATAGACACATCAGGTGTTATGCAACACATACAAAAAGCAGTCGAATGTAACATACAGTTTCTATCATTTTTACGGAGAACCTTTTCTCTGAATTAAAAAGGAGGAGTTATTCTGGAAGAAAAGAACACACTTTTAATCAATCAAAGTACGATCAAAGAATTATTAGATGTTGGAGATTTTAATGATATTGTACATAAAACATTCCAAGGTCTCGGTGACGGAACGGTCATCAATCCTACTAAATTAACATTAGATTTAGGAGAAACGGGTGGTTTCCCTTCCTATGAAGGGTTTATGAACGCCATGCCTGCTTACATTGGATGGCAGGATATTGCCGGATTGAAGTGGGTCGGCGGCTTTTTAGGAGAGCGTAAAAAAGCCGATCTTCCTTACATTACAGCTATGATTCTGCTCATCAATCCTCATTTAGGCACCTTTACAGCTGCTTTAGATGGAGCTTATATCACCAATATGCGTACAGGAGCACAAACAGCGAATGCGTTACGCTATTTAGTCAAAAAACCGTCTATTACTATAGGAATGTTCGGTGCAGGTATGCAAGCTAGTACCAATATTCTTACTATTTCAAATTTATTTGATATCTCAGAATTGTTCGTCTGGAATCATCGTCGTTCGTCTGCAGAAAAATTTGCAGAGGATATGAAAGATGTCGTCAGTGGAAAGATTCGCGTTGTTGATGATGCAGAAGAAGCTAGTCAAGCAGATGTGTTGATTACCGTAACTCCAGCTCAAGAACCGATCATCAAAACTGAGTGGGTCAAACCTGGAACGATTGTTTTTCCTCTGGGTTCATTCCAAGAAATCGAAGACGACTTGATTCTGAAAGCAGATAAAATCATTGTTGATCATGTCGAACAAGCTCTTCACCGCGGCGCTTTAAAACACTTGACGAATGAAGGCAAATTATCAGAAGACGATATTTTCACCACATTAGGCGAACTGGCTCTTGAAAAAATATCTGCCGGCGACTTGTCCAATGACATTACAATTTGTATCCCTATCGGAACTGGCGCGATGGATGTTGCTATTGCAGGTGTAGTGTACAAACGAGCTCTTGAAAAAAATCTAGGTGGTTCTTTCGATTTTGAAGGATAATCGTCAAAACCCAGCAGGGAAATGAATGTTCATTTCCCTGCTGGGTTTATTTTTTTATTTCATTATGTGCGGTAAATCTCTGAACCGACTGGTAACAGGGCTAACTTGGCATGCTTGAAGTGTTGCATCCCAAAAGGAATCCCCACGATGGTCAAACAGAAAATAATTCCTAATACGATTTCTTCCCCAACAATTGCAAAACCGCCAAGTATCAACCAAATAATATTGATGAACAAGGATGCTCCGCTGTCACTGAAGCGAATATCTTTTCCGAAAGGGGCCGCCGCCATTTTAGCAAATTTAAAACATTGTCTACCGATTGGAATCCCTACAATCGTAATGGACCATAAAATTCCTAAAATTCCCCATGACAGAAAACTGATAAACCCGCCTAAAATGAACCAAACTACATTTCCTAATACTTTCATGCATACTCTTCTCCTCTATAAATACCGCTATTCTATTGACTACACTATTCATTATAGAAAAAATTACATGGAATGGCATCGGTCTAAATGATGATTTTTTTCTTGTTGAAAGTAGGTCTTTAGACAAATTTATTTTTCAATGTCCCGATTTTTTCGATAGTCACTTCTACGGTTTCTGGATTTGATTGTGTAGTGCTCTTAATTGAGATAAAATAAGAATGATCAGTTGTTCATCAAACATGACTTGATTCTTAAACTACTCAAAAAGGAGCTCCCTCTTATGAACACACATAACATTGAGAAGCAAAACAGCCATTTAAACCTAGAAGATCCATTCGTACAACACATTTTCTCTCTTTATGATGACTATGCAGAAGTTCCTTACATCTCTCCAAAACGTGATCTAGAAGAGTGGTTGGATTTGGCCGAGATCGGCTCTGAAAAATTGGTTCCTAAACGCAACATGATTCGTTACGAAGAAGACCTTTTACCGGGACACTTGATTTTATTGTGGCGTATCAATTTTGGCACTTTTACCAATATAAGTGTCTACCCGAAATATTTCGAATACGACTACGGTATCAATGGCCCTCAAGCTCTAGACGAAGTTTTAGAGAAAGAATATGCGGCAGAACTTTCCGCAATGGACTCTTTGGATCATCTGAATGCAGCTCAATTAAAAGCCATTTTAAAAAAATTGGAAATAACGGGTTATTCTAAGTTGAAAAAATCTGAATTAATAGAGTTGAGTCGGAAACAATTAACTGAAGAACAGATTGCCCCGCATTTTAAAGTTAGAGGTTATATTCTGACCGAAGCAGGTAAGCATATCTTAGTGAAACATCCTGAAGCAGTCGATCGTCACCCTAAGAAGAAATATTAGTATTTTCATAGAGAGGCGGCCACCACGTGAATAACGGTGGCAGTCTCTTTTTTTTTGCGCGTGTAACGTAAAAAGGTTAGCTCTTTATTTTCAAGTAAGGTTCATTGAATCAGTATTAGACTAGATAGCTCTGATGTGCGCTCTCAGCGACATTCGGTACTTTTCTATCATCCCAAATGGTTCTGATACAGGATCTCAGCGACATTTGAGGCTTTAAATCGACTCAAATGGCTCTGACGCTATTCTTTTTACCAAAAAAGGTTGCCTCATTTTTGAGGCAACCCTTTTTAGATACATCATCCGCCTAATGTAATATCTTGGTCTTGATACCATTTCAAAGCACTGTGCACTTGTTCAATATTGTAATCAGGCCAAAGCTCATCGACAACATAAAAATCTGAGTAAATAGATTGGATTGGTAAAAAGCCGCTTAGTCTTCTTCTTCCTCCCCAGCGAATAATTAAATCCATTCGAGAGATTTCTGAAGAAGCGATTTTTTTCACGATATCTTCTTTAGGATCAAAATCGGCTTGTTGAGTAGGGTAATTCAAATCCCAATTCCAACCATAATTAACCAGGAAATTGATTTTAATCAACCCCTTGCCAAATTTAGTCCGTTTGGTATAAGGCAGCAACTCTTCAGGGAACATTTTTGATTCTGTATTACCGATGACCAATAAATCGGCATCTCGGTCTTTCAATTGATTTACAGCATCTATGCAGGCTTGTTGAAAAGCTTTCGTTTGTTCTGAAGGACGTTTGGTGTTATCCACTGTAAAACCATAGAAAGTCATTTCTTTGATGCCCAATTCTAATCCCAAATGGTACAATTCCAGACCCGGCATAATCCCGTGCTGGTAACCTTCTTGCTTACCGAGGCCTTGGTTTTGTGCCCATCTTCTATTGCCATCTGGAATGATCCCGATATGATCAGGTAATCTTTTATATTTTGCCATTTACCACGTACTCCTTCAAAAAAATAGTTCTATTCCTATTATACGCATACTTTTTATGATTACCTAATAATGTGCGTTACTTGCAACATCCTTCCCTATTCTATTAAAAAAGGCAAGTCACAGAGAATGATCTCCTGACTTGCCTTGTCTATTTAACGTTCGATTCCTAAGATATCTTCTTTAGCATGGATCAGTTGAGTGATTTGTTTGCTGTAGGGTGCTTCAAATCCTTGTTTTTCGGATTCTTTAGCAACTAAACCATTTAAGAAGTCAATTTCAGTTGGGCGTTTATTCGATAAATCTTGGTGCATCGACGGGTAGTGTTCACCAACTTTTTTGGCCACCACTTTTAAGTAAGCCACTGTTTCATCTATATCCAGGTGTACTCCTTCCGTCTCAGCAACACGAGAGAATTCTTTTACAATTCCTGAAACCAAGTCATCAGTTTGAGAATTTTCAAAAAGTTCTTTGATATTGCAATCCAAGACAGAACATAAAGCATTCATCGTCCCATTCACACACGCTTTTCGCCAAGTCGTAAAGTGTACATCTTGACTGTATACTCCATTTAAACCGCATTCTGCCATCATTTTAACGACTTCACGAGTACCTTGTTCTTCACTTTCATCAGCGTTTTGAACTTCAACCGGGCCTTCTCCCATAAAATGAGTCTTTCCGGGAGCGTCGATTCCACCAGTCCAGACAGTTGTTCCCATAATGATATTCTTTTTAGGAATATATTCTGAAATTGTATTGGCATGTCCTAACCCATTCAATAAACAAACTACTTTAGTATCATCTGTTAACAGGTGTTTGATCTGTTCCAACATATGTCTTAAACCCATTGATTTTGTGAAGATAAAGACTACATCAAATGTATCCTTGATTTCATCGGGTTTTCCGACGGGAATAGAAACAGTATCCTCTTTTCCATTTAAGGTAACAGATAATCCATTTTCACGAATCGCTTTAATATGGTCTTCCCAAAAATCTAATAGTGTAACGTTATTTCCGCCTTTTTGCATCATGTAACCAAATCCGCATCCTAAAGCTCCTGAACCTGCAATTGCTATTTTCATTCTAAAATCCTCCAATAATCTTTATCTGATTCATTATAAATTAATTTGAAGCGGGAATAAATTTAAAAATTTCATCTTCATAAACATGCATCACTTTGTTGCACAGTATGTCGATCAAGAAGCCTCCTACAAAAGGTATGATAAAGTATGCTAAGGCAACACTTACCAAACTACTTCCCATATTAAACGCTTGTATTGGTCCAACTAAACCGACGATTCCAAAACCTGCTGTTTGCGGTGTTCCTTGAATCGTTAACATGTACACTCCAATCCCTGAAACGATCGCGTTTAATACAATAGGCACCATGATTTTAGGGTATTTGATCAAATTAGGGATCATCATTTTCATCGCACCCAGTAAGATAGCTAACGTTGTTCCAGATTGGTTGATACGTAACGAACCGATAACCAAGATAGCAGTACAAGCGGCTACTCCAACTGCAGCTGCTCCAGCTCCTAATCCCGCAACACCAATGGCAATTCCGATCGCTACTGTTGAGATAGGCGAAATAATAAGAATAGCAAATGCTACCGAGATTAAAATAGTCATCAGCAATGGTTGCAACGTTGTGAAACTATTGATCAAGTTCCCAACAGTAGAAGTCACCATGCCGACGTAAGGAAGTATGATCAAACCAATCGTTCCTACCCCTGCTCCCACAATGATCGGCATAAGAATCAGTGTCAATGAGCCTAATCGACCTTGCAGTAAACGAGTCACATATACAGCGATAGCTGAGACGATCATCACATTGATCAAATCACCGATCCCCACTAATTGTACTCCTGCTTCAGTGACTTTATAAGCCCCTGACCCTAAAAAAGTTGCAGCTCCTATAATGACACTTTCCATTCCGTTCATTTTGAATTGCATGGCTACCAGAACACCAATAATAGCTGGAGTAATAAATTGCATAATCGTAACAACACTTGACAATAATACAAATACAGAACCGTATGGAATAAGGGCTTTAAAAACAGAACCTAGTATAGCATTAGCAATCAGTCCAATAACGATCCCTGAAGCTGTTCCTCCTAAAACTTTGTTTAAATAATCTTTGGCTGTATATCTCATATTCTCTTCCATCTCGATCAACCTCTCTAAATTTTTATAAACTGAATAATGAATAAAAAGCCTAATGACTAATTAATAATTTCACAAATCTTTTTAACAAGGTAATTTTATCACAATGTATGAAATAATTCAATCTCAAATATTTCTTTCTTCTTCATTTATCGTTCGAACGTGATAATGTCCTAAGTAGGTCGAAGCATAAAATGTCCCAAAATGATAAAATAAAATCATGAAAAGGATAATACTAACGATGAATGAAGATAAGAAATATAAAGTAATAAAA
>NZ_JBGQQT010000036.1:0-13014 GCF_045528345.1 Desemzia sp. FAM 23989 | reverse complement strand
AGTTTTGCCTTGGGCTTCCTTCAGATTCCACCTCACGGTGGACACCCTTGCCGTCAGCTATATGCTTACCACTGTCAGGTCGCATTCGGGACTTGCACCCGTTAGAGTTCGCCCATGCTGGGCGAACGAAAAAAAGTTGGATCCATCCTGAAACCAACACCAACTACTGTCAGTACAGCAACATATCCAAACAATAAAATAAGCAAAGTTATGGCTCCTAATTTAAGCCATGGTGTGCTCTTAAAAGTAAAGCTACCTAGTATAGCTTCTAATTTAATATCATTATTTGAGGCTTTTCTTTTGATTAAATAGATGGTTGAAGAATAAGAAAAAACTGGAAACAGCACATTTAATATTTTCGTGTCAATTTGTTCATATAAATATAATCCTGCTAACATAAGCGAAATGAATATAGAAAAAATGACTAACATAATGGTTCTCGTTAAATAAGGAATTTTAAAACTCATCATTTTAACTCCTTTATCCTTTTTGTTTGTAACCTTTCTAATTGATCAGAATGTACTTTTACATTCAATTGTCTGCTAAACGATACATATTTAACTATTTCAAGAGAGGACTCGTATTGATTTGAATACAAAAAAGATAGCCAGATTTCTTTAAACTAGCTATCTTTTCATACATTTAGTATTCTATTGACGTATTCCCAACGCGATCCGCGCATAGCGAGACATCTTGGAAGTATCCCAAGCTGGATACCATACTAATTTCACTTCACTCGTTTCTATTTCTGGAATGGGTTTGAGAGCGTTTATGACTTCCTCTGTGATAACATCCGCCAACGGACACCCCATTGTGGTCAACGTCAAATTGATTACACAATGTCCGCCTTCAAACAGGCCAACTCGATACACCAATCCTAAATTGACGATATCAATCCCTAATTCAGGGTCAATGACTTGTTCTAATGCCCCCATAATATTTTGCTTGATTCTTTCTTGTTCTTCAGAGGACCAAGAAGAAAGTTGTTCAGACATAGCTATTCTCCTTTTTATTGCCATTTATTTAAGGTTTTCTTCAAAGAAATCTGCCATTTCAACAGAAATAGCGTAAGGTACTTTGTGAGTACCATTCACAGTTGTTTCAAATTGGACATTTTTAGCGTATGACTCATTTTGTATGGTTTGGATAAACTCATTCGTCAACGAATACGGTACGAGTTCATCATTTGTTCCATGCCAAAAATAAACCGGACGTCCAGCAATTTTTTCAGGTTGCAACGCTAGCGAAATGGCTTTTAAGGGGTCAGTCATTTGATTGATTTGTTCTTCCGTTAATTCAATGTCCAGTCCTTCAGTCCATGGAGAGTTCAGAATCCATTTGGAAAAGGAAATCGGTGAAGGAGTGCCCATCAATACTCCCGCTGCTTTTATCCAGGGGAACTGAGTCAACATGGCACTAGTAGTAATCCCACCCATAGACAGACCAGAGACACCGATACGATCAGGATCCGTTAATTGCTGTTCCACGTAATACTCTTTTATCGTATTGATTTCAGATAAGTTATGTACTACAACATTCCAAAAATCAACATTTCCGTTTGTTGATTCATCAGTCTTTCTTTCGCCGTGCAAATGAGCTTCAGGAAGCAACGCGCGAAAACCTCTTTTAGCTAACTCATAGCCATTGACTAAAGAACTTTCTTTTACATTCGTCCAGCCATGATAGAAAAATACTGTCGGCAGCTTTTCAGAAAAAGTTGCTTCTGGAGCAATTTCTAGCAAAGGAAGTCCTGCTATCGTTACCGTTTTGATTGAAATCATACGGACACCTCGTTTTACATATTTTTTTATTTTTCATTTTGTGTTATCGTGTACTTAAATACTTTAATTAGTTTAGCATAAAAACCTTGGAGGATACAGATGAATAAAAAGTTAATCGCACTTGATTTAGACGGAACTACTTTAAACAATCAATCCCTTATTTCAGAAAAAACGAATGCAGTCTTGACCACCTTAAAAAAAGCTGGTCATATCGTTTCGATTGCTACTGGTCGACCATATCGCAGCAGTCGTCAATATTATGCGGAGTTAGATTTAGACACTCCTATCGTGAACTTCAATGGTGCATTATGCCACAAACCGAACGAATTAGCTTGGGAATCTCAATACCATAAAACATTGAACAGAGAAATTGCGATCGACATGCTTTCCTTACGAAAAGAAATGGACATCCAATTGATTGCTGCAGAATTACGCGACACTGTCTATGTAGATGACGATTTTATTCCTTACGCAGACTTTTTTGCAACCGGTAAAAATATGTCTTTCAAATTATCTGAAGATACATTAAAAGAAGAACCGACTGCTATCAGTGTATTCACTGGACATGAAAATCAACAAGTGATCATCGACAAAATCGTCAACCGCTACGGCGATGCAGTAGAAGTGCGCACTTGGGGTGGACAAACCCCTTGCTTGGAAGTAGTCGCTGCCGGCGTCCAAAAAGCACTGGGTGTGGAAAGAATTGCGCAGGTTTACGGTATCCAACAACAAGATATTCTAGCATTTGGCGATGAAGCCAATGATTATGAAATGATCCAATATGCCGGACACGGCGTTGCCATGAGGAACGGGATTGATGAACTGAAAGCAATTGCTAATGACGTGACAGATTTTACAAATCACGAAAATGGATTGGCCAATTATCTAGAGAGCTATTTCAAATTAAACTAATATCCTTTCGCAAAGAAGCTGAATCCGATCAAGTATCGAATTCAGCTTCTTTGTTTTCATTTCTATTCAGGAACATTTAGTATGGAGACCTTGGACATAAGGAGTAACTCTTTCATCATAGTTTGGATAATCATACCCATATGCTAAAGCTACTTTTTTTGAGATAGTTCGAAATAACTTCTGACAAAGAAACAATGCTTCCCACGTTTCACTATAACCCGACCCTTGGAAAGTCTGGAGAAGTAGTTCCCATTCTTCGGCAGCAAGGTAATGTTGAATAAATTTGTAATTTTTGCCCAAGCTAAAACTACTTCCTTTTTCAGCACCAATTTTCCAAGACATCATCAACAATAACGTTGGTCGAACAATTTGATTGAGATGGTCTTGAGCAAAAAGGAATTCTTGTCGTGCTAATCCTTTTGCGACATAAGTACTTACCCACCAAAATTCGTTGCAGCAATCAGTGAATTTCTGAGCAGTCGGTTTAGTCATCCAGTAGTGTTGATCGGTAGCAACGATTTCCTCTTTAACTGTGTTGTCCTTGTCCAACAAAATCTTCAATAAGCCATCACTCCTTTTTAAGCATGATTGAAGTTCACTTATTGGAACTAGCGTGAGGTCTATTTTTATCCCGTCTTCAAAAAGCATTAAATAAGAAAATTTATTTCCCAGTTGTGGTGGATAAAGCTCCATATCTTCTGGCTTTTGAAGAATGAGTCTTTTACCTAAAAAATCTAGCCAATCATCCTTTGAGAGGAACGATTCCATATCTGTTACGAAAAAAGCGATATCATAATCTTTGAACTCGTCATCCGCTATTGCTGGATTGGCTCTAGAACCTTCTAAACTCACTAAGCGTATTCGCTCATCTGACTTGGCAAATCCTATTAGCAATGCAAAAACTTCTTCTTCACTCCGCATAATTCCCCTCCATTTGAAAATAAGTTTATTGATAGATATAAGTAGTTTTGATTGTTTTCCAAGCGTGAATTCAAAAAAAAAGAACAACATTCGTTTTCTGTAAATTTCTTCATCCAGTCTATTAACAGTTTATTTTTAAGAGAATTTCCGCATGACTCCAGAATATACCATTCCATAAGTTACATATCACTTTGTGAGTTGTACTCTGTTTCATGGTTCTAGAAGTTTCAATAATACATTTCAATTATACTAAAATGAGCACTGTTGCATCTACTATAACGAAAAGGAGATAGTTATGGAACAGATACAATTAGAAGCCAGTATTCCATTGCTACCTGTAATTTCCCTAAAAGAAACAGAAGTTTTCTTTGAAGACTTAGTTTTTAAGAACATCTACAAGGGTAACGAACGCTCCTCAGCCTATGCAGTAATGGAAACATCTTTATCGTTCTGCAACCTAACCAAACAAAAACGCAGTAAAGATAACCGCTTCGAAAAATTATACTGGAAAAGTTATACTCTTCTCTATTCTCATGAAAGTCCGATCGAAGCTAAAAAAATGATGGAACGAGGATTAAAGCTGTCTGATCTTAAAAGCCGAATCCCCTGACTTAATGTTTCAAGCTTTTGTTTTATTAGTGGACAGCTTTCTTATGCTAGGAAATGAGGACTCGGCTGTTCAGTATCTTCAGCGAGTACAAAAATGGCACAGCCGTTTATCGAATGATTCGTCGGAACTGCTAACAGAAACGTTAAAACAATACCATGAGTTTGAACAACTGTTAGAACACTGAAACAACCTTTCATTGCTCTATAAAAAGAACCTCTATTGGCTCCACAGTAACTTGGAGTGAAATAGAGGTTCTTTTTGGAATGATAAAACTCAACGTACTTCGCTGGCTCTACGTTGTTTTTGCTGGTCACTGCTTAGGAATTCTCCTAAAACACTGTTTGTTTGCATAAAGTTGACAAATGCAGCTGCATCGGATTCTTTAACAGCTTGTTCTAAACTATATATTTCATAACGAGAAATAACCACCATTAATACCGCACGATTTGTTTTGCTGTATCCGCCTGTAGCAGGCAGTACGGTAATCCCTCTTACCAATTGTTTGTGGATTGCCTCCACTAATGTATCCGGATCTGTAGTCACAATCAACGCCGTCACTTTTTGATGGCTTGTGTGAATGGCATCCACGACTTTTGTAAAAGCAAAAATAGATAAGATCGTATAGAAAGAATATTCCCATCCAAATAATGCTCCGGCAGTGATAGCGATAATCGCGTTCATCACCATCATTAAATTACCGATTGTTTTGCCCGTTGTTTGGGCCAGCACCATGGCGATAATATCCATCCCGCCAGTTGAGAAGCCGTATTTTAACGCAAATCCTACTCCAGCTCCTCCAATAACACCACCGAATAATGCATTCATAATGGGATCAGGAGTTAACTGCACGACTGGAAGAAAAACCATTAAGATTGACACTAGAAAAGAAGACATAAAACTTAACATGGTAAAAGTTTTTCCAATTTTAAACCATCCTAAAATAGCAATGGGGATATTCAATAGTAATATAATTAACCCGGTTTCCATTTGAATATTGAAATATTCAGCTGAAATACCTGTAAATAATTGCGCAAAACCATTTAATCCAGATGCATAAACATTTGCTGGAATAAAGAAAAAGTTAAACGACACCGCTCCTGTTATAGCTGAAAAGATCAATACAATCGTTATCTTCAAATATTCCCACCAGACAACTGGCGACTTAAATTTTTTCACCACTACACCTCCACAATATAATTCTAAATAAGGATAGCAACAAAGGTTTCAGAAAGAAAGAAGAATCTTTATACAATAAGAAAAGTCTCATTGAATCCGCTTCACGATAAGATTCCGTTAAGTAAAAAAAGGAACAGGATTTTTATCCCGTTCCTTTTACACTTATCAGACTTAATCACCCATTAGGATGCGATGGTTTTTACAGATACCGTTTTACTACCATTGATTAGTTTAGCTACTGGACAGCGTTTTTCAGCAGATTGTACAATACGGTCCGCTTTTTCAAATGGCATATCTTCTATCGTAGCCAGTACGACTACCTCAAAAAAATACCCGCCTTTTTCTTCAGGTACCATGTCTACTTGAACTTCCACTCGACTTTTATTCTTTAAGCCTCTGCCTTTTAATAAAGCTTGAATGGTCGCATTTAAACAAGTGCTTAAAGACAATCCCAATAGTTCTTCAGGATTAGTCCCAGGTGTTGAATCTAGCGGATCAGAAATAGTAACTTTCAGTCCTCCATTTTTTACAAAAGCATCCCCGTGTAAACCTTTATCATTTACAACTTCTGTGTGAAATAAACTATTTGGATGAGCCATTTAATCCCTGCTTTCTATTGAACAGTCTATCTTTACTCTGCAGCGTTTTCGGGTTCCAATATTTTTTCAATCTCTTTAATCAGTACTTTAGCGATCGTAGAACCGAAAACCATCATTTCATATGCAGCTAAAACATCGTTTGTAGTTCGACTGAGTAGTTTTAAATAAACTTCCCCGTCTCCAGCAAGAATCACGCTATAATACCCTGCTTTCACTTGGTTTAACTCATTTAACAATTCTAAGATAGCTGCTTTTTTAGAAAAATCTTGTACGTACGCTAATTTATGGTATGTAATTTGAAAATCTACGGATTGTGCATCCTTGCTGTCAAAAACAATCCCGAATGGCAAGACTTTTGTTTTTGTTAAGCGAAAGTTTCCATTAAATAAAATCTGTCCGTTTTTAAGTTCACTTCTTTTCAAAGGAATCTTCTTTTCTTTTATCAATGCTTCAAAATTTTCAATTGTTTCTGTCACTTTTGTTTCCCCCCAACTATAGTCGTCAATATCTGTTTCTCTTTTATTATAGCGTAAACAATGCAGAATTTATAGACAAAATAAAAAGCCTGAACAATCAACAGATTGTCCAGACTTTTTGAAGTGCGAATTAACGGCGAGCTTCTTTGATACGAGCAGCTTTACCATGTAATGCACGGATGTAGTACAATTTAGCACGACGTACTTTACCTTGACGAATTACTTCAAGTTTTGCAACACGTGGTGAGTGTACAGGGAATGTACGTTCAACACCAACACCGTAAGAAATTTTACGAACTGTATAAGTTTCGCTGATTCCTGCTCCACGACGTTTGATTACAACACCTTCAAATAATTGGATACGTTCTCTTTCACCCTCAACGATACGCGCGTGTACACGAACTGTATCTCCAGGACGGAAAGTAGGAACATCATTGCGTAATTGTTCGCTAGTAATGGCTTCAATTAATTGACTCATGATTTTTATCTCCTTCCAACAAACATTCATATATCTCCATTTGGATACAGCGGAATATCGTTAATTAAGTGGTTTTCCCACTCACCAAATAACTTTATCATATTCTATAATGACTGTAAAGTATTTTTTCTTTATTCTTTGATTTCTTTCAACCATTTTTGCTGTTGCTCTGTCAATTCGATCTCTTCCAGTAAATCAGGTCTTCTCTCATACGTCCGTTTCAAAGATTCTTTTTCTCGCCATTCTTCAATGCGTTTATGATTGCCGCTCAATAAAACTTCCGGCACATCCATTCCTTTATAAGATGCTGGTCTTGTATAATGAGGATGTTCCAATAAACCTGTTGAAAAAGAATCAGTGACTGCCGACTCTTGATTTCCTAAAGCATCCGGCAATAAACGGGCAGTAGCATCAATAACTACCATAGCGCCCAATTCACCGCCTGTTAAGACATAATCTCCAATCGATATCTCATCAGTCACAATAGAGCGAATACGTTCATCGTACCCCTCATAATGCCCACAAATGAAGATCAAGTGTTCTTCTTCTGCTAACTCTTCTGCTTTTTTTTGATCAAATGGTTTTCCAGCCGGATCCAATAAAATCACTCTTTTTTTAGTTTCTGGAGTTTGTTCTTGGATGTGATCAAACGCAGACAGAATCGGCTGAACTGTTAACAGCATCCCAGCTCCGCCGCCGTAAGGATAATCATCTACATTCTGGTGTTTATTAGCTGAAAAATCACGGAAATTCTTCACATTAATAGACAGCAAGTTTTTTTCAACGGCTTTTCCAATAATCGATTCCGACATAGGCCCCTCAAACATCCGAGGAAACAATGTGAGTACATCTATTCTCATTAGTCGTCTAACCCTTCCATTAAGTGTATCGTAACCTTACCGGCTTCTAAATCAACATTCAGCACACATTCAGCGATATAGGGGATCAGCAAGTCTTTTTTCTTATGTCTTTGGATGACCCATACATCATTTGCTCCAGGTTGCAGCACTTCCTTGATTTTACCAATTTCATTTCCAGTCTCGTCTTCTACCATCAGCCCAACGATTTCATGCAGATAAAACTCGTTTTCTGGCAATTCTGTCAATCGCTCTTCTGTAACTTTTAAGATGCCGTCACGGTATACTTCTACAGACTCGATCGTTGGGTGATTTTCAAACGTCAACAAATCAAAATTTTTGTGTTTTCGATGACTAGCGACTACCAACTCGATAGGTGCTGCTTTTTCTCTTTCTAAAATCAATACTGAACCTTTTTGGTATCTTTCTTCAGGGAAGTCGGTTACGGAAATGACTCGAACTTCACCTTTAATCCCATGCGTATTGACGATTTTTCCAACATTAAACAGTTTTTCCATATCATCCCTCATTTATGCCAAATTATCTTTCCTCAGTCTTATTGTACTAGGAATTATGAATATGTCTACAGCAGACTTTTCTTTCCTAAATAAAAGAAAAAACCATTTCTAAAAAGAAACGGCTTTGTCTTATAAATGGATAATTAATTGTCGACAATGGTTAATCTCACACGCTTGGATCCATCGATCTTTGTGCTGTATACAATCGTACGAATAGCTTTCGCTACGCGTCCTTTTTTACCGATCACGCGTCCAACATCTTCTTCATGAACGCTTAAGTGGTATTCAATAAATTCATCTGACTCGTCAGTTTCCAGTTGAACATCTTCCGGATGGCTGACTAGGGGATGAACGATTGCAAGAATCAATTCACTAATGTCATTCATTTAATCATCCCTTTTATTTACTGTATTTAGAATCGTGGAATTTTTTCATAATACCTTCACGAGAAAGGATATTACGAACAGTATCTGATGGTTGAGCACCATTGCTTAACCATTTTAATACAGATTCCTCATCGATTTTTACTTGAGCTGGTTCAACAACTGGGTTGTAGTGTCCAATTTCTTCGATAAAGCGTCCGTCACGTGGAGAACGTGAATCTGCGACTACGATACGATAAAAAGGATTTCTTTTAGAACCCATGCGTTTTAAACGAATTTTTACTGCCATACTTTAACACCTCCATTAACAATCTCACAAAAGATAGTTTATCAGTTATTTCGAAGCTTGTAAAGTGTTTTTTCTTTACACTTCATTTTTTTTTGCCTTTTTTTGCGATTATTTCTTTTTACGGATGATTTTTTTCTTTTTCTTCTTGTTTTTTCTGGCCATTTGGTTCATAGCCATTTTACCTAGCTTACCTTTAGCACCTTTTCCGAATAGACCATCCATGCCTTCAAAATTGCCTTTGGACATTTTATTCATCATTTTTTTCGACTCGTTGAATTGTTTGATCAACCGATTTACTTCTACTAATGGACGCCCTGAACCTTTAGCGATCCGTTTTCTCCGGCTTTGAGAAATGATATCCGGATTTTCTCTTTCCTTGGTTGTCATCGAAAGGACAATAGCTTTCATCCGAGCCGTATCTTTAGGATCGACCTGCAGTTGATCCAAACCTGGCATGTTGTTCATACCGGGAATCATTTTAATGATGTCTTCTAATGGCCCCATGTTGCTTACTTGATCCATCTGTTCAATGAAGTCATTGAAGTCAAACGTATTTTCACGCAGTTTTTCAGCCATTTCTTCGGCTTTTTTCTCATCAATATCTTGTTGCGCTTTTTCGATCAGGGTCAACATGTCTCCCATGCCCAGGATTCGATTCGCCATACGATCTGGATGGAAGGGGTCTAAGGCATCAAGCTTTTCTCCTTGACCAACAAATTTGATCGGTTTTCCTGTGACAGAACGGATAGATAAAGCCGCCCCACCACGAGTATCCCCATCTAATTTGGTTAACACGACACCTGTGATATCTAGTTGTTCGTTAAATGATTTCGCTACATTGACAGCATCTTGACCGGTCATAGCATCAACGACTAAAAAGATCTCAGAAGGATTTGCTGTTTGTTTGATATCAGCCAGCTCTGTCATTAAATTGTCATCAATGTGCAAGCGTCCAGCCGTATCGATTAAAACAACATCGCGACCTGTTCGTACAGCTTCTTCAATCCCTTTTTGAGCGATCTCTACCGGACTGACTTGATCTCCCATTGAAAATACCGGCATATCTAACTGATCACCGATAGTTTGCAATTGTTGGATAGCAGCCGGACGATAAATATCCGCAGCAACTAATAAAGGTCTTTTGTTTTCCTTTTTGCGTACATAATTCGCTATCTTACCAGCAGTAGTAGTTTTTCCGGCTCCTTGCAACCCGACCATCATGACAACAGTCGGAGGTTTTACAGAAAAATTGATTGTAGCTGTTTCTCCACCCATCAATTCAGTCAATTCATCATTTACGATTTTGATGATTTGTTGTCCTGGAGATAAACTGTCTAATACTTCTGTTCCAACAGCACGTTCACTTACTTTATTGACAAACTCTTTGACAACTTTAAAGTTTACATCGGCTTCCAATAAAGCTAATCGTACTTCACGCATCATTTCTTTAACGTCTGCTTCAGAAACTTTTCCTTTACGACGTAATTTTGTCATTGCATTTTGGAGTCTTTCTGTTAATCCTTCAAATGCCATATTTCTTCACCTTTCCTACTCTTCATCATTTGTTTTTCTAAGTTTTTCGATCTCTGCTCTCAACTCTTCATCTTTTGGATAGTGAGCAGCTGCATATTCTTCGAGCTGATTGATAATGGCAGTAGTTTCACTAAATTTTTTAAATAAGCTGAGTTTGTTTTCGTATTCGATAAGGATTTTCTCTGTACGCCTGATATTGTCGTAAATTGCTTGGCGGCTGACATTAAATTCATCGGCTATTTCACCTAATGAATAATCATCACCATAATACAACTGCATGTATTCTTTTTGTTTTTCAGTCAGTAAAGCACCATAAAAATCAAATAACGCATTCATTTGATTTGTTTTTTCTAATTCCATTATCTGTTCTCTCCTAGCACTCACTGTAAAGTATTTTCCTTTTACACACTACTTAAGAGTACCTATTTTTACTAGTTTAGTCAATAGAAGCTAGGCTTTTTTTGTCATGAAAACAGGGAGCAGAACTAAAGTTCCACTCCCTGTTTTGATTAGTTATTTAGTTGGAGCTTGCAAATGTCCTGAAAAAAGCAATTCCATAAGAGTTCTGCTCCCAGAGGCAAGATGATTTTTACATGACTCTATTTATTTAAATATTCATCGATATTTGATTTGATATTCGATACTTTTGGACCATAGATGACTTGAGCATTATTTCCTTTAACGACTACTCCCGCAGCTCCTGTTGACTTCAACAGATTTTGATTGACCAATTCTCCGTCTTTGATCGTTACTCTCAAGCGTGTCGCACAGTTGTCTACATCTACTAAGTTTTCTTTTCCACCTAAACCTTCAATGATATCTTTAGATAATGAATCTTCTGGTTCAGGAGAGGTCCCTTGCTTTTCACCAGCTTTTTTAGCTTGGTAATCGGCTTTAGTATACATTTTAGATTCTATTACTTCATCTTCGCGTCCAGGTGTTTTCAAATCGAACTTCAAGATAAAGAAACGGAATACAAAGTAATAAACCAGTGCATAAACTATTCCAACAAGCACCACAGGGATCCAGTTCGTCACAGATTGACCTGGTAAAACGCCATACAATACGAAGTCAATTAATCCACCAGAGAAAGTCAACCCTACTCCGACATTTAAAAAGTGCATCAACGCAAATGAAGATGCCGCAAGTACACAGTGTACTCCAAAGTACAAGAATGGAGAAGCAAACAAGAATGAAAATTCTAGCGGCTCAGTAATTCCTGTAAAAACAGAGGTTAAAGAAGATGACGTCATCAATCCTTTGACATCTTTTTTACGTTCTGGCTTAGCAGTGTGATACATCGCTAAAGCTGCAGCCGGGAATCCGAAAATCATGAAAGGGAACATACCTGAGAAGAATTTCCCAGCTTCTGCACCTACAGGAAGTCCATTTGCTAATTGAGCGAATAAGATATTTTGCGCCCCCTCAACAGTTTGTCCTGCAATTACGGCAGTTCCACCCAATGCTGTTTGCCAGAAAGGTAAGTAAAATACATGATGTAAACCAAGCGGAATCAATGCACGATAAATGAATCCGTATAAGAAAGTTCCGACATATCCCAAGTCAGCAACCAATGATCCTAACCAAGCAATAAATTGCGCCGCAAACGGCCATAAGAAGGCCAACAAAACACCGGTAACAATTCCGCCTAAAGCTGAAACAATTGGGACAAAACGAGTACCCGCGAAGAATGATAACGCATCTGGCAGTTCGATTTTATAATAGCGGTTGTGTAGAAAGGCTACTACCGAACCAATAATGATCCCACCAAACACTCCTGTATTCATAGTGTTTTCAAACCCTAGGAAACTACTCATCAGTCCAGGAATGGATGATAATGCATCCATATCTCTAAAATTCTCTACTGTACTGGTTAATGCAGCATACATCATAAAATACGCTACAACTCCTGAAATAGCAGCAACTTCTTTCGCCGCTTTAGCGAATCCTAAAGCAACTGCGACTGCAAACAATAAGGGCAGATTATCAAAAATAATTTGTCCACAGTCGTTTAGAATGGTCAAAATTTTGTTAAGGACTGTACCTTCCCCTAATAACCAATCTAATTTGTATAAATTAATAAATGCGTCCCCGGTAAATGATGCTCCGATACCAAGAAGTAACCCAGCAATAGGTAATAATGCAATTGGAAGCATAAATGTCTTACCCATTTTTTGCAGAGTTTCAAAAACCTTGTCTTTCACAAAAAATTCCTCCTTAAATCTAAACTCCTTTGGTTATAAGGAGCTTTGTTCCATCATTCGATGGAACAGTCCTTGTAACCAAAGTAGATGATAACACATTAAAAATACCCAATCAATATTCATTAAGGATGAATAAAAATAAAAAAAACTAATCGAGTAGGAGGTAAATAATTAATTTATTTACCGTCCTCTCACACCACCGTACGTACCGTTCGGTATACGGCGGTTCAATTTTATATAACATGCTTTTGTTTTAAATAGTAACTATCTGGAGATA
>NZ_JBGQQT010000035.1:0-13949 GCF_045528345.1 Desemzia sp. FAM 23989 | reverse complement strand
CGGGGACGATGGGTTGATTATTTTTTTGATCTCGCATAGTAAAAATCCCTCCTGTCTGATTGAGATAAGTCAATCTTACAAGAGGGGAGACAACAATTCTATGCGGTTAATTTTAACGGGCTTACGATAGTAACGGCAGCTTGGTGCAAATAAAGGTGAAATACACTTTTGATACCCTTTTATAGTGGTGACAATAATTTTCTTCAATTTTTATACCCCCGCCTGTATTACAAATTATACCCCCTTAGGTATAATTTGTAAAGTTAACCAGTTCATTATTTTTCGCCATATTATATTTAGTAAGAAAACAAAAATACTCCCCCTTTAAGAAAAATCCTAAAGGAGGAGTATTTTAATAGAGTATTTTTACCAGCTGGCTTTTTTAACGCCAGGGATTTTACCATCATGAGCTAAGTCTCTGAAAGTGATTCTGGACACCATGAATTTACGCATGTATCCTCTTGGTCGTCCGTCTATCGCATACTGCTGATTTATTGTTCATTGAATAGAGGATCATTTTCTACCCTTTTAACGCAGCTTTGATCAGACCAGCAAACAATGGGTGCGGTGCATCAGGTCTAGAAAGAAACTCTGGATGGTATTGACTGGCAATAAAATACGGATGGTCCTTCAATTCAATCACTTCGACCAAGCGTTTATCAGGAGACAAACCTGAAAAGACCAAGCCATGTTCTGCTAACTGTTCACGGTAAGCATTATTAAATTCAAATCGGTGACGGTGACGTTCTTCGATCGATGTTTCTTGATACAACGCCCGTGCCAACGACCCTTCTTTCAACTCACAAGGATACAACCCTAAGCGCTGAGTACCGCCTAGATCGCCTAACTCATCTTGATCAGCCATCAAACTGATAATAGGGTGTTGAGTCACAGGATGAGTTTCTGTAGAGTTGGCATCTTTCAAGCCGACCACATTCCGTGCAAATTCAATACACGCCAACTGCATACCTAAACAAATCCCTAGAAACGGCACTCGGTTCTCTCGGGCATATTGAATGGCGAACATCTTACCATCTAACCCGCGACTGCCAAATCCTCCAGGAACTAGGATACCGTCTGCATCTTTTAAAATATCAGCCGCATTTTCTGCCGTTACTTCTTCAGAGTTGATCCAGTCAATGTGCACTTTCCGGTCCATTTGGTACCCGGCATGTTTCAAGGCTTCAACGACTGACAGATAAGCATCTGGCAGTGCGACATATTTTCCGACCAAGGCGATCCGGACTGTTTTTTGAAGCTGTTGGGTCTTAGTGACCAGCTCTTTCCAACTTGTCATATCGGGTTGTGGAGCTTGGATATTCAATTTGTCCAAAATGATGTCGTCCATTTTTTGTTCTTTTAACAATAGAGGGATTTCATAAATTGACGTTACATCTTGGTTTTCGATAATGGCTTCTTTTTCCACATCACAAAAGTTGGCGAGTTTAGTTTTTACGGAGTCAGGTAATTCGGTCTCTGTTCGAACCACTAACAGGTTTGGTTGGATTCCTAAGCTGCGCAGTTCTTTCACACTGTGTTGAGTAGGCTTTGTTTTCAATTCTTCAGCAGCTTTCAAATAAGGGACCAGTGTGACATGGATATAAAGAACATTCTCACTTCCGGCATCTTTTCTCATTTGACGTAACGCTTCTAAAAACGGAAGAGATTCAATATCTCCTACTGTTCCGCCGACCTCAGTAATCACGATATCTGAATCAGTGGATTCACCGGCGCGGACGATTTTGTTTTTGATTTCATTGGTGATGTGAGGAATCACTTGGACTGTTGCGCCCAAATAGTCCCCTTTGCGCTCCTTTTGGATAACATTGGAATAAATTTTACCTGTCGTCAAATTGGAGTATTGGTTCAAGCGAATGTCAATAAACCGCTCATAATGCCCTAGATCCAAATCTGTTTCCGTACCGTCATCCGTCACAAAAACTTCTCCATGTTGATAAGGACTCATTGTTCCAGGATCTACATTGATATACGGATCAAATTTTTGGATCGTCACCTTTAATCCGCGCTCTTTTAATAATTTTCCTAGCGATGCTGCTACAATACCTTTCCCGATTGAAGACACTACGCCTCCTGTAACAAATAAATATTTTGTCATGATAAATCCCCCTATTTCGATGTCGAGGGCAATAAAACAAAAAAATCCCCATTCCTTTCAGAACGGGGGGATTTGTTTATTTTATTGTGCTCACCTGTTTATTGGGAGCCCTTTTAAATATTACTTTTTTTCACCCTTCACGTCAACAAAAAAATTATTATTTTCCATTTGAGCATACTCACTTAGCTTTAATAGCAGTAAAATAGGATAAAGTCACAAAAAAATCATAGTAATAAAATCTAAATAGCGGTATACTACTTCGCGAAAAGAAAACGATTTACATAGCTGAGGAGGATATATAATGGGAAAACTTGAAGGGAAAGTCGCACTAGTTACCGGAGCTGCATCTGGAATGGGAAAATCGATTGCAGAATTGTATGCTGGAGAAGGTGCAAAAGTTGTCTTGACCGACTTTAACTTTGAAGGATTAGAATCTGTCACTAAAGACATTGTTTCTAACGGTGGCGATGCAATTGCTGTTCGAGCAGACATGTCTGAAGCAACTGATATTGAAAATATGATTGATACAGCTATCACAGAATACGGAACGTTGGATATCTTAGTCAACAACGCTGGAATTATGGATGGATTTGAACCAGTAGGCGAAATTACGGATGAAAAATGGGATCGTATCTTCGATGTAAATACTAAAGGTGTCATGCGCTCTATGCGTAAATCAATCAATTACTGGTTGGAAAATGATAAACAAGGAAATATCATCAACGTCATTTCTACAGGCGGGTTGAACGGTGCTCATGCTGGCGTAGCTTATGGGGCTTCAAAACATGCTGTTGTAGCGTTAACCAAAAATTCAGCTTACATGTATGCACAAAGCAACATCCGCGTGAATGGTATTGCTCCAGGAGCTGTAGCGACCAATATTGGTCACAGTATGACGAATGTAAGTGAATTTGGTGCCGCAAGAACTAAAGTTGTTCAAGGTGTCATTCCTAGCGTCGGAAAACCGGAAGATATTGGAGCCGTAGCACTTTTCTTGGGTACTGAAGAATCTAAATTTGTAAATGGTACGATTATTACAGCAGATGGCGGCTGGACAGCTGCGTTTTAATTTGAATTTACTATTAACTTAATAAATCAGCCCTCTATATAACCATTTATTTTGGTAGCTAGAGGGCTATTTTTTTGTACTATCGCCAAAATTTAGTATAGTTCGCCTTATCCATCATATTGAACTCAATCATCTTCTCCAGTAATGAGTAATCCATTGGCTTGTTCCATGGGATACGCACTATTCCTTTTGTATAGTCATAGCCGGCTTGCTTGATGGCTTCCTCGCAGTGGGTGATTCCTGCATTTTCAGGAGACACTGCCAAATGTTGCTTGGACACACTAAAGCCGATAATAAACGTACCATGATCCGTAAACATCGGTTGATTCCACTTGATGACAGTCGCTAATTGTGGATACTGCTCGGATACCCGCTGCAGTATTTCTTGTGTGCGTTCCCGGTGATCTGGATGATCGATTCCCGTTAAAAATTCTTCAAACTTTTCCATCATTTTCCCTCCAAATGAGAAAAACAGAAGTCTTTCCGGTTTAAGAAAAAGTCTTCTGTTTTTGAGTCAAGTTATTTTGTTGATTCCAATAGCACTGTTAATTTCTTGCCGAATTCCATCCAGCTGTATTTAGCCCCTTCGATAGCCCCTTTAGCAGCTTTTGTTTCTTCACTGAAGCCCGTTTGTTCAAAGTCAAGAGCTGTTCCTTCCTCATTCGCTGTCAATGTCCATGTAACAGTGGTTGTTTCGCCAGCACTTGCCCAAGTATAAGATAATTTATGAGGCTCGTTTACTTCAATAACTTCTCCATTTACAATGCCATCCCAATACTCATTCGGTTCTGAACGAAATTGAAACTCTTGTCCTTCAACAGGTTTAAAATTATTGTCCCAGATCCATTGGGCAAGCATATCCGAATTGGTTAAGGCGCTCCAGACTACTTCGATTGGACTAGTTAATTGAAAATCTAACGTTACATCTGCTGTCATTTTTTGTTCCTCCAATAATTGATTTAATTTACTGATTCTTTCTTTCCAAAAATCTTCGTAGAAAGATACCCAATCTTTAATTTCTTTTAAGGGTGAAGCATTTAACCGATACCTAGTTTCTCTACCTACTTTTCTGCTAGTAACCAGATCAGCTTCTTTTAGAATATTCAAATGTTTAGAAATAGCTGTGCGTCCTATATCAAATTGAGCCGTTAAGTCGTAAAGCGGCAACTCATCAGCATCTGCCAAGATGCGAAGCAACTTCCGTCTGTTAGCATCAGAAACAGCTTCAAAGACACTTCTCTCTGCAGCTTTTTCGCTCAACATCATCCTCTCCTCACTACGTCTATCATTATACGACACTAAAAGGTGTCCTTTTTAATAACTATCATACGTCACACTGGATACTCTGTCAAATTCGAACTACCGGCTTTTTTAGTCTGTGGATTTTTAGAACAACTCTCTTCTCGAAGTATGATTAGCAACTCTCAGGGGGCTTCTGTTATACTAAAAATAAAAAGCGAGGATGAATACAATGGAAGCTGTTGAATTTGATTTTGTGGTGAAAGACAGTCTCAAGGCGATTGAATTATATGAAAAGATTTTTGCGGTTGAGCGTGTAGAAGTAACGGATTTTAAGACAGGTTCTAACGAGGCAGTTTTCACTATTTTTGGCACTCGTTTCCACATGCTGGATGAAAATCCTGAATACCAATTGGTGGCCCCTAAAGAAGGCGCGCCACAATCGTTTTGGTTCAATGTTATGGTCAACGATATTAATGAAACCTACCATAAAGCGATTGAACAAGGTTGTACAGAAATTCAAGGTGTCACTAAAATGGAAAACATGGGCATATCTAACGGAATTTTTTTAGATCCATTCGGTTATGTCTGGATGTTGCACGAAATCCATGAAGAAGTTAGTTTTGAAAAACGTATAGAGATCTTAAGCGAAGATTTTGAATAGACTGTAAGCTCTTCAATATTTGAGTCACAACTAACTGATAAAATTTTATGCATAGAGCACAAGACATAAATCTTTGTGACCACTGAATACAAATAGAACTTCTCTGCTGAGGAAAAGCTCCTCAACAGGGAAGTTCTATTTGTAGGCATGTGATCAAACTCTTGAAACGCATTTAACAGTATTTATTCTATAACTTTTTAATTGTTTCAACCTATTATTTATCTCTATACAGCTCTAAAAAATGATTAATTTTTCTTAAGATGTACTTTTTGATAGATTTTTTTAGTGATTACCGGTGTCACAATGACCATCACAATTGAGGCGGTCAAGACTTGTGCAGATGCGTCTGATACATAGGCATCTAAGCCTGGATTTGCGGCAGCTATAACCACTGGGAATGCAGCAGACACACCTGCTACAGCATTCATAGACATAGCAGAAACCCCATCACTTTTTGCAAGTGTTTTATCCGCTATTACTAACAGACTCATCAAAATGTAAAATACAACCATCAGTAAGATTCCAGATAAACCAGCTTGAAACGCATCAATCAAATTCATCCCTTGACCGGTTTTCCATCCAAGAAACGGCATTAAAATACTTGTCCCACTACCAAAAAAGACTCTAGAATCATGATCAAGATTCCCTAAAATAATTCCCAGTAGTAACGGAATCAGTGTGGAGATGATCGGCATCCAACTTACTGTTCCTCCTCCAGAAACGGCGTAAACAAGTAAAGGCAGTGCAGGGATAGCAAATAAACTAACTACCCCAAAAGCCCCTCTGTCCACCTCATCACCATAGTCACTAACCAGTGAAAGATAGAGGGCTGGATTTATACTGCTCAAAGCCACAACAAAAGCTAAAGCACTAATTACAAATATTCCTTCTTGTCCAAAGAAGTTCATATAAAGTAAACCCGCTGCAATCGTTAGGATTATTTTTACTAATAAGACAACTCCATGATGTTTTAGAAGTTTTGAAACACTCTTAATATCTATCCCAACTCCCGAACAAAAAGTGATCATCCCAATAATAAAGTTGATACTGCTTCCCCCAAGGAAATCTTGCGTAATACCGCCTATATTGAATAAGTTCGGCCAAAAAGTATAGATAAACGCGCTAACCAGCATGGGAATAAGAAATGTCCCTGCTGGTACTTTTTTCATGAGCTTCATCATTATACTCACCTTTCTTGTTTGTTTTAGTCTTATTATATAGAATTGCTTTCAATTGTCCCAATATTACTGCTTTGTTAAAGAGGTTTACTGTTTATATTTTGCAATCCGTCATATAAATATACTAATTCTCTATCCCCTGAAACATTGAAATCTAGATGACAGATTAAAAGGTGTTTTAGGTTAGGTAAAGTCAATGGACCCTATCGACGCCTTTTAATGTCTTATTTAATTGCGAAGTTGTATGATGAAGACAGATGAAAGGGGACATGTATGATGAATAAAGAAGCACGTATTAAAATTCTACAAGATATTGTGAAAATCAAATCTGTCAATGATAATGAGAAAGATGTAGCCGATTATCTAGAAAAATTATTCACTGCTAACAGCATTAAATCTAAGCATGTCGCTTATAACGAAACCCGTCATAACTTAGTTGCCGAATACTCTAATGGCGAAGGGAAGGTTTTAGGAATCAGCGGGCACGAAGATGTAGTAGCGCCTGGAGAGGAAAGCGAATGGAAATTCCCACCCTTCTCGGGACAGATTGATGGCGACAAATTATATGGTCGCGGTTCGACGGATATGAAATCTGGATTAGCTGCTTTAGCCATCGCAATGATTGAACTGAAAAATGAAGAGACTGATTTTAATGGGACGATTCGTTTCATGGCTACTGTAGGCGAAGAAGTCGGAGCTTTAGGTTCTACTTTATTAGCTGAAGAAGGCTATGCTGACGATCTTGATGGTTTATTAATTGGCGAACCTGTAGATGTTGCAGCCTATACCCATAAAGGTTCTTTAAACTATTCCGTTGTTTCTCACGGTAAATCTTCTCATAGTTCTATGCCAGATGAAGGAATCAATTCCATTACAAATATGAGTAAATTTATCCAACGTTTCAATAAAGAATTTAATAAAGTTACTAATGATTATACTAATGATGTACTAGGGACTGTAGCAGCAAGTGTGACCATTATTAATGGCGGAGATCAAGTAAACAGTATTCCCGCTACGACAACAGTACAAGGGAATATCCGTACCATTCCTGAATTCGATAATACAAAAGTGAAAGAATTGTTGAAGGAAATCGTGGATGAACTGAACCAAGAAAATAATGTAGACCTTGAGTTGAAAATTGACTATGACTTGAATTCAGTGGAATCGGATAAAGATTCTGATTTAGCGAAAGCTGTTTTAGCCCATACAAATGCTAAAACTGGTGGTATCTCTCCTGTAACAGATGCTGCTGCCTTTACTCAAACGGATAATCAATTTGATGTGGTGATTTATGGTCCTGGAGTAACCACCCTGCCACACCAGTTAGATGAGTATGTGTCGATTGAAGATTATTTATCTAAGATTGAAGAATACAAAGCGATTATCAAAGAATATTTAAAATAGGCTAGTTCGATGGCAACAGTTGCGCATATTTACAACCACCTAACTTCATATATATGTTATTGGTAAGTATCATCGACTTTTTTACTAAACAAAGGTAACTAACTATTTTTAGCAACCATGTGAATTATCATCTTATGGTTGCTTTTCTTATCTATGCTCCAAGGACGAATGTTATCCCAACTAAGCGATATCAAAAAGTGATCGTCTCATTGTTTCTCTCTCATTTGTAACCTGTCCTCGTTCATGAGATAATAAGATATTATGTTAGGCTTTTTTGGAGTACATAATGACTAAAATTAGGAGGTCAGGGATATGTTACAAAAACTGAGTACTATCGGATTCGTCAACAGTCATAAAACTGGGGAGAAACGGATTGCCTTGCTGCCTAAAGATATTGTACAACTGCAACATCGAGAAGCACTTTTTTTTGAAAAAGGTTATGGAAGCGCTTTGAATATATCAGATACTGAATATACCGCTTTAGGTTGTCAGATTGTCTCGAGAGAAACGGCGTTGGCTCAAGATATCGTTTGCGATCCAAAAATTGGAGACGCTGACTTTTTAGAAGATTTACAGCCAGGTCAAACCATTTTTGGTTGGGTACATGCGGTACAAAATAAAGAGGTGACCGATCTACTCATCGCAAATAAAATCTCTGCGTATGCTTGGGAAGATATGTATGAGGACAACAGACATTCTTACTGGCGCAATAATGAACTGGCTGGCGAAGCAGCTGTCATGCATGCCTATCAATTAAGCGGACTTATGCCGTATGATACCAAAGTAGCACTTATCGGACGCGGAAATACGGCTCGTGGTGCTCAACGTATTTTGATTGGTTTAGGTGCTGACGTCCGCGTTTATAATCGCCGTCAAGAAAGCTTGTTCCGAAAAGAAATGACTGAATTTGATGTCATTGTGAATGCTGTTCTTTGGGATACTGCCCGTGAAGATCACCTTGTGTATCAAACTGATTTACAATACCTCAAACCAGGTACGATGATTATCGATGTTAGCTGTGATGAACATGGTGCCATCGAGACCACTATACCTACTACTTTAAGCAGTCCTACTTACGAAATCGACCATGTGCTTCACTATGCTGTCGATCATACACCAACGATTTTTTACCGTTCTTCTTCAAACGCGATTTCAAATGAAACCGCTAAATATATTGATGACTTAGTTGAGAGTCGTTCTAACACCATTTTAGAAGATGCGCTGATTATTGAGCGAGGACATATTTTGGACGAACACATTAACGAGTTTCAAAATAGATCTACCACAGATACAATCATCGAAATTATAGACAGAGAAAATCCTGCAGCAACCATTTAAGTATTAAAGAGCTGATATGAATTCGGACTGCTACCGAATTCATGGCAGCTCTTTTTTCGCCGTTTAAACGTCAAGTTTTAAATGAGCAAACACTTTTTTAATCCAAATCACCTTGTAATCGTAAATCGAACGCTATAATATGAACGTTAAGTCCAGAAACAGAAAGAGGCAGCGTTACTATGAAAATTATTAAAGAAGAACCAGCCAATATAGAAGAATTAAAAATAAAAGCCAACACAAAAGATAGTTGGGAAACTAGAATGGAAGCCGTAAAAGAATTGGCTAAATATGATTGTCAAAAATCAAGATACATCTTAACCAAACTAGCAACAAGCGACCGAGTGTTTGCCGTTAAAGAAGCTGCTTTTTATGCCGCACGATTTATGGGTGTGACTGAAAAAGGTGTACCCTTAAAAACGCCAAGAAAAAAACTGGGTTACGACGGAAAAGCTTATACGAAAATTTTCAGCCGTGTGAAAAGAGATACACAGATGGAAGAATTTGATTTAGCTGTTTTTAAAAAGCAATTCCAAGTTGTCTCTCCTGAAATGTATGATGTGATGCAATACGAAAAACAAGAAGACTTTGATTTGTGGATTGCTGATTCTTATGCGAATCTAGGTTAAACTTTACTATAAAAAAGGCATTTCCACCGGATATTTAGAGTCGGTGGAAATGCCTTTTTTACTTCACTTGTATGCCTAAGCTGCTATTTTCAGTTTATTCTTCAAGTGAGTTTTATTTTATATGTCACTTGATGAGTAAAGTGGATTTATTCCTCAAGTAAGTCTTTTCTTATGCACCACTTGATGAGTAAAGCTACAATATTCTTCAAGTGAACGTTTAAAAAGACTTCACTTGAAGAATAAAATCTAATCCATTTAACAATTTAACCCTTTTTTCGCGAATAGTATACAGTAATAACTATTTTGTGAGAGGAGTTTTTTTATGATTATTAAGAAACGTTCTAAACCGTTGACACTTAGAGTTTTAGAATCTTTAAATTATCGAACTGACCTCAAATCTTCTGAGAAAAAAGAGTATTTCAACCATTAAAAGGGGTTCGAAGGTGAAGTGGATTTTGATGTTTTACCTGAAACCTTGCCAGATGAAAGTCTCGTCATCAACGATTTGTTAATTAAGGATAACGGACAACTCTTTCAAATCGATTGCCTGATTTTAAAGGGGAATCAGCTTTCTCTTTATGAAATAAAAAACTATTCTGGCAGTTATGATTACAAAAATGGTGTTCTTCACGGACGATCTGATTTCATTATCTCGAATCCTCTAACTCAAGTTTACCGAAGTCAGCCGCTTCTCCATAATTTACTTCACAAATTAGGCTTCCAAATGGACGTAAACCCGCACATCGTCTTTATCAATCCTGACTTTTATTTGTACAAACTTCCGAGGGATAAACCATTCCTATTTGCAAACCAATTACCTCGCCACTTTGAGCAACTTGCAAATCAATTATGCGCATTGCATATTGAAAACTATCGTTCCCCTGATTTGCCACAGTATGACTTTTCTGTGTTAAAGAAAGGAATCCTTTGTCCCAAATGCTTTTCATTTGAGCACATAAGTACACGTCAGAATCGCATTTGTGCAGCTTGCGGGTATAAAGAAACGGCCTCAGAAGCTATCAAACGTTCGGCAGAAGAATGCCATCTACTTTATCCAGAAATGAACGTTACTAAATGTCTCATCTATCTCTGGTGTGGGGAAGAATACGACGAACAGCGCGTTCAGCGGGTATTAGCGAGTCATTATCAAACACACGGCCACTACAAAAGCACTTTTTACGAACTTCATTCTCCTTTATTGGTCAAGTGAGGTGTGAAAAAAAGTTCACTTGATAAGTAAAGTCAGTTTATTAGTCAAGTGAGCTGTAATTTTTAATCCACTCGATAAATAAAACTACTTTATTCTTCAAGCGATCGTTTTTGGAGCCCCCACTTGACTAATAAAGCCATCGCAACGCGTAAAACAACAAAAAAACGTGCACAAAATCAAAGATCACCGTTGATTTCGTGCGCGTCTTTTAGATTATTTCAAGAACTTGCTTACCTTTCCTGTATAAGTCATAAACAAATTTTGCATCCCTCTGGATACTGCTGTATAGAGAATACGCTGATCGCGCTCATCCGCATAATTAGCTTCGGACACATCATGCACAAGCACATTATCAAATTCTAGCCCTTTAGATAAACTGATGGGGATAACGTTAATCGAATACACGAACGGGAGAGTCTCCATCAGGTAATCCGACAACTCTTCTGCAGCTTGTTCACTCTTGGTGATGACCGTTAACGATTTGCCGTCTAGTTCAGCCACTACTTGTTCAAATACGGCTTTTAAGTCATTCCTATCAGACACTTCAAACCATTTTGGTTCATTCCCTTGAGGTCGAACAGGAACTATCTCAATTTTTTGATTTTCCCCTACCAACTGACTAAAGACTTTCGTAATGGCACCACTAGAGCGGTAGCTGTTCACTAAGTCATAACGCTGGATACTCTTTTGTTTGTTCTCAAAAATACCTGCAATCTCTGCAAATGTAATCGAAGAATTGAAAATGGCTTGGTTTTCATCTCCGACCATTGTAAAGTCGCTTTTCATAAATAAATCCGACAGCAAACTCATTTGCGCTGGAGTGTAATCTTGCACTTCATCAATCAGCACAAAGCGCATTAACGGAAACGAGATTCTTTCCACGAAAGTATTCATCAGCAGCAAGTAAATGACGGCTTCATCTACTGTTAAAGATTCTTTAGAATGAACATACACTTCCTTTTGATGATGAAAATACAATGTATCAAAAAGGTGAGTCAAATCTATCCATTTATTTTGGTTGATTTTTTTCGTGATCCCGCGGTATTTCTTGCGCAGTAACTGTTCTCCATACTGAATAATTTCATCTTCTTTATCATCTGCAATCAGTTTTCCAAAATGCTTCAATTGCATTTTTTCCGACATTTCCAAAATTTGGTCTTGTATGCCATGACTTTTAGCCTGAGTAAGAAGACGTCTTTCCCAATAACTAGAAAGACGCTGTTTGGTAGCTTGGATTCTGTCGATTACAGGATTCTCAGCTGGAGTCGTCTCATAAATTTTCTTCATTTTTTCTTTTGAAATGAGGACTTTCCCTCTATACATCAAGTCTTTAAATAAACCATCTGTATTGGCTATCACTTCATCAGCACCTTTTAAAAAGTCCACATATTCCAGACTTCTTAAAAGGGCTGTTTGATGGTCTATATCAGTTTGGCTAATGCGTGAAAAGTACTCTTCTTCTGTTTCCATAGCCCAATTAGAACGCTGTCCTAAAAATTGCAGCAATGTCATATTCAACGGATTCTTTTCTCCTAAAGAAGGCAAAACATTTGAGATGTAGTTAATAAATTGATTGTTGGGGGACAATATCAATACATTATCCGACGTAATTTCTTTGCGTAAAGAGTACAGCAAATAAGCAATGCGTTGCATAACAGTAGATGTTTTCCCACTACCTGCCACTCCATTTACCAACAAAATAGGATGTTTTGTGTCTCTAATGATGACGTTTTGCTCGTTTTGAATGGTTGCTGTAATGTCTTTCATTTGCTGGGTAGTGTCTTGCTCCAAAGCTTCCAAGAGCACATCGTCTTGGATGGCTACTGTCGTGTCAAAGTAGTTCAACAACTGGTCTTTTTCAATAATCAATTGCCGGCGACTGTTGATTTCCACGTCTATTGGCAGCTCGTGCGCAACATAAGAAGATTTCCCGAGAGTATTGTTGTAAAACAATTCCGCAATCGGCGAACGCCAATCGTACACCAGATTTTCTCCATCTTCATCCGCAAAACCATTGGTACCGATGTAAAACGGTTCTTCTGGCTCCTCGTCCAAAAAATCCACCATAACTTTCCCAAAATAAGGAGCTTTTAGGAGACGCTCTACTTTTTCCAACAACGCTTGGTTTGCTTGCATTTTGATATTCATTTGGTCGATTTCTCGGCTTTTCATTTCGATGCCTAAAAAAGTATCCAAATTGTCCAACACGCTGTCAAAGTTCAAACTGCCTTCACTCGACATGTGTTTCAATTCAGCAATGCCTTCTTCCCTGTTCCGTTTGATAGCATCCTGCAGCATTTCTTCCGCTGCCAGCAGTTTTCCGTACACCAACTCAAGGTACTCTTTTTCTTTTCTCAATTCTGTATCAACCAATGTACATTGCCCCCTTATCCGTATCAAAGCGAACCATAATTGTACTGCCTTTCTGCCAAGGAATCAATAGATTTCTACCAAATTAGGCTGCCAACAGAATCGGTTCATTAGCTTATTCATCAATTGAGCTGTGAATAATGGTCCACTTGATGAATAAAGTGGATTTATTAATCAAGTGAACAGTTTTGGAGGCCTCACTTGAATAATAACCTCTCTTTATTACTCAAGTGACCCTTGTCTTCCTTCTCACTTGATCAATAAACCATTCTCCAAAATGAATTTCTCTTTTTAATCCGTACGCTAAAGTGTAAACTAGAACTATCCTACCATTTGAAAAGAGGCCGACAATATGATATCTGTAACTGATTTAGCCCATTTAATAGACCATACTCTACTGCGTGCAGATGCAACTGAGGAAGAGTTCAAGCAGCTCTGTAAAGAAGCCGATGAGTATGGCTTTAAAATGGTCGCCATCAATTCTTTCCCCGTCCAAATGTGCCGCGAATTTTTACAAGACAGTCCCGTTCATGTGGGAGCAGCGATCGGGTTTCCATTAGGCCAAACTACGATAAAAGCAAAAGTAGTTGAAGTAGAAGATGCTATTCAAAAGTAAGCGCAAAATGAAACGGTATCTTCAAATATCTTCTTTTCCGCTCTATACTTGATTTCATAGTAAACAAGTTGGAGGAATGATGATGAAAAGACAAGATATAGTACCAGTTTCATTGCAAC
>NZ_JBGQQT010000034.1:0-14207 GCF_045528345.1 Desemzia sp. FAM 23989 | reverse complement strand
TTTTTAGTGCGCCCGGCATGGGTGATAAATTAGCAACTGCTTTTTTTAAAACAAAATATAACTGTAATGATTGAAAATGAAAGAATCAACTCTCAGTATTAATACTGAGAGCTGATTCTTTTTTTAGGAGATCTATCAAGCAATCTCCTTCCTAATAAATCTCCTCTTACATAAAGTTATTTATGAACACTGATTTAAGCTAAGCTGCCGATATCACAATCTCATCATCCACTAAATCAGCCTTCAAGTTTTTGACATCTAAGTGGTCAAGGTAGAAATCCGTTACCTTATCACGAATTTGTTGTTCAATTACTCGCCGTAACGGCCGCGCACCCATTGCTTCATCATAGCCTTGTTCCATCAGCCAATCTTTGGCCGCTTTAGTTACCTCAAGTTTGATGGATTTTTTGGCTAAAGTTTTTTGTACATCCGCCAACATCAAATCGACAATTTGACTTAAGTCTTGCTTAGTCAGATGTGAAAATTCCACGATTCCATTAAAACGGTTCAGAAATTCTGGGCGGAAAAATGGTGCTAACTTATCCATTAATGACTGATCTTGTTGCTTGTCACCACTTAATGCTTCATTACCAAAGCCAGCATTAGAAGTAGCAATAATAATCGTATTTTTGAAATTAATGACATTGCCTTGTCCATCCGTTAAGCGCCCATCATCCATCACTTGTAACAGTAACGTTAATACTTGTGGATCAGCCTTTTCAATTTCATCTAATAATACAATGGAATATGGATTACGCCGAACCCGTTCAGTTAGAGTATTAGCATTATCTTCATAGCCTACGTATCCAGCCGAGGTACCAATTAATTTCGATACAGCTGTACGATCAGCATATTCACTCATATCTAGCCGAATAATCGCATTTTCATTTCCAAACATATCTAAGGCTAATTGCTTAGCTAATTCAGTCTTTCCTACGCCAGTTGGACCCACAAACAGAAAACTTCCAATCGGCTGATCACCCTCTGAAAAGCCCGCACGGTTACGCCGAATTGCTTTTGCTACCATTTCAACCGCTTCATCTTGACCGATTACCTTACTTTTCAGACGCTTATCAAGATTTTTCAAGCGCTCAATATCATTAGCGCCCATATCAGAAACTGGTATACCAGTTAAACGTTCAACCGATTGTGCCACATCATCAATCGTGGCAGTGATTTTTTCTTTTTGATCCGTTTCTTTAATTTTTTGCTTGGTTTCCTCGATCGACTTCTTGATATCAGCGGCTTTTGTAAAGTCCTCCGATTTAATGGCGGCCTCCTTAGCTGCCTCTAATTTTTTAAGGCGTTGATCCAATGTCTCAACATCAGTTTGCGAATTTTTAGCCGCTAAATGAGCCGCAGTCATGTCGATCAAATCGATAGCTTTATCTGGCAAAGTGCGTTGTGGTATATATTGGATTGAATAATCCACAGCCGCCTTCAAAACATCATCTGGTAATACAACATGATGATATTTTTCGTACAGCTCTTTAACACCTTGTAATATACGTAAAGTGTCAGCGGCCGTCGGTTCATTAATCACAACATCATTGAATCGCCGTGCCAAAGCCGCATTTTTCAAAATAGTATTGCGATATTCATCTTGAGTCGTAGCCCCGATTACACTCAGCTCGCCACGTGACAAAGCAGGTTTAATGATATCAGCCAATCCTTTGCCACCATCTTCACCACCAGTGGCACCCGTGCCGAGAATCTGATGAATTTCATCGAAGAATAGAATAATATTACCAGCTGCTTTAACTTCCTCTACCAGCTGTTTAATATTTTCTTCAAAAGAACCGCGATATTGAGTTCCTGCTTCCAAAGACGATAAATCAATCGAATAGATTTCTTTATCTTGAATCGTTTCTGGAACTTTACCAGCCACAATTGCTTGTGCCAGACCTTCGACGACTGCAGTTTTACCTACACCGGCATCACCAACTAAGATTGCATTATTTTTCGTTCTACGACTCAAAATTTCTGCAGTTTCTTGAATCTCATTCTCACGTCCAATCACTGGATCTAGTAATCCATCACGAGCCTGTTCCGTCAAATTAGTCCCTAACTTTTCTAAAATCCCTCCTTTTTTAACAGCCTGTTTACCATCTTTAGATACTTCTATTGTTTTATTATTTTGGGGTAGCTTACCAGTTGCTCGGTATTGAGTAAACTCATCCGGTGTCAACGATTGTCCATTAACTAAATACCGTGCACGCTCCGAATTTTGATTATCCATGCGCCGAAATAATTGATTGAAAACATCATCCATATCATTGTTGAAAAAAGGATCATTTCCATAGAAATTTGCCATATTACAACACCTCCATAAAATTTATACTATTTCTTTTAAGACATACCTGGTTTCAATACTACTTTAATGTTATTGTCTGCTTTTTTGTCAAAAATATCGTATGCTTCAGCCGCACGTTCCAAAGGCATTGTATGTGTAATGATATCCGATGGGTCGAATTCCCCTTTTTCAATCATGTCATAGATTTTCGGCATCAAGTGGATAACCGGAGCTTGTCCCATTTTGATACTCACATTACGAGTGAAGAAATCTTGGAACGGGAAATTCGTTGCTGGAGTCATATAAACCCCAGTTACCATCAATGTACCAAATTTCTTCACAGCTTCACTTGCCGTTTGTAGCGGTGAGTAAGAACCGCTTTGCAAGGTAAGAATCTCTTTAGCTTTTTCTTTGATTGGTCTTACGCCATCCATTCCTACACAATCTATTACTATCTCAGCGCCGCCCTTAGTCATTTCATACAATTCACTACCAACTTCAGAAACATCTGAAAAATTCACGATCTCTACGCCGTTCATTTTTTTCGCATGCTGCAAACGATGATCGACGTTATCTACGGCAATTACACGTTTAGCACCTTTCATTTTGGCAAATTTTTGTACAAATAATCCGATAGGGCCAGAACCCAATACGATTACTGTATCTCCTGGTTTCATGCCACTATGCTCTACACTCCAATATGCTGTTGGCAGTACATCTGATAGAAATAATACCTTCTCATCCGGCAGATTACTTTCAGGAACAACAAAAGAAGTAAAATCTGCAAATGGGACACGTAAGTATTCAGCTTGTCCTCCAGGATGATTTCCTTCCATTTTACCAAAACCGAACAATCCGCCTTGATCAAACATTGGATTAGGATTGGAATTGTCACATTGACTTTCCATATGATGAGCACAGAAATGACACTCTCCACAACCAATGTTGAAAGGGATAACGACTCGGTCGCCTTTTTTCACTTTCGTCACTGCAGAACCAACTTCTTCTACAATTCCCATAGGCTCATGCCCTACTACATAGTCTTCTTCCATGACCGGTTTCCCGTTATGGTATAAATGCAAGTCAGAACCGCAAATAGCTGTTGCTGTAATGCGAACGATCATATCGGTTGGTTCTTCAATCGTTGGATCCGGGACTGTTTTGACTTCCATTTTTTCATTTCCTTGCCATGTTACTGCGCGCATAAAATCTCTCCTTTTTGTAAAAGTGATAGTTTCAGCTTTTGAAAGCAGTTTATCATCTTTTTTTCTATAAGTAAAAAGTTAAGACTTCACTTACGTTTACGAACCTTCTTTATTTTTATTCCACTTTTAGCTGTGCCATATGATTTTTCTCATAAACGACAAGGGATTCCTACTACTAAAGCTACGATTGGAAAGCCGCTATCTATGAATAACCATTCTATGACCGATACGGGAATATAGATCAGATAAATAAACACCATCAACCCTATGTAAATCTTATGCCATTTTCGCTCAATTTTTGTCATCAAAAAAAAACATTCTCTCAGTATCCTGAATTATTCATGGTTTTCCAAAAATGCTTCAAAAACCTTGTTATAATAGTCTATTTTGTTTCGTTCATTCGCACCCTTTGGGTGTACAAAAAGAACCCCAATCTGCTATGGTTAAAGCGACTAAACCAAACCAAAGAAAAGGGTTCTCTCAATGGCAACTTCACACGAAAATCGTTTACTTTTCAATTCAAATATCTCGGTATCTCACTCTGGTGGAAATTTATCCTCAGATTCTGGCTTAATATTAGCAAAAGAACTCATGGATAAATTTAAGTTTAGCCGAATCCTACGTAAAAATATCCAGATTCAAGACGACCGACTGTATTATATTCATGAAAATGAATCCATTCTGGAACAAATCGTCTTACAGTTAATTGCAAGGTACGGAAGTGAAGAAAATTACCAGACAGTTGTGGATACGTTTGATAAAGTCCCTTTAATCCCCTACGGCATGTACCATAAAGAGAAAAGTAAAAAATATGCTTCTAATCCAAAACATCGTCATAACTGAGATTATCATGGGAGTGAAGATTACTATACTGACTTAGATGGTGTCCGCTTTAGCTTTTCACACTACAGCACTCGGAATGATAAAAATAGTTTTGAAAGACAATTTAAAGTTTACAAGGCTGATGTGGAGCAACAGAATGAAAAGCTCGATCGATTAGCCAAAACACCCAAAGGTGTCCAACACCAGACGTCGGTAAATTACAATTGGGAATATTTAAGCATCATGTAAATGAAAATCTTGAAAGTGATCATGGAAAAGCCATCTACGCTCAACGCAAAATTGACGTAGAAACTATTTTTGGTCGATTGAAAGGTGTATCTGGTACGCGAAGAACCCATGTCAGAGGCAAGCAAGCTGTACATACTGACATTGGAATGATGCTTATGAGCATGAACCTAACCAAATTAGCCCTTGAGGCTAGAAGAAAAGCGGAAGCTTTTCAACACAAATCAGTCAAAAATAAAAACCGCGACGAAATAATCACATTTATGATTATTTCATCGCGGTTTTTATTTTTAGAGCTAGTTATTTCCCAGCACCTTTTTCATTTTCTAGGTACCTTTCTATTAGGCGATTACTTTTAACAAAAGACTTAAGGAATATTATAAAGTTCAACAATCAAACCACTTTAAATAGAGTGAGAATTTAAACCAAAGAATTATCTTAAGTACTCCATATGAAAAGCGAAATGATCTTCCAAGAAAGTAGCAATGAAGAAGTAGCTATGGTCGTAGCCTTCTTCATTTTTGTAATCTACGGCTACATTATTTTCCTGAGCATTTTTCAAAAAATACGTTTCTGTTAATTGTTCTGGATAAAACCCATCCTCAGTTCCTTGCGTAATAAGAATAGGCGGCATCCCGGTTCCTTTAACTAGTTCGGAAGCATCCCACTCTTTCCAGGAAGTTTGATTCTCCCCTAAATAAGTAGTGAAGGCTTTGATCCCCCAAGGAACTTGACTAGGGCTCAAAATAGGAGAGAAAGCCGAAATCGCTTTGAATCGCTCTGTATTTTTCATGCCTGTTACCAAAGCGCCATGTCCTCCCATAGAATGCCCCATAATGCTCTCATTCCCTGATAAGTTGGGCACTAGAGAGGACGCAATCGCGGTTAACTCCTCTGTGATATAGGTATACATCTTGTAATGCTTAGCCCATGGTTCTTGGGTCGCATCCAAATAAAATCCTGCACCTTGGCCAAGATCCCAAGACTCATCATCAGCAACATGTTCTCCGCGTGGTGACGTATCGGGAATCATGACAGCCACTTGATATTTTTCAGCCAATCTTTGGAAGCCACTTTTATGACTAAAATTATCATCGGTACACGTTAAACCCGATAACCACCAAATAAGCGGGATTTTTTCCATTCCCTTATTGGACGGCAAGTAGAGACTAAAGGTCATGTCGCACTGTAACACTTCTGAATAATGGCTGTACTTACGCTGTTCTCCACCAAAAGAGCGGTGGTTTTCAATAAGCTTAAGATTCACTTCTTCACTCCTCATATGTTAAAATCGTTCGAATCGATTCGCCCCTATGAAGCAAATCAAATGCCTCATTAATGTCAGTAAAGTTTAAGTGATGGGTGATATAGGGGTCCAAGTCAATTTTACCCTCCATAAAGTCCTCCACCATTCCTGGTAGTTCCGTTCTACCTTTGACTCCGCCAAAGGCTGATCCACGCCATACGCGTCCCGTTACTAATTGGAATGGGCGAGTATGAATCTCTTTCCCTGCGCCGGCTACACCGATAATAGTGCTTTCCCCCCAGCCTTTATGACAACATTCAAGAGCAGCCTTCATAACTTCCACATTTCCAATACACTCGAAGCTATAATCAACTCCCCCATCCGTCATTTCAACGATGACCTCTTGAATAGGACGATCAAATTTAGCTGGATTCACAAAATCGGTTGCGCCCATTTTTTTAGCTAATTCAAACTTATCTTCATCTAAGTCGACAGCAATAATTCGGCTGGCCTTTGCTTGGACCAATCCTTGAATAACAGCTAAACCGATAGCCCCAAGGCCAAATACGGCTGTTACTGCACCTTCTTCCACTTTTGCCGTTTTGTGTACAGCACCTATCCCTGTAGTTACACCGCACCCAAATAAAGCGACTTTATCAAGGGGTGCTTCTGGGTTAATTTTTGCTAAAGAAATCTCAGGTACAACTGTATATTCGCTAAAGGTACTGGTTCCCATATAATGATAAATCGGCTCTCCCTTATAAGAGAAACGTGTAGTTCCATCAGGCATTAAACCTTTGCCTTGCGTTTCTCGCACGGCACTACATAAGTTGGTTTTACCAGAAAGACAGAATTTACATTCCCCACATTCAGCCGTGTACAGTGGAATCACATGGTCTCCTGGTTTTACGGAAGTCACTTCATCCCCTACAGAAACGACAACACCAGCACCTTCATGACCTAGTACAGCCGGAAATACACCTTCTGGATCATCACCCGATAAAGTAAACGCATCAGTATGGCAAACTGAAGTATGCAAGATTTTTACTAAGACCTCTTTTGCCTTTGGTTCTTCTACATCGATTTCTACAATTTGAAGCGGTTCTCCTGGTTTAAATGCAACAGCAGCTTTACTTTTCAATTGAATACCTTCTTTCATTTGTTTGCTAATTTACTTTTCCATAATCTCATATTATAATTCATTAGACAATACTGACGCTTTTGTCACTATAAACAAAATATCAATAGAAAGAGATGGTACTATATGACCATTCATTATAAAGAAAAAACTTTTTTCACTAGCAAGGATTTGGCTTTATCCGTTATAGGTGGACGTTGGAAAATAGCGATTATCTGGTGTTTGCTCCAACAGTCTCCATTAAGGTTAAGTGAAATACAAAGATACCTTCCCGATGTCAATCAACGTATGTTAATTAGACAATTAAGGGAATTAGAAGAAGATCAAATCATTACTAGGGTTGTATACCCGGTTGTACCTCCTAAAGTAGAGTACCAACTAAGTGAAATTGGTTTACTCTTAGAACCCGTTGTAACTTCTATTTGTGATTGGGGAGATAGTTTTAGAGAATTTTTGAAAGAAAACGCTAGCAAAGATTCAGTTGAATAATAAACTGCACAAACATTTTTGAAAACAAAAGTCCATAATCGCTTGCATGAAGGCGTTTCTCGACTTCTTGAATGATCAATTTGATAGAAGAATTTGAGAAAAAGAAGTCAGGCTGCAGGCTTAGCTTCCTTTTTCATTTATCATCTAGAATTGAACGAGTAGACGATACACGTGCATAGCCTACTTTTATATTTTTCACTCCTTTTTATCAGCTTACTTAATCGACACTCATAATAAACACTAAAAAAGACGAAAAAACAAAACCTTATCGCTGTCTGTTCTAGGTACACTTAAAATTGACACTATAAAATTTGTTATTACTATTTCACAACCGAATGCAATTTTTTTAAAAGTTCATCCATACTATATTTTTTCATTGCTGGTTGGAATTTTATGAAACTATTATACTGATCATTAAATTTGAATAACAAAGCAAGGACTTGTTGCCGCTTCACATCATAATTTATATCTAAAATTTTGAATTTGGGATAAGTTGAATAAAATTCTTCTGCTTTTAACTTTTCTAACTTTTTAAGGCTTTCAATTTCTTTTTTTATTTTTTCTTCATTTTCAATTTCTTTTTTTTCTTGTTGGTTTTTTTCATTCTCAATGAACAATATATTGTCCATTATTTCTAATAATTCAAATGCTTCTTCAGGTTTTATGTATGCTTTATGGTAACAAGTGATATGGTGTTTACTTTTTTGAGGAATATTTTTATCAATATACCACTCCTGTATTTTAGGTTGTAAATAACACATATATCCTGTAAATCCAAAAACTAATGAGGTTTCTTTTGCAATCAAGATGTGCAGGATAGCATGTTCTATCACATCACAAAAAACTAATCTTTCTTTTTTGTGAGATTCAAAAGGAACATTCTGACCTGTCGTAAAATCCTTTATAGAATTCCTATTTGAGATATTTAAAAATTTATCTTCATCAACATGGTGACACTCTAAGCCGTCATCAGACCTTGAAAAATTCCCTTTTGTGATGTTTTTTATTTCACCTTTTAAAAAACGTTCATATGATTTTCCACTGAAGTAATCATCTTCTGCTGTACCATGTTTTTTAAGCAAAAATTCAACTGCTTTATCATAATTCTTTGAAAGAAGTTGTTTATATTCAGTCAATTTAGTCATAAATAGTCCTCTCCAGTAAAATTATTATTGTGATAAATCCAGCTTCCAATTTTAATACATAATATTGGATAGAATAGTGTCTATAGAACCTTGATTTAACAAGGCTGTTTTTATTGCGTTTACTTTTTATATTTGTCCTTATTCTTGGTTACAACAATGATTATAAACAAGAAACAGGCTAAAGTTAAAACCATATAAAGTGCACTCCTTATATTATGAATATGTAGTCTAATATTTAACTTAAAGATAACATATTTTGAATTTGTTTTAACAAGTAAGAATTTTAGACACATGAAATTCTATAGAATCATGTATTCAGAACCTTGATATTTTGAGGTTCTTTTTTTGCTAATCATAGGTACTCTTAGAGATGGCGGCAGGAAATTAAGATAGTACAATTACTCGAAATTATTTTTTATTGACTATAGATAGATAAAGTTCTATATTATACATAGAACTTTATCTATGTCTTGGTGTCAAAATAAATTCTCTACAAAGGAGCAAGAAAATTATGACAGAATTAGCATTATTTGAACCAGCAATGTGCTGTAGCACAGGAGTATGTGGACCAGCTGTAAATGAAGACTTATTACAAATTACTTCAGTTATGAACGCTTTAGATACAGTAGAGGGTTTTCAAGCTAAAAGATACAATTTATCTAGTGATCCTCAAACATTTGTAGAAAACGAACAAATGAGTAAATTATTGCAAGAAAAGGGCGCTGATGCGTTGCCAGCAACACTACTAAATGGTGAGATAGTTAAATTTGGAGGATACCCTTCAATCGAAGAAATAACTGCTTTTACAGGAGTTAGATTTGTCCCAGTGGAATCAAATGACGGTGGCTGCTGTGGATCAAACTCAGGATGTTGTTAGGAGGATTTTAAAAAATGAAAAATTATCAACCAGAACAATTAAACCTTACAAAATATCTTTTCTTTACTGGTAAAGGCGGAGTAGGAAAAACATCTACAGCTTGTGCTACCGCAGTTTCTTTAGCGGATAGTGGAAAGAACGTTATGTTAGTGAGTACGGATCCCGCGAGTAATTTACAAGATGTTTTTGAGAAAGAATTAACGAACAACGGCTTAGAAATTCCAGAAGTTAATGGCTTAACAGTAGCGAACTTTGATCCAATCACTGCTGCACGTGACTATATGGAAAGTGTTGTTGGTCCATATAGAGGGGTGCTGCCTGATTCAGCTGTAGCCAACATGGAAGAGCAATTATTAGGTTCTTGTACCGTTGAAATTGCGTCTTTTAATGAATTTGCTGGGTTTTTAACGAATCCAGAAGTTGAAGCTCGATATGATCACATTATTTTTGATACTGCTCCAACAGGACATACATTGAGAATGTTGCAACTGCCTTCTGCATGGAGTAACTTCTTGGATGAAAACACTACTGGTGTTTCATGTATGGGTCAGCTTTCAGGACTTGGCGATAAGCAAGAAATGTATAAGCACGCAATAGATACACTATCAGAGGGGACAAAAACAACCTTAATGTTGGTTACTCGTCCACAAAACGGGCCACTTATCGAAGCGAATAGAGCTTCAGAAGAATTAAAAGAGATCGGTGTGTTAAATCAACAATTAATTATCAATGGATTGTTAGAAAGACCGACAGATAGCGTTTCTCAAAAAATTTATGATGAACAACAATCAACATTAAAAAACATGCCGGAAAATTTGAAACAATTTTCAAAATTCATGGTTCCATTACGTTCTTATAACGTAACAGGCGTTGAAAACTTACGGTTACTTTTAACATCAGATCAAACAAATGCAGCCGTAGAAGCTCCAGAAGTAATGAGTTACCCTAAATTACAACACATTATAGATGAGTTAGATCGAACAAACAAAAAAGTTGTTTTCACTATGGGTAAAGGTGGCGTTGGGAAAACAACGATTGCTGCTACATTAGCAACAGGATTGGCAGCTAAAGGTAAAAAAGTTCATTTAGCAACAACAGATCCCGCAGCTCATTTGGAATTTGTGATTACTGAAACAGAAAATATTAAAATGAGTCATATTGACGAGAAAAAAGAATTACAGGATTACAAGGAAGAAGTTTTATCTAAAGCACGTAAGACCATGTCTTCTGAGGAATTGGAGTATGTTGAAGAAGATTTACGCTCTCCTTGCACTCAAGAAATAGCCGTTTTCAGACGATTTGCAGAAATTGTTGCTACAGTTGATTGTGATGTAGTCGTCATTGATACAGCCCCAACTGGACATACTTTATTATTGTTAGATTCCTCTCAAAGCTATGCTAAAGAAGTGGAACGAACTTCTGGTGAAGTTCCTGAGTCCGTTCGTAGACTGTTGCCAGTCTTACAAAATCCAGAACAAACAGAAGTTGTCATGGTTACTTTACCTGAAAATACACCAGTATATGAATCTATGCGCCTACAAGAAGATTTAGATCGTGCCAAGATCGCTCATACTTGGTGGGTAATAAATAATAGTATGTTAACGAGTGGTACAACGAATGACGTATTAAGAGCTCGTGCTCAAAGTGAAGTCTCTTGGATCAATACAGTAGCAGAACTGTCTAATGATCATTTTGCGGTAGTCGAGTGGCATTCTACTGAAGTAAAAGAAAAACCTATATCCTAGATAATTCATAGCTTTATGAGTTTGCGCTCTAAAACCGTATTTCTTCAACATTTGTAAAGAGTTTCTTTTTTCACCCATTTGGTGCGTGAAAAAAGAACACCTTTCTGTTAATGTAGATTTGACGAAAATACAAAACAGAGGTGTTCTATATGTCAAATTTACGCGATAATCGACTAAGTTTCAATAAAAATGTTCAAATTTCCTCAAAAAGTGAAAAGCTATCTTCCCATGGCGGATTGATTTTGGTTCGTGAGTTCCTCGAAAAAATTCAGTTTAATAAATTAGTGAAGAAAAATGTGCATTTTGAAGACAAGCGGAAATTCTTTACCCATTCAAAGAACACAACGTTTCTTCAGGTACTGTATCAACTCATTTCAGGTTATAAGTCGGATAGCGCAGCCAATGCCTTGCGGCATGATCCCGTTTTTAAGCTCATCTTAGATGAACAAGAAGGCAGTTCACAGCCAACTATCTCTCGGTTCTTTTCAGAATCGACAGAAAAAAATTTAGATGAATTGAATGACTTGACACAAGCCTTAATCAAGCTGTTTCATGAATCTCAAGCTACACAAGAAATGGTTTTAGATTTAGATTCTACTCATTCTGATACATTTGGTAACCAAGAGTCTACTGATTATAATGCTCATTATGGGACAACTGGCTACCATCCATTGCTTGCTTTTGATGGACTTACAGGTCTTTTTCTTGGAGCTAAGCTGCGTTCTGGAAACCAATATACCTCAAAAGGTGTCGGTTCTTTTGTCCGTGATTTACTAGATTCCTATAAAGACCGTACAACTGAGTTAAATATTCTGGTACGTGGAGACAGCGGATTTGCCACACCTGAAGTTTATGAACTAGCAGACGATTACTCCGTTCAATTTGTGATCCGGCTAAAAGCTAATACGAAACTTCAAACGATTGCAGAACATCTGATCACCTATGGTGATGATACGAATTGGGAAGAAACAGAAGTTCAGTACTTTAACATCGATTATCAAGCAAAATCATGGAAGAAACCTCAAAGAGTAGTGATAAAATCGACACGCGATGGATTGCTTTTTCGCCATGAATTTGTGACAACTAATCTTTCTACTGTTATTCGCAATGACCAAGTGTTTAAGATGTACCAAAACCGTGGGACTATGGAAAACTTTATTAAAGAAATCAAGTCAGGCTTCTATTTTGATAAAACAGATAGTTCTGCGTTTTTGACGAATGCCATCCGGATGACTATTAGCGGAATTGCTTATGATCTTATTCAGTTAATGAAATACTTAGTATTTCCAAAAACAGAAATAAAATCTCTTATCGATACCATTCGTTTTCGGTTCATTAAGGTTGCTTCTCGACTGACACATCATGCTCGTCGAGTTCAAATCCAATTCAGTTGTGCAAATGTGTATGACAAAGAGTTTGAAACGATTCTTCAGAATTTAACTTACCTATGATTCGAGTGTTAAATCGATAATTTTAAAAATTATTCAAAAAAACAAGGGGAAAGTGCGCTCTTTTTTAGTAGAAATGAACTTTTCTTTTCTTCCGTTAGGAAGGAATCTAATCGATTTGTAAAAAAGAAAGAAACATTTCAGTTTCGCCTAATTTTTTGATAAAAATGTCCCTGTATAAAAATCTATGAATGATTCAGGTATATCACTATTTTAAAATAATTTAGAGAAAGGAAGGGAGTAAAAGTGGATAAAATAACTCTTTATGAACCTCCGATGTGCTGTAGCACAGGTGTTTGTGGACCTTCTGTAGATGGAAATCTGATCCGTATAACAAGTCTCTTTCAACAAATACGGAAGATAAAAGGGAAACAATTCATTCGATATAATTTAAGTGCCAATCCTGATTCATTCGTTCGAAATCAAGCTGTAACGAAGTTAATCCAAGAAAAAGGGATTGACTGCTTGCCTGTAACCGTATTGAATGACGAAACAATCGTTAAGATGAACGATTACCCAACAAATAAAGAACTATCTGAGTGGCTAAAACTATGCTTGGAAGAAGCAGAAGTCTCACTGTAATTAAGTAGAAAGGAGAATAAAAATGACTTACGAAGAATATGCGAAGGTTGCCAAAGCACTTTCGGAGCCAAAACGCGTAAAAATACTGGATATGTTGTCGTGCGGAGAAATGTGTGCGTGTGATATTTTAGAACATTTTGATTTTACTCAACCTACTTTGTCTCACCATATTAAGATATTAGTAGAAGCTGGCTTAGTTACAGCCGAAAAAAGAGGGACTTGGCAACATTACTCAATTAACGAGCAAGTAGCCCAGCAATACATTCAAGGATCCATTCATTTATTAACACATTCATCTGAATGCATTTGTGAGACTGAAGGCATTCAAAAAGAAGCAAAAAGTTTATCTTCTTTTGTTTCTCATTAAAAGATTAAATACGATTATTATTGGAGGAAAATCATGAAAGAAACAGCTTTAAAAGAAAAAGTATCGAATAAAGAAAATGGGATTGGACTTTGGAAACGCTATTTAAGTTTATGGGTTGCTTTATCAATGATTATAGGTGTAGCGCTAGGGCAATTTGTTCCTGCAATTCCTAATTTTTTAAGTCAATTTGAGTACTATAATGTATCGATTCCAACAGCTATTTTAATTTGGTTAATGATTTTCCCAATGATGTTAAAAATTGATTTTAGCAGTATTGTAAATGCAACAAAAAAACCCAAAGGATTAATCTTAACTACAGCAGTAAACTGGTTAATTAAACCATTTACCATGTATGGAATTTCTGCCTTTTTCTTTTTGGTAGTATTTAGACCGTTTTTAAGTCCAGAACTAGCCAATGAATACATAGCTGGTGCGATTCTTTTAGGGGCAGCTCCTTGTACGGCTATGGTATTTGTCTGGAGTGAACTAACAAAAGGTGATCCAGCATACACCTTATTGCAAGTGTCTATCAATGATATTATTGTTCTCTTTTTATATGCTCCAATTGTGGCACTTTTATTGGGTATAGGTAACGTATCTGTCC
>NZ_JBGQQT010000033.1:0-14224 GCF_045528345.1 Desemzia sp. FAM 23989 | reverse complement strand
GCTTTTATTACTTTATATTTCTTATCTTCATTCATCGTTAGTATTATCCTTTTCATGATTTTATTTTATCATTTTGGGACATTTTATGCTTCGACCTACTTAGGACATTATCACGTTCGAACGATATGATAGATGCAGGAGAATAGAAGAGGTTGACATCCAAAATTGTTTATGGTGTAATATTGTTATATCAAGATTGTTACTGCTTTCGCGGGCTATACTTGATGGATTGAAAGCACTATCCTATTAGCTGGCTATTATAACCTCGTTGAGGAGAAAAAATGTGGAAGTAAAAAAAGTTATCAACAATAATATAGTTAAATCTATTGATAGTAATCAAAATGAAGTCTTGGTCATGGGGAAAGGGATCGGATTTAAAAGGAGTCTCGGTGACCCCATAGATGAAAGCGCTGTTGAGAAAGTCTATACAAGCACAAAAGACATGAATACCAACAAACTGACGAAGCTGTTAGAAAATGTGAAGTTGGAGCATTTGCAAACAGCCAATGAAATCATCAGTTTCGCAAAAGTGTCTTTGGGCAAAAAATTAAGCGAAAATATCTACCTGACATTGACCGATCATATTGACTTTGCTATTGATCGCTATCAAAATGGTTTGCCTATCAAAAATGCTTTACTATGGGAAATCAAACGATTTTATAACCATGAATTTTTAATCGGGAAAGAAGCTCTAAATATTATTCAAAATAAACTAGGTGTCTCTTTGCCAGAAGATGAAGCGGGATTCATTGCTCTTCATATCGTCAATGCAGAACTGGACATGTCACAAGTGAGCCAAGTATCTGAGATGACGAAAACGATTCAGAATATCTTTAATATCATCAAATACCATTTCAAAATAGATCTAGATGAATATTCTTTAAATTACGAACGCTTTTTGACACACTTGAAATTCTTTATACAGAGACTGTATAGTGGAATAGAACTGGAAGAAAATGAAGATGCCGGTTTTATGTTTATGCTGAAAGAAAAATACACTGAAGAATACAAGTGCGCGCTTAAAATCCGTGATTATGTCATAAAAGAATTTGGCCGTGACTTAAAAGAAGACGAAATTATTTATTTGACGATTCATATCAGAAGAATTACAAAAAACTAAATCAGGATTGTTACTGGTGAAGCAGGCTATACCTAAATGACTCTTTCATGAATGAAAGGGGAATTTGGGTATTTTTTTATTCACTAAAACAGAAGAAAAGGGGAAAAACGAATGAATTATCCAGAATTAGCGGCTACTATTTTAAAGAATGTAGGTGGCGAGAAAAACGTGTCCGGTTTAAACCATTGTGCCACGCGTTTGCGTTTTAATTTGAAAGACGATAAAATTCCTAATACAGAAACATTGAAGACTACTCCTGGCGTTATGGGAGTTGTTTCTAAAGGAGGTCAATACCAAGTCATTATTGGAAGTGACGTTGGAAGTGTATATAAAGAAATCACTAATCAAACTAGTTTATCAGGAAGCAGCGAAGGTACTGAAAAAGAAGAAGATAATCGTGGTGTAGCAGCTAAAGTTATTGATACTATTACGGGTATTTTTACGCCAATTTTGCCAGCTATCACAGCAGCTGGGATGCTAAAAGCCGTATTATCGTTATTAGTCGTTTTCAATCTCATCAGTGATGAAAGTCAATCGTATCAAATTGTTAACTTTATGGCCGATTCTGCATTTTATTTCTTGCCTATTTTACTTGCTATATCATCTGCTCAGAAGTTCAAAACAAATATGTATTTGGGAGTGATGGTTGGAGGAATCTTGCTCCATCCTAACTTTGTTGATATGGTTAATTCCTTAGAAGGAACTGGAAGCATTAGTTTGTTTGGGCTGCCTGTTTCTCCTGTAACCTATTCATCATCTGTTATTCCTATTATTTTAGCGGTTTGGTTGATGTCATATGTCGAACCAATTGCAGATCGTGTATCTCCAAAGGCTATCAAATTCTTCAGTAAACCGATGATTACGGTAGCAATCGTAGGTACTGCAGCGTTAGTCGTGCTTGGACCCATCGGATACTTGATAAGTGATGGTATCTCAGCAGGAATTACGTGGTTAGAAAGCGTTAGTCCATGGTTAGTTCCAACAATCGTTGGAGGATTGACACCTTTATTAGTTGCTACAGGGACACATTATGGACTAGTTCCAATCGGTATCAATAACCGGATGACTCTGGGTTACGATACGGTGATTTACCCAGGAATGTTAGCTTCAAATGTAGCTCAAGGGGCAGCTTCATTGGCAGTTGGTTTCAAAAGTAAAGATACAACGATCAAGCAAATGGCTTCTACAGCAGGTTTGACTGGAGTATTTGGAATTACGGAACCTGCTTTGTTCGGTGTCAACTTACGTTTTAAAACGCCATTATATGCAGCCATGATAGGTGGGGGAATTGGTGGATTATTCATGGGAATCTTTAAAGTAAGAAACTTTTCCGGTGGCTCACCTGGTCTATTAACGATTCCAAGTTATATTGGAGATGACACACTTAGTTATTTCTATATGGCTGTAATTGGTGCCTTGATTAGTATGGCAATTTCTTTTGTCGTTTCGTTTATTTTGTACAAAGACCCAGCATCAGAAGAAGATGCCTTAGTCGACGGCATTGAAAAAACAGAAGAGACAGACGAAGAAGACAACATAAAAGGTTCAACAGTTGGAGTAGATACAGCAATGATTCAGTCTCCAATCAAAGGAGAAGCAGTACCTTTATCAGAAGTAAATGACGGCATGTTTTCAGAAGAGATTTTAGGAAAAGGTGTAGCAATCAAGCCAGCCGAAGGAGTAGTAGTTTCTCCAATTTCAGGAACAGTTACGGCAACTTTTGATTCTAAACATGCTATCGGGCTCACAAGTGATAACGGTATGGAACTGTTGATCCATGTTGGAATCGATACAGTTCAATTGGCTGGAGAAGGATACGAATACTTTGTTGAAAAAGGTCAACGCGTCAATGTTGGCGACAAACTGATTGAATTTGATTTGGAAGGCATCGCTGCTAAAGGATATTCAACAATCACTCCAGTTGTCATCACAAATTCAACCGATTATGAGGATATCCTTACTGTTAGTAAATCAAGTGTCTCTCAAGGAGAACAACTAGTTAAAGTAATCAACTAATGATTAAAGCTATAACTAAAAACAGGAGGACAAAAATGGCATTTAGAAAAGATTTTTTATGGGGCGGCGCAACTGCAGCCAATCAAGCTGAAGGTGGATATAATGAAGGGGGAAGAGGGTTAGCAAACGTTGACGTGATTCCTCATGGAGAAGACCGGATGGCAGTAATGAAAGGTCATATGAAGATGTTTGATTTTGATGATGAACATTTCTATCCAGCAAAAGAAGCTGTTGACCATTATCACCGTTATAAAGAAGACATTGCTTTGTTTGCTGAAATGGGCTTCAAAACGTACCGTCTGTCAATTGCTTGGAGCAGAATTTTTCCAAAAGGAGACGAAGCGGAACCAAATGAAGAAGGATTGCAGTTTTATGAAAATCTCTTCAAAGAATGCCGCAAATATGATATTGAACCACTTGTGACTATTACACACTTTGATATTCCAATGCATTTAGTAGAAAAATATGGCGGTTGGCGTAATCGTAAAGTGGTTGGATTTTATGAAAATTTATGCAATGTGATATTTAACCGATACAAAGGGTTGGTTAAATATTGGTTGACGTTTAATGAAATCAATATGATTCTGCACTTGCCATTTATGGGTGCTGGTTTGTATTTTGAAGAAGGTGAAAATGAAGAGCAAGTTAAATACCAAGCTGCTCATCACGAGTTAGTAGCTAGCGCTCTGGCCACTAAAATTGCTCACGAAGTTGATCCAGAAAATCAAGTAGGAAGTATGCTGGCAGCAGGGAAATATTATCCATATTCATCTAAGCCGGAAGACGTCTTGGCAGCGCAACAATCTGATCATGGAAACTACTTTTTTATTGATGTACAATCCCGTGGGAAATACCCTGCGTATGCATTGAAAAAACTAGAGCGTGAAGTTATTGAGATTCAAATGGAAGATGGAGACCTTGAGCTGCTTAAAAAATATACGGTAGACTTTGTCTCATTCTCTTATTATTCTTCAAGAGTAGTATCAACAGATCCTGAAATAGCTGAAAAAACAGCAGGTAATGTGTTGCCTTCAATCAAGAACCCTTATTTAAAAGTTAGTGAATGGGGATGGCAAATTGATCCAATAGGCTTGCGTACAACAATGAACGACATCTACGACCGCTACCAAAAACCGTTGTTTATTGTAGAAAACGGGCTTGGCGCAGTGGACAACCCAGATGAAAATGGCTATGTGGAAGATGACTACCGTATCGAATACTTGGCGGCACACATCCAAGCCATGAAAGACGCTGTAGAACTGGATGGCGTAGATTTACTAGGCTACACCACTTGGGGCTGTATCGACTTTGTCAGTGCCAGTACGGGAGAAATGAAGAAAAGATATGGTTTTATCTACGTGGACCGAGACAATGAAGGAAACGGAACACTGAACCGTACGAAGAAAAAATCATTTGACTGGTATAAGAAAGTCATTGCTAGTAATGGGGAAAATCTTACTAACTAAAAAAATATGTAAAAAAGGTTTTAGTCGCTGGTTTGGACTAAAGCCTTTTTTATTGAATGTTATGATATTCATTGAAATATAGTATGTATCAGATCACTAGTGTTGGATGAAACACATTATGTATCATATAACACTAGTGATCTGAAATAGGAATTATCTAATGAATTACATTGTTATTTTATAAGCGGTTTGTTACAATTTTAATTAGTGCATGGAAGATTTTGGTTGATTTTTAAAGCAGAACATTTCCAACTATTGAAGTTAGTAAAGGAGGAAAAAATTAGAATAACCCATTACATATAATTTAAAAAGAGATCAATTCAAATTTAGAATACATAAATGGAGGAATATAAAATGAATCAAGAAATCGAACTGAATCAAAGTAAGAAGTTTCCTTGGGGAGCTGCGGCTATTTTTGCAGTAGCGTCTTTAATGGTCGGGATTTATGCGTCCGTTTCAGTGGAAGCAGAGTTAGGATTAGAATCAGATGTAACGGCTGTAGCGGGTATTTTCGGAGGAATTGCCAGTTTAGTAACTGCTTTTATTGTTGCAGGAGTGGAATATGTATTTACAAAGTTTCCAACACAGTGGATTTCTAAAGAAAAAAACGTCTATAAGTATGATATCTGGTCGGCTATTTTTTATTCTAGTGCGATTACGACAGTACTGAATATATTGGTTCAACAATTCAACTTTCAAGGGAATTTAATTGTGAGCACATTGTTTAGTGTGGCGACAACGGGGTTGTTTCTATTCTTTTATTTCTCAGGTGAGGAAAAGGAAAGCCATGTAAAAAAAGCCATGATTATTGTGCAAATAGTGTGGTTAGTATTAGGTCTTATTATTAGTATAGCTAGTTTGCTGTTTGTTGATAGCTTAGGAATTTAGTAGAAAGCAGGGTAAACCACATTGAAAAAAACAACTAAAGAAAAAGTCAATCGTTCCTTTTTACAACGCGTGGGAGATAAAAAAGGACTTTTAGCAATAGGCATCATCGGAATAATTGTAATCGTTATCTTAATTGTCCAGTTTTTCCAAAGCTCTGACACGGAGAGTGAAGCAGAACAATCTTATTCTGTCCACATTGTGAGAGAAGAGGATCCGATTTTATTTGATGGGAAAGTGCAAGCTGCGGAAGTTCAAGAAGAATTTTATGACGCTTCAAAAGGTGTGATCGCTGAAGTACTGGTAGAAAATGGACAAGAAGTAGAAGAAGGAACGGATTTATTTACCTATACAAATGAAGAAAATCAACAGTTGCTGGATGAACAAAATCGTCAGTATAGCCGCTTAGAAGAACGGTATGCTGAAGCAGAGACAGAACTTGCGAATGCAAGAAAAGCATTGAATACAGCAACTGCGAATATGGAAGAAAGCAACCGTCAAATTCAGGCTGCTGGTGAAAACAGTGAAGCAGAGATGATGATTGACCCTGAAGCTGAAGCCGCTCAAAATAAGCTGATGGAAGCTGAAGCAAGCAAAGCAGAGGCGGAAGCAACGATTGAAAGTGCAGAGATGTCGCTGAATGAATTAGCGGATCAGATGGAAGACATCACATATGAAATCGAAAAACTAAGACAAGGGGTTACCACAAAGATTCAATCCGATTTTAAAGGGGTGGTGGAACTGAATGAAGCTGATCCTGCCAGCTTGCAATTAAGCGAACAGCCTATTGTACGCCTGATGTCGCATGATTTAAAAATTGAATCGTCCGTATCAGAGTATGACTACAATAAGCTTTCAGTAGATAGTCCTGTCGATATTTATTTAATGAACTCTGACCGCCAATTAAAAGGAACGATTGCGAAAATCGATTCATTGCCAATGCAAGCGGCAGCAGAAGGAGCTACTTCTTCTCGCTATCCATTTACCGTTCTTCCGGAAGAAGCGATTCAATACGGCTTTTCTGTCCAAATCGGATACAGTGAAGGCGTGATGTATCTTCCACAAAATGCAGTAATCGAAGAGGAAGATGGCACAAAAGTTGTTTACGTCAATAAAGAGGGTATCGTAGAAAAACGAGAAGTAACAGTCTCAAAAGAAAGCAACTTTTATGTCATTGAATCGGGATTGGCAGTAGAGGAAGAAGTGTTATTAGATCCAGATACGGCTCTTGCAGATGGTGATGAAGTTATGGTGATGTATGATTAAGCTGGAGAAAATCAGAAAAGCCTATAAAGCAGATGATGAGTGGTTTCCTGTGTTGAAAAACGTCGATCTTGAAGTCCATAAAGGGGATTTTTTGGCCATTATGGGACCGTCTGGATCAGGGAAATCCACCTTGTTGAATTTGATCGGATTCATTGATCGGAATTACTTGGGCAATTATTATTTAGAAGATGAGATAGTGACTTCTAAAGCAGATAATGATTTATCTAAATTGAGAAATCAGCGAGTAGGATTCGTATTTCAGCATTTTAATTTGATCGAAACCTTGACGATTCGAGAAAATATTGAACTGCCGCTGCTTTATGACGGCTGGAATTACCGTCAAACAAAAGCAAGAGTAGCAGAATTATTGGAGAAATTGGGTATTGGAGATAAAGGAAATAAACTTCCAAAGCAATTATCCGGCGGGCAGCAGCAAAGAGCGGCTATCGCCAGAGCCATCATCAACAATCCTGATTTCATTATCGCAGATGAGCCGACAGGTGCGTTAGATACGAAAACGTCTGATGATATCATGAATGTCTTTAAGCAGTTAAATGAAGAAGAAGGTGTTACGATCATTCTGGTTACACATGATCCAGGAACCGTAAGCTTTTGCAATCGAGTAGTCCATATGCATGACGGCGTATTGACCGAAGAAGTGAGGTGAGCGTATGAATCCATCAGTTTTTTTTAAAGGTGCTTGGAACGCCTTATGGAAAAATAAAAAACGAAGCTTTTTGACGATGGTTGGTATCGTTATCGGAATCGCGGCTGTCAGTACGATTATGTCTATTGGACGCGGATTTGAAAATTACGTCATGGAATCGTTGAATCCAGACGAAGGAGAACTATTAACAGTTGATGTTCAGTTCATGGCAGAGGATATGGAATGGATGTATGAGACAAATGATCCGTTCTTTTCTGAAATGGACTTGCAGATGATTCGAAATATTCCCGGTGTTCAAGGGGCAGAAATCTATCAAGCGAGTTCTGACTATGCTTCCGTAACTACCCTGGTAGAGGGTGAAGAAACTTACTTGGATGTGGTCATGACTGAGGATAAAGGCAGACCCGTTATTGCGGGCAGACCGATCGATATGTTGGATAACGGGAATGAAAGTCGTGTAGCTGTCGTTCCATTTTCTGTTGTAGAAGATCGATTTGAGACCGAAGATGATGCCGTTGGAAGAGGGATTACATTAGGTGATCAACTTTATACGATTGTCGGAGTCTACGAAAGTGATTTGGATTCATCTGGCTTATTAGCCGGTTTTATGCCGGAAGAGATTGAACTTCCTAAAAGCAGTTACCTGCGATACCATGATGCAGACACAATTGAAGATACTGTAACAGTGACTGTCGCAAGAGGCTCACTGCCTTCAGATGTAGCAGCAGAAGCCATTGCTGTACTTGAAGAAGACGGATCTATGCGGACAATGGGAACCTATGAACATTTTGATATGTCTGCTTTAGATGATGGTATTTCAGAAGTGTTAGGAGGAATTACCCTATTTATTGCCAGTGTAGCCGGAATATCTCTGTTTATTGCAGGAATTGGTGTGATGAATATGATGTACATCTCCGTTTCGGAACGAACGAAAGAAATCGGTATTCGCCGGGCATTAGGGGCTTCTCAAAGCAGCATCCGTGCACAGTTTGTCTTAGAAGGGGTATTGATGACCAGTATTGGTGGAGTCATCGGCTACTTATTGGGTCTGTTATTTTCCTCTATCGCAGCAGCGCTATTGCCGTTTTCTATCGGAGTGGACCTGGTTACTGTTCTGATTTCATTAGGCGTTTCTTCCTTGGTTGGTCTGATTTTCAGTTATGCACCGGCTAATGCAGCCAGCAAGAAAGAGATCATTGAAATTATCTAGTAGACAAATATTTCTGTTAAACGCAAGGTGAAGAACGTTTAGACTCGCTGAGACTCGAATGGGAGAGGAAACTCTTTTATTCGAGTTTTTATTATGCTTAAGCCTAAGTTCGGTATTCAACCGGACTTGGGGTTTGGGTTTGTGTTTGTAGCAGAATAAATGGTGAAACGAATCATGGCGTGTTTCTTAATCATGTCGATATGTTTCTTCCGATGGAATGCTCTATTCAATGCGAAAGAGACGTTCGTTTGGTGAGTGAACAACGGTTATTGATCAAGTGAGTATTGAAACAGCTCTCACTTGAAGAATAAAGTGAGTTTATTCTTCAAGTGACATTAAATTAAGTTCTCACTTGACTAATAAAGTAGAGTTATTGATCAAGTGAACATTAAATTAAGGCTCACTTGATCAATAAACTAAAACAACAGTCCCGCTGGCTATATCAGGCTCATTTTTTTACTATTTCGGCAGTGTTTAAAGATAGAGTGAGGAGAAATACCCTGTTTTTTCGTGAATAAGTGATCGCCCAAAAGACCTATTAGTTATTCTTGAACCACTTGTAGCTTAAGTTATTCCCTAGACGTTGCTATAAAAAACGACCCAAAAAACTAGATTTTACTCTGATTTTTTGGGTTGCTTATAGGCCCAGCCTTGAGTCGAAAATCACATCTCATGGCTCGGCTATAAGCAACCCCCATATTCCTCCATAAATGTCTAGGACTGAGTTTTTAAAAGGTTTTGAATGAAATAGAAATGTAGTTTTTACTTACCACCGTCAAATATTGTAGAACCGTTTTTATTCTTTACACTTACCCATGTTATAGTCTTTTGCAATCGAAAAAATCCCTCTTTGAGAACAACAAGGCTGTCTCAAAGAGGGATTTTTACTATTAGCTATAGTTGCTTATTCATCAAATGTTAAACCTTTCAACGCATCAAACAATCCATTGTCTTCCGGTTCTTCTTGTTTTTGCTGCTTAATAAACTTCTGAACGGTTCGTTTATCTGCTTTACCAGATCCGGATTGTTCACGACGTTTTTTGAACGCGGATAATTTTTCGCGGTAACCACACGTACAAGTGAAAATTTGACCGTCTCCTTCGCCGCTAAGAGACATTTTTTTCTTACAGTTCGGGCAGCGTGCATTGGATTGTCTAGAGACGTTTTTGCGGTAGCCGCATTCGCGGTCTTGGCACACCAACATTTTGCCTTTTTTACCATTTACTTCCAGCATCGGTTTTCCACAGTCTGGACAAGTTTTGCTGGAAATGTTTTCGTGACGGAATTTTCCATCTGTTTGTTTGATTTCAGTCACTAATTCTTTGGTGAATTTCTTGATATCTCCTACGAATCGTTCTTTTGTCAGTTTTCCCTTAGCGATTGACTCCAGTTGTTGTTCCCATTCAGCCGTTAGTTCAGGGGACTTCAAGTCGGCAGGAACCAATTCTAAGAGCTGTTTCCCTTTTGATGTTACATGAATATTGTTGCCTTTTTTCTCGAGTAAGAAAGACTTGAACAATTTGTCGATGATATCTGCTCGAGTGGCTACTGTTCCAAGCCCACCGGTAGCTTTCAGCGTTTTAGATAAGGCTTGATCTTTTTGAGCCATGTATTGACCAGGGTTCTCCATCGCTGTCAGCAAAGTAGCTTCATTGAAGTATGCTGGAGCTTTTGTTTGTCCCGAAGTCTCGTTAATATACGAAACATTTAACGTATCGCCAACTTTAATAGAAGAAAGAGACTTACCTGAAATATCTTCTTTGGCATTTGCACCAGTGTTGACTTCTTTCCAACCTAATTTGGTGACGGTTTTGCCTTTGGCAGTAAAAGATTCTGAACCAATAGTAGCGGTCAACGTAAACTGTTCGTATTCGTGTGCAGGTAATAGGACAGCGAAGAATCGCTTCACAACCAGATTATAGATATGGCGTTCTTTAGCTGATAACTGTTGCATAGGCACGACTTGTTCTGTCGGAATAATGGCATGGTGGTCAGAAACTTTTTGATCGTTGACGTAGGAAGCTTGTGCTTTAGTCGGTTGGTTCAATAATTTTTTAGCAATCGCTTTGTATTCTCCGTGAGCACTCACTTTGATACGGTCTTTCAGAGTCGGTACGATATCTGTCGTCAAATAACGAGAATCTGTCCGTGGATAAGTCAACACTTTGTGCTGCTCATAAAGTGTTTGCATCAGGTTCAGTGTCTCTTTAGCTGAATAACCGTATGCTTGATAAGCATCTCTCTGCAGTTCCGTTAAATCGTACAAAGCAGGAGAGAACGTCTTTTTAGGTTTCTTTACCACGTTGGTCACGACAGCGTTTTTGCCATCAAGCGTGTGGACCAATTGGCTGATTTTCTGTTGATCAAATGTTTTTGTGTCTTTTGTTTTTTGATCTTGCCAGCCCAGTTTTAAGGATAAGTCTGTAGTAGCATCTGCTCCGTAAAACGTTTTTGGTTTGAACTGGTTAATCTCTTCTTCGCGTTGCGCAATGATTTGAACCACTGGTGTCTGAACTCTACCGCAATTCAATTGGGCATTGTATTTGGTCGTCAATGCACGGCTGGCGTTCAATCCGATATACCAGTCTGCTTGGGAACGAGCCACGGCAGCTTGAAAAAGCGTCTCGTAATTTTTAGCGGGCTTCAGGTTTTTAAAGCCTTCTTTGATGGCTTTATCAGTAATGGAAGATATCCACAGGCGCTTCATCGGTTTGTGGATATTGGCTTTTTCAATAATCCAACGAGCAACCAATTCTCCTTCACGACCAGCATCCGTCGCAATGATAACTTCAGATACGTCTTTACGCTTCAGTTGCGATTTGACTGCATTGAACTGGCTGCCGGAATTGCGAATGACGGTCAATTTCATATCATCAGGCAACATAGGCAAATCATTCAAATTCCAGGTTTTGTATTTTTGGTCATAGGTCTCGGGGTCAGCTAATGTCACTAGATGTCCCAGTGCCCAAGTAACAATGTATTGATCTCCTTCAAAGTAGCCTTTCCCTTTCTTGGTACTGCCAAGCACACGAGCAATATCGCGCCCCACAGACGGCTTCTCTGCTAAAACTAAACTTTTCATGTTAGAACTCCTTTGGTGGTTGTTGTTTGTTTAGTATAGCATAATCACTATGTTGATTTAGGATTCTGATTATTTTCAAAGATACAATTGTTCAATTCAAGTCACACGGGTACATTTACAAATTGTCTAAAGAAAGAATTTGTAGGTCTGTTTATTTTTAAGGGAAATATCTCAGCTAAACTAAAAAATAAATATTAAGGTAATATTATTTTGCAAATGATGTATCAATGTTTTTTAAAACGATTAATCTGTTTAAAGAGTTGAAAATAAAACAAGAAAATCTTATTTATCATTTTTTTAAACGTGTTTTTTGTTTGTAATAAAAAAACCGAGTGGTATAATATATTAAAGAGGTGGATAGCATGAAGTTACTAAAGGTAATTATAGAAGGAAATAATATATTTAAAGATGGAAGAATTGAATTTGATTTTACTGCACAAGATAAAGTTGTTCATAAAGAAAATTTAAATCATCTATTTTCTAATATCTATACTCAAAATAGCTTTGCTATTGCGGGGATTAATGCTTCTGGTAAAACAACTATTCTAAAGTATTTATCAATTATTATGGATGTTTTTTTTAGAAATAAACAATTAAATGAAGTTATAGGTAAAGATTTATTGGGAAATAATATGAAATTTATCATCTTTTATTATGATCAAGAAAATGTTTTTAAGTTAAGTTCAATAGTTGCACTTAACAATAATAACGAATATGAATTTATTGAAGAGACAATAGTAGTTAAAGAGAGTAAAAAAGTAATGTCTAAGAAAAAGCTTTATGCGTTTAATGACACAGAAGTGTTAGTTAAAAGAACGGATCTTGATCAAAAGTATTTACCTAAAGATATAAGCGTTAATATAATTCAAACAAAAAATACACCTATCTACATTGGAAGTTATTTAGATTTAACAAATTACAATTTTTATTTATCAAATTGGGATGTACCACAGGAAGTCATCAAATTTTTTGATTCAAGTATTGAGTATGTAAGAGATGCTGATAAAGGTGGAACGTTCTTAAAGTTCTATAGTCAAGAAGAAATTTTTATAAGTAATTTTATGGAATTAGAAAAGTATTTATCCTCTGGTACCATAAAAGGTATTAATGCTTTCAGCCTAATTATACCGGCTATAAAAAATGGAGGCTATGTATTAATAGACGAAATTGAAAATCATTTCAATAAAACAATTATAACAACAATATTCAATTTATTTAAAGATGAAAAAACAAATCCAAATGGTGCTACTTTAATTTTCTCGACTCATTATAGTGAACTTCTAGATGAATTTAATAGGAAAGACAATATTTACATTACATTAAAAGATCGTAATAATGAAAATCAAAATGAATTAGTAAACTATTCTAAAAAAGTACAAAGAAATGATTTGAAAAAGAGTGAAGTATATCTTTCAAATTATATTAAAGGTACCGCACCTCAATATACAGCAACAATGGATTTGAAAAATTATGTTAAAGAATTAACGAATGAAATAAATGCTGAAAACGGTGATAATTAATGGAAGAGATTATTGCTTGTATATATGAAGGAACAGCGGAAAAAGTAATAATTGAAACTTTACTAAACGCAAATAAACTAATTTTTAACACAGAAGATTTATTGAATGAAGAATTAATTAAGAGAATAAAGCCTAAACAATTTCAAACTAAATATTTAAATCAAGATTACGAAAAAAAAATAAAGATCATTCGTGTTATAGATAAAAAAAGTGAAGGATTTAAAATAGCTGCTCCGTTTGAAAAACAAATAAGTGAAATTGTATCTATTATTACGAGACCAGAAATTGAAATTCTTGTTATCATTGGAATGGGAGAATATGACAGGTATAAAAGGCAGTCGAGTAGAGGACATCAGAAACCTAGTGACTATTGTACACAAGTACTAAATATCAAAAATGTAAAAACTGAAAAATTTGTACGGCAACACTTTTCAAATGTTGAGTACCTAATAAATTGTTTAAATGAATATCATTCTAAAATTGATTTAAAACCAGGAGAAAAAGATTTTATAACTCTATTAAGATAGATAGGTTAATTGGCTAATCTAAAAAAAACAATAAGTATAGTTATACCTGAACAATTTGAGTTTTTTTGAAAGGTTCAAAATTGTTTTGTATTTCTACTTTTTTTACAGCCAGTTTTTATTGGTTTGGAAAAAGTCGAATTATAAATGCACTCGAAAATTAGAGTCAAGTTCTAAGCGCGTTTGATTTCATATATCTCATTAAAAACTAAAACTGTTAATGAGATATATGAAATCAATATTCAGTAGGAGATTATCCTAAAATGAATAAATCTAATAAGGCTTTACCCTTTTCTATAAAGAAAAGGTAGTTGAAATTGGCTTTAGATGCATAAATAATGCCTACTGAACAATTGGGCTAATTTGAAATGGAGAAAAGTTCAATAGAACTAAACAGCTTTTTTTCCGATTTTTCAGTTGTCCAAAAAAAGAGCGCAAGCGATTGCGATTAATGTTATCTACATTCAT
>NZ_JBGQQT010000032.1:0-14895 GCF_045528345.1 Desemzia sp. FAM 23989 | reverse complement strand
GTGAGACGGGGACGATGGTGTGATGGGGTTGTTTTGGCATAACAAAAATTCCTCCTTCTGATTAAGATAGTCTTATCATACAGGAAGAATTTCCGGCTTTCTATGCGGTTAATTTCATCGGGCTTACGTTCAAGGTATCAACTATAACACCTCGCGTTGGTTTAATAAGAAAATGAACAAGTCCTCCTGAATAAGAGATAAACAAAGCAAATTAGAAAAGCTTTCTTTCTCAAAATACGGGGAATGAAAATGAATAAGAATAGTGAAACCATCAAAAAACGTTTGTCCGAAAATGTAGAATTTAAACAAGTTTTTTGAAGAAGAACAGATAAAACTAGATTTAGCAGATCTTATGTTTGAGTTGAGAACGCAAACGGGTTTAAATCAGACAAACTTTGCAAAGAAGGTAAAAAATCACGTTCTACGATTGCTAGAATTGAAAGTGCTAGAGTGGAAACGTCATTTTCTACTATTGAAGATATAGCTCGTTCTTTGGATAAGAAAGTTGAAGTTAAAATTGTCGATAAAGGTAATGCATAAAATTTCAAAAGTAAACTAGTAGACATTTTTGCTCTTAAATGTTATTAAAATCATGAAGAATAAGAGTTCTTGATTTCACTATTAACATAATAAAAAACTCCTAGACTACTATTTTTGGTATTCTAGGAGTTTTGCTATATATAGTTATGTGAATGAGCTAAAATAATAGGAGAAAAGTTCAATGTTCTTGGAACAAAAAAAATATATATAAAGAAATGAGGAGACTTAATGAAAATAGTAGTACTTGCAGGGGGTATAAGCGAAGAAAGAAATGTCTCACTGTCTTCTGGCAGCCAAATAGCGAATGCTTTAATGAAAAAAGAGCATGAAGTATTGTTGATAGACCTAGCTCAAGATAATGAGGAAACTAGTGACTTTGATAGTGCTTATTCTTTAAATCATCAGGATGAATATTTATTTCAGGTATCTGAAGAAACGCCTAGTGTTTTTATGAAAAATACTCAAAAAGATACAGTGGGGAAAAATGTTCTCAACATCTGCAAAACAGCTGATATAGTTTTTATAGCTCTTCATGGTGGGATTGGTGAGAACGGTCAAATTCAAGCCTTATTTGATATTCATGGTATACGATATACTGGATCAGGATACAAGAGTAGTCTTCTCGCGATGGATAAAGTCATCTCGAAAGAACTGATGGCTTTTCATCATATTCCAACACCAAAATGGACAGTTATAAAAAAAATAAAGGATGCGAGCACGGTGACATTACCAGCAGTTGTGAAGCCAAACGATAGTGGATCGAGTATTGGAGTAGAGATTGTGTCTGATAAAAAAGAATTAAGCACGGCATTAAAATCAGCTTTTAACTATTCTCAAACTGTATTAGTAGAAGAAAGAATTATTGGTCGGGAGTTTTCGGTGGGAATCGTAGGGGAAAAAGCGTTGCCCGTTATAGAAGTGATACCTAAAGCTGGATTTTATGATTACAAAAATAAGTACCAAGCCGGTTTTACAGAAGAAATTACGCCAGCACATTTAAATGAAGAATCAACAAAAACGATGCAAAAATTAGCTCTTCAAGTTCATCATCTTTTAGGACTAACGATCTATTCGAGAATTGATTTTATGATGGATGATAATGAAAATATCTATTTCATAGAAGCTAATTCACTTCCAGGCATGACACCTACCAGCTTGATTCCTCAAGAAGCTGCAGCTGCGGGCATCAGCTATATAGATTTATGTGAAATGATTGTAGAAAATTCTTTAGCGAAATAGTTCTGTGTTTTTTGAAAGAAAATGAATGAAATAAATTACTTATAGCATTCCCTTAGTGAGTTTGTATCTCAGTAAGGGAATGTTATTTTTTTAGAAATAATAACATGAATTATACAAAGTGCTCTATTTTATATGATACAATGATTAAAATAAGATGAATTTTGAATGATATAGAGATGCGGTATATGTCAGACTTAAATCGCAATTGCAGAAAGGAATTAAACATGTTTACAAAAGAAGAAATCTATAAAGACATCCAAAAAATTATGAAGGAAGATTATGCGGGGTACATAGACAGCCAACATCTAAATCAACCTGACCGATACACCATAACTAATGATATGAGTGATCAAGAATTTGAAGAAACCATTGAAGATTATTTATTGGATTTTAATGATGGTCATTTATGGTTTGGGGCTAGAAATACAGAAATGCCTTATATCGGTTTTTCTGTAAGACGCTATAAGGATGCTTTGTACGTGACAAGTTCACCTGAAGAAAAGCGTCTTATGGAGAGGGATAAAATAACGCTGATTGATGGAATTAGTATCCCAGAACTAGCCATTACTTATGCAAAACGTTTAGAGGACAATGTACCTGAACGACAAAGATGGAATGCTGTTCTGACCAAAGCTACAACGATACAAGTTGAAAGAAATCATACATCATTTGTTGTAACTCTTGCTAGTTATGATAGACCACCTAGAGTACCTGAATATTCTTTTAAACAAGTAGAACCAAATACTGCCTACATAAAACTCACGGATTTTGCACAAGAAGCTCCAATCCAAAAAATTATTCAAGACAATAAGGCAGCTTTGAAGACGAGCGAAAACTTGGTAATTGATGTCCGTGTGAATCATGGTGGAAATGACTTTTTTTATTTTTCTTTATTGGCTTATATGTTTGATAAAAAAGTAACCTTTACAGACTTGTTTGCAGAGGATGAAAACATGCTGACGAATTATACAGAACGAAATTATCAGCTATGGGTTCCAGAGCTAAAAGCCTATTTAATGCAAGAATTGGATGATGATACAAGAGATAGGGCAGAAGATGAAATAGAATTGTTTGAACAAAACAGACATAAAGGGTTAGTGGATGTTCTTGAAGATTCTGATGTCATAATTGAAGGGCGTTCGACTCCAGCAAACGTGTATGTCTTATCCGATTATTCTTGTGCCAGTTCAGGAGATACTTTTGTATCAAATGCTAAGAAATCTCCAAAGGTTACTGTTGTAGGGCGAGCGACTATGGGAATCATAGACTATATGAATGTGGTCACTGTAGATTACGGGGACTTTGAATTTGTTTATAGTATCTCCAAAATGAATCAAAAATATGCCACAAATGGGAGAGGAATTGCACCTGATATTTACATTCCATGGACACCGGAACATTTGACAGAAGATAAAGACTTGGCTTATGTACTTGAGTTGATTAAGAACAAAAATAAGGAAGTAGATGAAAATTGATGATTGATAATTTAGTGATTCGGCCAATTGAACAAAAAGATTTACCTCGCCTTTGGGAGCTGAGTTTTAAAGAAGAAGCGCCTGAATGGAAGAAATGGGACGCGCCTTATTACCCTCACCGTGCGATGGAATACGAAGAATTCTTACCGATGGGTGAAAAGTGGATGGGCCAAGATGATATGTGGGTTGTAGTACTGGAAGGAAACTTGATAGGAATCGTGACTTACTATTGGGAACACAAACCTTCTCTTTGGTTGGAAATGGGGATCATATTGTATTCTGGCAATCAGTGGGAAAAAGGCATCGGCACAGAAGTGATGCGTCGTTGGATAGATCGTTTGTTTGCGACCATGCCGCTAGTACGTGTCGGATACACTACTTGGTCTGGCAATAAACGCATGATTCGAGTAGGTGAAAAATTAGGCATGCAAATGGAAGCCCGTATCCGTAAAGTCCGTTATTACGATGGAAAATATTACGACTCCATTCGCATGGGCATGTTAAGAGAAGAGTGGGAAGAGTTGCTCGATACAAAATAATGGTGCCGGAAACAGCTGTGAGGAGGATTTTATGATTTTACATACAGATGTAAAGGGAAAAGGAGAACCCTTAGTGCTTTTCCATTCATTTGGCAATACTGGTTCTTCCATGTACGAAGAGGTGACACAGTTTTTTGTCGATAAAAACTATCAAGTCATACGCCCAGATTTAAGAGGTCATGGGGGATCAGAAGGAGAAATACAGCATTACTTTAGTTATGCTGCAGACGATGTGAAAGATACTCTAGATTCTTTTGGCATTGAAAAATGTCACATTGCAGGTGTTTCTTATGGTGGGATTGAAGTACTGTTGTTTGCGCAAAAGTATCCTGAATACGTGAAGTCACTAACGGTATCAGGTGTTTTTCCAATCAAACCAGAAGATTGGGACGAAAGTGAACAAGAAGAAGCTGACGGGCTAAAAAGTATCCGAGCCAATAAAGAAGTTGCTTTCGTATTAGATGAGATGCATGGCACTGGCGATTGGAGAAGACTATTTCAATCCGTGATTGATAATGAAGAGGCTTATCCATTTGATCAAATAAGAGATGTTTCAATTATAAGCGTCCCAATGTTGTGCATTTCTGGTGGTTCTTCTGAAAAAGAAATAGCTAACGCTCTAAATTTCAAGGAACTCAATCCTGAAATTCACATGTCGATCATTCCTTTTGCGGGGCATTTAGTTTCCGAAGACCAACCATTGATCTATTCACAGACACTTCATTGTTTTATTTGTGAAGTAGAGCGATTAGTGTCTCAAAACCATATTTACTAGGAGCTGCTGTACTGATGGATATCAAAATCAGAGTTAAAGACGATTCAACTATAACGGACGAAGAGTTACAAGATATTGAGATGTTGTTTAACAATGAATATACCGATAAGGACGACATTTGGGAAAGAGAGTCCCCATATGGTTTCTCTCCAGCGGATATGCGGGTTATGGCTTATGAGAATGGCAAACTTGTTGGGCATATTGGTGCAGAAAAAAGATGGGTATCTGTTGGAGAGGGCATAGTAAAAATTGCTGTTATCGGAGGGGTACTAGTGGATAAAGAGTATCGTAGTTTTGGCATAGCTACGCAACTAATGCATCGGTTAATAGAGGTTATGCAAAAGAGTGAGTATGCTCATTTTGGATACTTAGGTTGTAGAGAAGAAGTTGTCCAGTTTTATAGATCATGCGGATTTGAACGGATTCAACGGACGGAAACGGTTAAGAAGAACTTTTCCAATGATTACGTGACAAGAAGTGGCTTTCTAATTCTTATCTGCTCGATTACAAAAGATGCAAGTACATTTCCAGCAGGGAATATTCATTTGCATGGTACGGCATGGTAAGAATACAGATAAACGTTAGGGTGCAAAAAAGATGAATTACTTAAGTTTAATAAACCAAATATTCTGAGAACGTAAGCCTTAAGGGAACTAAAGGGTTGAAATTCTCTGTGAGGAGGAATTTTTGTGAGTGTTAAAAGAGCTTCATATTCTCTACTGGTTACAATATTACTGTTTGTAGGCATATTCGCTGTTTATCTAGAGAGTCCTTTTAATTCAGGAATTTATTTTATGGGAATAGGAGTCTTGTGTTTATTGATATTTTGTTCAATATCTCTAATCTTATTTGCAAAGAAAAATATCTTCATCAAATTAAACACCATTAGATTAGTAAGCTTATTGATTTTGACAGGTTACATATTCACTATTTTAATACTGGTATATATTTTTTGGATTTGGGCTGTTTTTATTGTGCCTTGGAGTTAGGAGGGAAATTAATTGTCAAAAAATATATTGTTAAAAGATGTCACTTTTCAGCACGACAAAATGACAGAGCCCATTTTTGATGGAATGAATGTCAGTATCAATGAGGAGTGGAAGTTAGGGCTTCTCGGGAAAAATGGAAGCGGAAAAACAACTCTGCTGGACCTTTTACTAGGAAATTTGGATTACCGAGGAATTATTGAAACACCTTTGGAATTTACTTACTTCCCAAATTACCCAGAAAATGCAGGAAGTGAATTCACGATTGATCTACTGTTGAGCAGGAATCCAGCTGTGGAGCAGTGGGAAATAGAAAAAGAGCTTCATGCTTTAGAGTTGCCTTATGACCTGTTGTATCAACCATTTGCTACTTTAAGTGGTGGAGAACAGGCGAAAATGATGTTGCTAGAATTGTTTTTAGATGAACATAAATTTCCTTTGATTGATGAGCCGACCAATAATTTAGATTTGCATGGGCGAAATCTAGTTGCTCAATACTTAAATAAACAGAAAGGGTATATCGTCGTGAGTCATGATGAAGCCTTTTTGAATCAATTTGTAGACCATGTCCTGTCTATCAATAAACAAACGATCGAGTTGATTGCCGGAGATGTAGAAACATGGCGAACAGAGTTAACAAACGCAAATAATTTAGCTTTGGAAAGAAATGGCCAGCTGAAAAAAGAAATCACTCGCTTAAAAGACACTTCTAAACGGATGGCTGATTGGGGTAGCCAGAAAGAAAATGCGTCTAAAGATGCTTCTTCACGTAGATTAGCTGCTAAGCAAATGAAAAAATCAAAAGCGGTCCAAAAATGACGAGACAATAAAATAGACGAAAAATCTCAACTCATAGACAATGTTCAGAATATCAGGGAACTGGAAATGCATGTCTTGGTTCCTAAAAAGAGATTGATTACCATGAAAGATTTCTCAATTCTTCGGAATGGTGAACCTTTATTCCAGCCGATTAGTTTTGAACTTCTTCCAGGAGACCGATTATTCATAAAAGGGAACAATGGTGTTGGAAAATCGACGTTATTAGACTTTATATTGAACCCTTCAGATATGGCAACCGTTGGGACATATAAGATTCAGTTGCCTCCAAAAGTCTCTATTTTAGAACAGCGACTGTTAAGAAAAGAGGATTACTTTGGCTTTTTTGATGCATTAGACGGGACTCAACAAGAAGTATTGTGGAGAATTTTAAGTGAATTGGGATTGTCGAAATCCAAATTTAACGATTCTTCCAGTAAAGAGTGGAGCGAAGGTGAACTAAAGAAAATTAATATCGCTAAAAGTTTATTGATCCCTTCAGAAGTGTACGTCTGGGATGAAGGGACTAATTATTTAGATATAGATATTGTTTCTCAGTTGATTGATGCTATTCAGTTAAATGAGCCGACTATGTTGGCTGTAGACCATAATGAAAAGTTTGTTGAAGAAGCTGCTACAAAAGTACTCATTTTAGAAAAATGAATGGTTAATCAGAAAATAAAGTGATGATAAGGATGGGTTAGAAGAAACGTCAAGTATCCATTATTTTAGAGGAGAATAGTTTATGTTTATTCCGTATGAACCAAAATTTGGTGAAGAGATAGATAACTTATTAAAACAGGCTCCTTATTATTTGATTTGGGGAGAAAAAGCTTCCTTTACATTGCTAGCTCTAGAAGAAGATAGGATTGTGGGGGTGGGCAGTCTATGGAACAATTCAATTCATCCATATAGGGATTACATAAGTATTTATATCCATCCAGATTATCGAAAAAAAGGAATCGGGAAAGAACTTTTTGACCAGTTATTTCTTGCTTCAAATACTAAAAAGTTGCAAATAACCATTCAATCTACCGACCAACAAGCTTTAGATTTTTTAAATAAGTGTGGCTTTAAATTAGCTCGTAAGTGCTATACACCAGTACTAAAAGAGGCTAAACCTACTCATTCAGAAAATAATATGTTTATTCATGGAGAAATCGCCTCGTTTGGCATGGCATCTGAAGATAATCAAAAGGATACCTTAGAAATGCAGTTGAAAAACTATATCGATTTCCACCAAATGATTAATCCTTTGAGTGAAGAAATGACAATGACCAAGTGGAAAGAAATCATATTGGAAGACTTAAGTTTCACTCATTCTAAATTATTGATAGTAGATGGAGAAGTAATGGCTTATATCTTTTTCTACAACACAGAAAATAGTAATGAAATAGAAGTGGGGTACATTGGTGGGAAAGACATCCAGCAGATTGAAAGCTATCTGCCTTTTTACAAATGGACAATAGAGCAGATGATTGCTCAATACGAGATAATGAGCATTGAAGCTGATGATGTGGATCCCTATGCTTTTGCTGCATTGAATAATTTTCAGTATGATGCTAGTTTGTCATTGGATGCTTATATTTTGTAACTAAGCGGTGGTGTGACAATGATGAAGTAACGATTCATTATCCTACCACATATAACAGACTAACAGAACAACACGTTTTTAATATAGTTTCTATTAAAAATAAAGGATACATAAATAATTAAATTTAGAAAAGGAATGAGCTATTTGGACCGATCAGAAAAAGCTGTTTTTACGAATATGTGTATGATTCAGAATGATAAAGGACAAATATTGGTTCAAGATAGAAAAAGCTTGGATTGGCCTGGTTTGACTTTTCCTGGAGGACATGTTGAAAAAAATGAATCTTTTCACGATTCTGTTATCAGAGAAGTACAAGAAGAAACTGGTCTCATTATAAAAAATCCTATAATATGCGGTATTAAGCAGTTTCAAACGTATTCAGATGAAAGATATGTCGTACTATTCTATAGAACAGATACTTTTATAGGTGAACTAACCAGTTCAGATGAAGGGGAAGTTTTTTGGATAGATGAAAATGAATTGTTGAGTTCTCAAACAGCTACAGATTTTTTTGAAATGTATGAAATTTTTATAAATCCAAATCTATCAGAATTTTATTACGAATTCTATAACAACAATTGGGAAAAGAAGCTTTTATAATTTTTCACAAAAAATATAAATTAGAAAACTCAGTATATCAAGGAAATATAGCACTTAAATAAGAATATGAGGAATGAAATGAAAATAAGAACAGCCGTGATTGAAGACGCTAAGTAAATTGCGGTTGTATAGGTGGATGCTTGGAAAATGACCTATAAAAATTTGATTCTTGATGAGTTTTTAAATTAGATTACGTATATGAGCAGAATACAGATATGGAGAAATATCCTATCTACTGAAATTGTGTAGATTGCTGAAACTAATGATGAACAAAGTATTGGTTATTCAAATGGGGGAATTGAAAGAACAGGCAAATACCCATGATACCTCGTAGAATTATTCGGAATATTATACATTTTATAAGCATATTAGGAAAAAATGATTAGGACGAGAATTGTTTAAATCTGGCTTCATGGATCTATTAGAAAATGATATTCACTCTATGACGGTTGTAGTATTTGAAGGAAAGCATTCTCAATTATTCTATAAGGCGCTTGGAGAAGTCAATATAGATAAAGATGAGTTAGAAATATTTGAGGAAAATTTAAGGTAGTTCTTTATGGATGAAAAGAGACAAGAATATTAATATAAGCTTTGATGAGCTGCCGATTATGAAATGATCCCTACATTAGACTGGAGGTAAGCAATTTGAACAGAGTAAAATTATTATTACCAAGTATAGGGTATAAAGATGAAATTATGAACTATCGGAAAGAATTTATTGAGAATCAGGACAATCTTGATGGAACAAGCTATTTAATCAATCATGCAAACTTTGAAGAATGGCTTAGTTCGGTCAATAATATTTTTCAAAAAGACACTGTAAGGAAAGGTTCAGTATCTGCGACTACATTTATAGCCGTTTCTCAAGAAGGCAGTCTCATCGGTATGATGAGTATTAGACATCAGTTAAATGACTATTTATTTCATTTTGGTGGTCATATTGGTTATAGTGTTAGAAAATCAGAAAGACAAAAAGGTTTTGCTACTGAAATGTTAGCATTGGCTTTAATTGAATGTAAAAAGCTGAAAATCAATAGAGTACTGATCACATGTGACAAAGACAATCTAGCCTCAGCAAAGACTATTCTGAATAATGGCGGAATTTTAGAAAATGAATTACTTGAAGGAAAGAAAATCAAACAAAGGTATTGGATAAATTTGGACAATGATTAACTAGTTCTACCCCATACATATTTTAATATTCGGAGTGCCAAATTAATTCTGATAAAGTTCTATGACGTAAAAAAATATAAGGAGCAAAGTCCATTTATGAATAAGGCAATATTTTGGGACCTATTAGGTACTTTAGGCGGAAATAGTCATTCTTTACTAAATATTGACTTCAAGTTCTTTGATCAAGCTATACCCGCATTACAAAAAGCTGCTCAAAAAGATTTTTTAAATATCATCATTACGAATCAAAGTCATATTTCTCATGGACGAATGACGCTTGAAGAATATAATGGTTCCTTAAAGAAGCTAGTAAACGAATTAGAAGATCACAACATTAAGATAACTGAAGTGTATACCTGTCCACATGCCAAAATAGACAACTGCAACTGCAAGAAACCTCAGCCTTTATTTGTAAATGAAGCTGTTAAAAAACATGATTTAGACCGATGAGAATGCTATATAGTTGGAGATTCTGGTAAAAATGATATGATGCTGGCAAAAAATGCCGATATGAAAAGTGTATTAGTCTTGACTGGTGTGGGAATCGAAAGCTTGAGCAAAAAGAGACACTTATGGAGCAAAGCGAAACCGACTCATATTGCAGAGGATTGTTTAGATGCTGTAGATAAAATAGTTTCCTATTCATAGTAACCTTATGAAAAAGGAAGGAACATTATAGTCAAACAATCGATAAAAAATTTAAATGAAAGGAAGAGATAGATGAATAACTTGAAGTACCGACCAACAAATTATGTAAAGGGAAAATGGCTTATTTTTATCTTTTCTATTCTTTTATTTTTAACGGCTTGTCAACAGAAAGAAGCTTCCTCCCAAATGGAAGTAGCCGAAGAAGTGCCAGAAAAAAGCCAAGTTATTGAAAATGAATATGCATTTAGCAAACTGTTTGGATACATACGCTTTTTTCATCCAAGTGATGAGGCAAGCGAACTAAATTGGAATAATTTTGCTGTTTATGGAGCAGATAAAGTCCTTGGAGCAAGAAATAATGAAGAATTGAGAGAAATACTAGAACTATTATATTTGCCAATCGCTCCAACCATCGCTTTTTATGATCCTTCTTTAGAAGATTTTCCGTCAATTGATTCTCCGGATGGTGAACGTATTGCATGGCAACATAAAGGGTTAGGATTGGATGACTTGGTACCATCTATTTATAGCAGTGAACGAGTGCAGGCGAAAGTAGAGAATGGCGAACAAATATTAGGAGATAATGCATTATTTGAGGAGTATCCAGAAGAAAATGATGTAATAAATGTTCAGTTAACAAATGAGCTGGCTGTTGTCGTTCCCTTGACTCTTGGAATTGAAAAAATAGATGGAGAAACGATGAATAACATTGCGCTTGAAGAAATGCAAACGATTGGCTCTACCGAAGAAAGCCGTAAAGCTTTTTCTCGTTTGGAAAGTGAGTCGTCTCTTGTCTCAGAAAGTCCAGAGGATAAGCATGTCCAATTCGCTGCAACAACTATCGTATGGAATAACTTCCAACATTTTTATCCGAACTTCCATGTCGTTGATACAAACTGGGAAGAACTGCTTATACCAACACTCGATAAAATTTATGAAGCTGATTCGGAAGAAAGGTATCTGAATGTATTAATGAGTTTGCTGGAAAAAACGGGAGATGGTCATGCCAACATTAGTGATACTCGTTTTCCACATACTAATTCATTTGTTTTAGAACCGGGAGAATTATGGCCATTCCAAGCAGACGTGGTAGATGGTGAAGTAATTGTGACTGCAACGGATGCTGAGTCACAACTTGAAGAAGGAGATCAGTTACTTACCATTGGAAGTATAGATGTAAAAAATTGGATTGAAGAGATTCAAGATACCATTCCAGGGTCATCCCAATTAAAAGAATATCGAGCTCTGCAATACATTCGTGAGTTACCTGGAGAAAAAATGACGATTGAACGAGACGGAACCGATCACACCTATACAGATGTTGAAAAGCTTAGAACATCATTAGATGAATTTTATCGCGAAGAACCCATAAAAGAACTGGAAGAAAACATTTGGTATGTAAATCTTAACCAACCAGTTTTAGATGCCTTAAAAGAGAACTTAACAACATTGCAAGCTGCAAAAGGGATTATTTTTGATTTACGCGGCTATCCGTATTCATTTGCTGAAATGCAAGAAGTAGTACAGTTATTAGCGGATGAGCCATTAGCTGGACCAATATTTCGAATACATGCAGCGATTTATCCAGATAGAGAATCTCCAATTTTAATTGAAGAACAACCTGTATTTGAAGCGAGCGAAAAAAACTTGGATAGCGAAATTGTTTTCTTAGGTTATTCTGGGTCAATGAGCATGCCGGAATATTTCTTGAAATACGTCAAAAATAATCAATTAGGAACTATCGTAGGTGAGCCAACAGCTGGTTCGGACGGTAATATGTATACGTACTCTATTCCCGGAAGATTATTCGGTGGAATTACGATGGTCGAAGTCCTCAATTTAGACGAGTCACAAACCCACTTAGTTGGAGTAGAGCCTGATATTTATGTTAACAGAACCAGAGAAGGCATTAAAAATGGAGAAGATGAATACATCAGTGAAGCACTTAAGTACATTCGTTCAAAAGAGTAATTGAAAAGGATTTTTTATGCTAGTTTATCGTTGTATATTTATGTTTATAAATCTGGATAACTGCTAAATTTCTAAAAAAGTATAATGAATAAATAAACTTTTAGTTAAGGAAGGTTTGAGATTATAAATGGTAAAAAGGAGTGAATTGTAATGAGCGATAGAGATCAGCAGAATAAACAGAATAATAACAGCACTATTAATAGCTCCCTGTATGCAAGGGTAAATACAGGACAGAATGCTGGTAATAAATTTGAAGGCATGCAAATGCTGCATACTGGCGGCAGCATGAATAACCCTGATGAGAGAGTAGACGAACACCAGCCACTTCTTAAAACATTTCTTTTTTACGTACTTACAGGAATCTTCACTGTTTTATATATATTGCTAGGATTGTGGATTTTCCAAGATTATTTTTATCATGAAGGGTTAAATGAAATCCTACCTTCACTAGCGTTACTCCTTATCTCACTAATTTTAGGAAGTTTAAGTTCAAAAGGTATTCTAAAGATATTTAGCAAAGCTAAATAGTTAAGAGACGCCTTTGATAAAAAAGTGGTTGAACTTGTTTATGAATAGAAGAATTATCAGTGATATAACAGAATAGTTTAATCACTCTTAGCTGACTAAAGGAGAGAAGTTAATGAGAAACCGAAGTTCTGTTGTCATCATTCAAAAAGAAAAAATACTTCTTATTAAAAGAGTCAGAGAGGGAAGGGTATACTATGTTTTCCCTGGCGGTGAAATCAAAATAGGAGAAAAACCTGAAGCAGCAGCAAAAAGAGAAGCTTTTGAGGAATTGGGTGTGGAAGTGAAAATACTGGAATGTATGACTAAAATAAATTTTAATGGGACACAGTTCTATTACTTAGCGGGCATAATTTCAGGAGAAATTGGTACCGGAAATGGTGAGGAATATACAAGTGTATATAGAGAAACATATATGCCAATGTATGTAGAGATAAGCGATCTAGAAACGATGGATGTTATTCCCAAAGAACTCATGAAAGATATTCTGTTACTTACTTAATTTATTGAAAAAGATTTATGTTGATTGTTATACTATTACAAAAGAGGAGTGGAGAAAAATATGTCAGTTACTATCAAACGTAAGACGGGTTCCATAGGTATGGGAGCAAAATTCTCAGTGAAAGTGAATGGAGAAAAAGTCACAAAAATTAGCTATAAAGAAACTATAGAACTGGATATCAAAGGTGATAACTCATTATTGAGAGTATCACAGTTTGGGGCGCACAGTAATCAACTTGAAGTGAAAGATGGAAATGTAGTAGAAGTTACAACAACAAAAGTAGCTTATATTGTGTGTTTGGTACCTTTTCTTTTTATTATTGCTAGCAGCGTGATGGAAAACTTCTATTATACAACCAGCACTGTTGCAATAGTGATATTATTGATATTGTTCGTTTTATTTACATCTAATAGTTATCGGTTAAAAATTGTTGATCATAAAGCTATTAATCAACCTTTATAGAAACGAGGTTTGATATAGGATCAAAGAAGTTAAAAAACTGATTTTCAGTTAAAGTATTCCACGAAATAAAAGCGTTTTTTTTATATTGCGCTCATAACTTAATTAGGGGGACTAAAGTATGGAACAAATGCCATTTGAATCACCAACAGATCACTATGATGAACGAATTGCAACGATAGACGAGCAGATTTGTCAATTAATCAATCAACGGAAAGAACTATCAAATGATAATCCTGGCTTTCCGACTAAACGATACATTGCAGACTGGTCAAAAAAATACCATTTTTATGAAGGTTTTCTAACCAGCATTTTTTCAAATTTATTTTATGAAGAAGTGCATAAACCTGTTATAAAACCAATAGGGTTTCGTAAAAATATTCCGATTTTAAAGTCAGTTGAAAGAGAAGATGAATTTTATTCAGTAACATTCCTACGTCAGTATGAGAATGCCAGTACCGTTCATTTGACTATTGATAGCAACGCTACTGAAGATATTTCTGAATGGCAACTTCGAGAAATGAGCCATTTTGAACTCTCGATTAAAGGATCAGACGTCCAATATGATTGTCGAAACGAAGGTGGCGGAGGTTCTATGGGTAGTGAGACCTTTATGTTCGTTGTATCTCCTGCCTTACCTGACGATAAATCTAAGTACAAATTAGTCTTTAAAGAATATAAAGCACCATTTCAAAAGGAAACTGGTTTTGAATTTGTTGTATAGAAAAAATTAATGAATAAAAAACAGATAAAAGTCGATTGAAGAGTCGGCTTTTATCTGTTTGATTAATTCGTTTCAGATATAGATTAAGCACAAAATAATACTGATAAAACGGATAGAATAGAACAATCTTAAATCGTAATAAGTGCCATTGCTTCAAAATCTATTGGCAAATAAACATAAATATAAAACTATTCCTAATCACTAGTGTTGCATAAATATAGTCAGAATATTCTGAATTATTATTTTCTTGAAAAAAGTAAAAAAAATCGAATGCTTACGCAAAGGATGACTATTTCCAGAAAATTTTGCTTATTTAGCTGATTCCA
>NZ_JBGQQT010000031.1:0-18028 GCF_045528345.1 Desemzia sp. FAM 23989 | reverse complement strand
TGTAGATAACATTAATCGCAATCGCTTGCGCTCTTTTTTTGGACAACTGAAAAATCGGAAAAAAAGCTGTTTAGTTCTATTGAACTTTTCTCCATTTCAAATTAGCCCAATTGTTCAGTAGGCATTAATTAGAGACCCTTATAATCAAACCAATTGAAAAAAGCCTTATTCAAACTCCTATCACCATTTCCTGTGACATATAGACCAAAAACGTTCCTTGTAAATCCGCCTGCAACTTCTTTTGACAACAAACCGCATTCTCCACTCTGCAAATTCTTGGATCTGGATAAAATTCGCTGATAATCGGGTTTTTAAATTTCATGTTTTTTCGCTTTCAAAATAAACCAGCAAAACCAGCTTCTTTTACAGTAAAAAGCCAGCTTGCAGATTGGAATCTGCAAACTGGTTTCTATTTTTTATTCAGCTCTTAAATTTGCTCCATTTGATTCAATAATATCTTTGTACCAATAGAAACTCTTCTTCTTGTAACGATCCAGCGTTCCTGTACCATCATTATTACGATCCACATAAATAAAGCCATAACGTTTTTTCATCTCTGCAGTTGAAGCACTCACTAAATCAATACAGCCCCAAGAAGTATATCCCATTACTTCTACGCCGTCTTCAATCGCTTCACCAACTTGTGCTAAGTGGTCATTCATATAATCGATACGGTAATCATCGTTGACCGTTTTATTGCCGTTTTCATCTGTGATCAATTCATCGACAGCACCTAGACCATTTTCCACAATAAATAACGGTTTTTGATAGCGATCATAAAATTCGTTTAAGACAATATATAATCCTTTAGGGTCAATTTGCCAGCCCCATTCGGAAGCTTTTAAATGAGGATTGAGGATTCCACCGAGAATATTTCCTTCTCCTTGATTGTATTTTTCAGGATCCGCTGCCGCTGTTGAACTCATATAATAACTAAATGAGATAAAATCAACGGTATTTTCAGCCAACAATTCTTCATCTCCTGCCTCGAAATGAATCTCAATGTTATTGTCACGGAAGAAGCGCTTGATGTAACCAGGGTATGTTCCGCGTACATGAATGTCTGAGAACAAGTAATTTTGGCGTTCTGCATTCAATGCAGCTACCACATCATCTGGATCTGGTGTCATTGGATAAGTCGGCATAGCCAGAACCATACACCCTACTTGGAACTCAGGGTTTATTTCCCGGGCAATTTTGGTAGCTGAAGCACTCGCTACTAATTCATGGTGAACCGCTTGGTACAAGTCTTGCTTAGACAATTCTTCAGGTGGCGTAGCAATGCCACCGCTCATAAATGGCGCATGTAAAACCGAATTGATCTCGTTAAATGTCAGCCAGTATTTTACTTTATCTTTGTATCGGTTAAATACAGTCCGTACATATTTTTCATAAAAACCAACTAAGTCTCTGTTTGCCCAACCATCGTATTCTCTTGCCAAGTGCAATGGTGTTTCGTAATGAGATAACGTTACTAACGGCTCGATACCATATCTGTGTAATTCATCGAAAACTTTATCATAAAAAGCTAGACCTGCTTCATTTGGCTCACTCTCATCTCCATTAGGAAAAATACGCGACCAAGCAATTGAAGTCCGATAGACTTTAAAGCCCATTTCCGCAAATAACGCAATATCTTCTTTATAACGATGGTAGAAATCAATACCTTCTAATTTCAAATTATCTTCAGTCGGTCCATCAGTAATAGGACCAAAACCGCCTTTTGGAGTCACGTCTTGTACTGAAAGGCCTTTTCCATCAACGTTATAAGCACCTTCATATTGATTGGCTGCTGTTGCGCCACCCCATAAAAATCCTTTTGGAAATTCGTTTACCATTTTTTTCTTCCTCTCTGAACTCTTTTTTTGATTGTATCACTAATGAACTGCCTCTTTCTTCTACTAACCTTTCCATCAAAAAACACATTAACCCACAATCGACAATAAATAATCTCCATTTGTTAGTGATGTATCTTTGGTGGATAAAATATCCATATAATCATTTGTGTTGGTTACAATAACTGGAGTGACGGTCTCATAACCTTTATTCCGTATAACTTCTAAATCGACAGTTAACAATAATTGCCCTGCAATCACTTTGTCTCCTTGTTGCACATGAGAGGTGAAACCTTCTCCTTCTAATTGAACCGTATCCATTCCTACATGAATCAAAATTTCTGTTCCATTTTCTGTTGTGATTCCAATCGCATGCAGCGTTGGGAATAAAATAGTGATTGTTCCATTAGCTGGAGCATATACTTTTCCATCAATCGGTTGAATCGCGATCCCTTTGCCTAAAGCGCCTGTTGCAAAAGCTTCATCTTGTATAGTAGCTAATTCAACAGCTTCTCCAGTCATGGGGCTAGCGATCAAATCCTTTTGTGTTGCATTTTCAATGTTTTTTGAAGCTGATCCTGAAACGGACGATGCCAATGCATCATTTACTGATACTTCTGCTGTTTCACTAACTGTATCTTCATATAAAGTAGGTATTTTTGTAAAGTATACGAATAAGAATCCCAAAACTAAACCAGCTACCATAACTATAAGCAGTTCCACAATATTGAAATTATTGACACCAGATGGATCAATAGCTGACGGAAGTAAGAATATTCCTAACCCTCCCATTGTGTAACTTGTTAATTGGAAGAATCCGGCCAACATACCCGTAACTCCCCCTGCAATACAACTTAATATAAATGGTTTTTTCATTGGTAACGAAATCCCATAAATAGCTGGCTCTGTTACACCAAACATTCCCGAAATAATCGCTGGGATACTCAATTGTTTCACTTTTGCTTCCTTAGTCTTCAATAATATGGCGATAATAACTCCAACTTGAGCAAATGAAACTCCAGCAGTAGTAGCAAGGAAAGTATCAAATCCAGTTGTCGCTATATTGTTAATCGCAATTGGCACAAGACCCCATTGCAATCCGAACATAACGAGTACTTGCCAAAATCCTCCCATAATAGCTCCTGCCACAATTGGACTTAAATTGTAAACAGCTGAAACGCTCGCTCCAACCAATGTAGATAACCAAGTCGCGATAGGTCCAATGACCAAAATAGCTGCTGGTACAACAATCAATAAAGTGAAAAACGGTACTAAGAATAATTTCACTACATCAGGGATGACACGTTTTACCCACTTTTCAACAATTGACCCTACATAAGTGGCTAAAATAATGGGAATGACGGAAGATGCATAACTCATTAAAATAACTGGAAGCCCCAAGAACGTCAGATAGATTGGAGATTCAAAAATAGTGCCTCCAAATAATGTGTACAATGGTGCAATATCTGTTGGAACAGCCAAGCTTGGATAAAGCATCGCAGCTGCTATTGCCATACCAGTAAAGTGAGTTAACCCAAAACGTTTACTTGCCGTATAAGCAAGAAAAATCGGTAAGAAATGGAATAAACCATCTCCAGCAGCTTGGATCAATAGATACGTTCCACTAGTAGACGCAACTCCAGCTGCCACTAAGACTGCCGCTAACCCTTTTAACATCCCAGCAGCCGCTAACGGACCTAAGATAGGTTGGAAAATTTTGGAAACGATATCAATAAACTGGTTTAAAATATTTCCTTTTTCCTCATCAGCAGGAACTTCTCCTCCATCACTCAAATTTCCCACTTTAACAACTGCATTATAAACATCAGGTACATGATTTCCAATAACCACTTGGTATTGACCACCACTTTTAATAACGGTTACAATTCCTTCTTGCTTTTTCAAATACTCCGTATCTGCTTTACTTTCGTCTTTTAATTTGAAACGAAGTCTCGTAATACAGTGATGAAGACTATTTACGTTTTCGCTGCCGCCAACGTGTTCTAAGATATCTTTTGCTAAATCTTCGTATTTCATTTGAATCCCTCTTTCTTTTCTCTATTTTTTTATTTTATTGAAAATAAAAAACCTAAACGGATAGCAACGAATGAGCGCAGTTTCCCTTACTCCATTGTGCTATCTGCTTAGGTTTTGCCTGATTGAACAGTAACAATCCTTTAAGATCAGATGTGTATTTAATTAGATATGGTTTACTACTCGATGAATGTGAATGGTTAAGTAGACTTTTTCGTCTGGAGAGACTTTGAACTGATAACTTTCATCAATATAAACAGCTACTTTTTCTGTACAGTTTAATGCCTCCGGATAATTAGCTTTAATTTGTTCAAGCAAAAAGGTATCTTGAGAAGTTTGGTAGGTTTCTTTGGAAACTACCCGTTGGCTGAAGTACTGCAAATGAGTTAAAAAACGATTATAGGAGATAGAATCTTCATTAAAGACCATTCCAAAATGCAAGCGAACGATATTTAATATGTCTTGTACAATTCGTGTTACTTTGATCGTTTCTTCAATCATTTGCCCTTCTTTTTGAGCATTGACAAAATGTAAGGCAATCGAAGCTGCTTCATCTGCATCTAGCATTGTGCCGGTATATTTTTCAATAATAGCTAAACTTTCTTTCCCTAATTCGTATTCTCTCCGATAAAATCGTCTTACTTCCCAAGCCAAAGGATTTTTCAAATTGATTCCCTCAGCCGTTCTTTGGATAGCATAGTGAATATGATCTGCCAATGTCAGATAGACATTTGACTCGAAAGTCTGCTGCAGATCTTGTTCAGCCTTCACAATAATGGCGAAAACAGCATCTGACTCTTCAACGGGAAGATTTTGATAGACAGCCTTTAAATGGTCTGCCGGCTCGTCTTCTTGGATGACAAATTTCTTTTCAATAAAATCTTCTTCGATATCATCTCCGGATTTCTTTTGAAAGCCGATTCCTTTTCCCATGACGATCAATTCGGATTGTTCGTTTGTTGCTGCAAGCACTACATTATTATTAAATACTTTTTTGACTCGCATGCAGAGAACATCCCCCCTTCCAAATAAAAAAACCTAAACTGATACCAAATGACAAATCCTTATCATTTCGTAGCAATTTAGGTTTTGCCTGCATAACCAGTAACAATCCTTAAAAAGATAATAACACGTCATTTTTAGTTATGCAAGCCCTTTCTTTATTTATTTAATTTTGTTTTTTTACACTGTAATTTCTATCCAATTTCCTTCAGGGTCTTCAATCACACTTTCATAATAACCATCGCCTGTTGTGCGTGGCTGTCCTTGGCAGCGGTAGCCGTCTTGGATCAATTGTTCTGTCAGTTGATCTACTTTTTCTTTACTGCCTACTGAAATCGCCAGATGTGCCCATCCTAACATTGCTGGTTCATGAGCTTCTGTCACATCTGTACGCGTCATCAATTCCAATCGAGCACCTTCCGCAAATGTTAGAAAATAAGATTTAAATCCTTTTGTAGGGTTGTAGTAAACATCATTTGAAACAGCTCCAAAATAATTGCAGTAGAAATCTTTTGTTACTTCTAAATCTTTTACCCATAGTGCTATATGTTCGATGTGCATGCCGACACCTCTCCTTTATCCTGATTTTTAATTTCATATAAGAAAGCGCTCCAAAAAAATTATCGCTGATTTTTGTTAGAAAACAACGACAATCTTCTTTGATGATTAGAGCGGACCATTTTTTCTTGTTGCTTAACCTCATATCTATCTAGCCATTTTATTCCCTTTCAGCTGTTTGTGCTACCCAATGATGAGCAGCAACTTCTTTAAAGACACTATTTTTCGGATAAAAGTCAGCTTTTTCATCGGTCACTAAACTCGTCATTTTTTTAGAAGTCTCATAAACTGGATCTGGAACTGGAATAGCCGACAACAATTTTTTCGTATACGGATGAATAGGGTTAGAAAATAATTCTTCCGCATCCGCCAGCTCTACGATTTGGCCATTGTACATCACAGCTACTCGATCTGATATCTGTTTGACCATGGCTAAATCATGGGCAATAAACAAATAGGTCAATCCTAATTTTTCTTGTAACTCTTCTAAAAGTTCCACAATTTGAGCTTGAATAGAAGCATCTAAAGCAGACAATGGCTCATCGAGCACAATAAATGCAGGATCTACTGCTAAAGCGCGCGCAATACCAACCCGCTGCCTCTGCCCTCCTGAGAATTCATGTGGGTAACGTTGTGCAAATATTTCATCCAACCCAACTAAACGCAGCAATTCTGCTACTTTTTCATTTCGTTCTTTCTTATTTTTTGCTAAGTGGTGAATATCCAAAGCTTCTCCAATAATATCTTGAATTTTCATTCGTGGATTTAAGGAAGCGTAAGGATCTTGAAAAATAATCTGCATGTGTTTGCGCATGGTTTTTAATTCTTTTGGAGACAGATGGTTCAAGTCAAAGCCTTTATACAAAGTTTCTCCGCCAGTCGCTTCATGTAAACGAAGAATCGTTCGCCCAGTAGTAGACTTTCCAGAACCCGACTCTCCAACTAAGCCTAGAGTTTCTCCTTCGTAAATGGCAAAGCTGATATCATCCACAGCTTTCAACAGACCTGTTTTGCCTAATGGGAAATGCTTTTCTAAATGAGATATTTCAAGGAGTTTTTCTCGTTTTCCTGAATGGATTTCTGCAAGTTTTTTCTTCTGTTGTGCTGTCTTTTCTTTATGCAAATTTGGAATGGCTGCTAGAAGCATTTTAGTATACGTTTCTTTTGGGTGCTGAAAAACGTCTTTTGTTTCGCCCGTTTCTACTACTTGCCCGTTTTTCATAACAAGGACTTGGTCGCACATATTTGCCACAACGCCAAAATCATGAGTGATCAAAATAATCGCTGTCCCAAATTTCTCTTGAACCTCTTTCAGTAAATCTAAAATTTGTGCTTGAATGGTCACATCCAACGCTGTTGTCGGTTCATCTGCAATCAATAATGCCGGCTTGCAGACTAACGCTAAAGCAATCATCATCCTTTGACGCATACCGCCTGAAAATTCATGGGCGTATTGTTTGTACCGCACATCTACATCAGTTATTCCAACATGACGCATAATATCTTTTGCTTGGGCTTCTGCTTCTTTTTTTGATAGTTTTTCATGAAAAAGAAGAGTCTCCGTAATTTGGCTGCCAACTGTCATCGTTGGGTTCAATGAAGTCATCGGATCTTGAAAGATCATCCCGATATCTTTCCCACGTATTTCCTGCATTTTTCGTTCAGTCATGTTAAGTAAGTTCTTTCCCATAAATACAATATTGCTCTCAGGATGAACATATGCGTTTGGGGCTAACAGCCCCATAATAGAGCGAGCCGTTACACTTTTTCCACTGCCAGATTCGCCAACAATTCCAATCGTTTCTCCTTTTTGAACTGAGAAAGAAACTTCAGATGTGACTTGCTGTGTGTTGCTGCCTGTCGTAAAAGAGACAGACAAATTAGTTACATTCAATAGAGTTTCCATAATTGACTCCTTTACTATTTTTAACCGAAACCAAGAAAAATGATACCCATAAAATGGATTCCAGTGCTGAACGGCAGTTCTTTTGCTTAGCAATGTAACACGATTCAATTGAAAAATAAACCTCTTTTGCTTATTACTTACTAAATAAAAGTTTTTTTCATATTCGCTTGACGAATATAAAAGCGTTTGCTATACTTATGGCTAGTTAGACAATTGAACACATCTGAAAAACTATGAAAAGAAAAGTACAAGTTGGATGATAGTATAGAGAGTCCCGTCTGGTGGAAAGGGATCTAGAAGAAAACTTGGAAGTGCATCTTGGAGTTGTATGGTTGAGGGAATGATTCTTTAGATCATATCGGGGTTGCCCGTTACAGCAAATCGGTATACCCGTCTGAATGATATGGCGCCGTACCGAATCAAGCATACAAAGAAAACAAGAATGGCAGTTCTTTTTTCTTCGTACCCATTAAGGTGGAACCGTAAAATAGTGCATTTTGCCCTTAAATAGCTCTTCATTCGATGAAGAGTCATTTAAGGGCTTTTTTTGTATATTTTTCAGAAAACATGTCTAACGAATCTTTGACAACTAAAATAACTGGAAGGAGGAAATAGCATGCACACCAAATCAAACTGGCTGCAAAAAGTCAGTCAATCTTATAAGGAAGCTTCACAGCAACCCTTTGTCGCTTTAGGATTATGTTTACTCAGCTTCCCTTTTCAGCTTCTTGTGCTCATCCGCTACTTACTAAAAAGCCAACCGTTTGAAAAACGCACTGTGGAGCATGAAATCAAAACTGAATTTGAAGAAAGCGGCGCGGCAACATCTTTAAAAGACAAGCTGCAGGCCCAGGAAAAACGGAAGGTTGCTTTTCTGAAACAACATAGCTCACAAGCACAGATGGAAAAAAAGGTCAACGAACTTTATCGAGTGGGTTACCAGAAAGAAACACAGGAACGCGTGGAAGCTTACTACAAAGAGTCAAACCGCGAGCAGCCGATTTTCTTGAATGAAACCGCACACTGGTTAGAACAACCTCTTGGGTTTGTACTGTCTTTACTTCTAGGTTTTCCTATGTATTTTCTATTATTGGTCGTATCCATTCCTACTTTGCGCTACATCGTTAATCGTTTAGTTATGATGGTGTTCGTTATTATCGGAGTCACCATTATTGTCTTTACATTATTGTATTTGTCGCCTTCCGATTCAGCGACGAATATTTTAGGGGAACAAGCGACACCTGAACAAATCGTTAATTTTAATGCTGTTCATGGGTTGGATGACCCCTACCTAACTCAATTAGGCCGAACCATCAAAGGTATTTTTACGTTTGATCTAGGCAATGCTTTTGAAGGAAATGAGCGTGTCGTAACAACCATCATGCGCCGCTTTCCTGTCACTTTACAATTGACCTTATTTGCTTTGATACTTTCCATTGCAGTTGCTTTCCCTGCTGGAATTTATGCTGCGGTTAAAGCCAATACAACTTTCGATCACCTTTTCATGTTAATCGCTTTGATTGGAATATCCATTCCTAGTTTCTGGCAAGGATTGATTTTTATTTTAACCTTTTCCATTAACTTGGGTTGGCTGCCGGCTACTTACAATGCAGACAACACCGCTTCTCTTATTATGCCAGCCGTTGTTCTTGGAACCGGCCTGATGGCTTCCGTCGCTCGTATGACTCGTTCATCGACACTGGAGGTCATCAATGAGGATTACATTTTGACAGCCCGAGCAAAAGGACTCTCAAATAGAAGAGTCATTCTTCGACATGCTGTACCGAATGCTTTGATTCCTATCGTGACCATCATTGGTTTACAATTTGGCGGCATGCTTGGCGGCTCCTCTGTTACGGAAAAAGTATTTAACATCAATGGTGTGGGAAGCTACATCGTTGACAAACAATTTGTCCCAGATATTCCAAGTGTTATGGGTGGGGTCGTTTATATCGCGATTATCTTATCCATCGTCAACGTATTTATTGACTTACTTTACAGTTTTATTGATCCAAGAATTCGTTCCCGGATCAAAAGCGGACGATGAAAGCAGGTGACTTTTAAGTGAGATCCTATCAAACAAATTTAATTTACCAACAAATCCGTTTCAACAACGGATTGACTTGGGGCTATGCTGCATTATGGATACTGCTAAGTATTCAATTTCAACCATTAGGGTTCAAACCGGTGATTCTGGGAATAGGTATATTGAATTTATTCATCAGCCTAGTGCATCAAAAATTGCTCCAAACAGTTAAAAAAGATGGTTTTCATGCTGAAGCAAGCCTTTCTTCCATTAAAGTCAGCTCGTTGATTTTGATGGCTAGTCTTTTAGTAGGGAATATCTTTGCTTTTATTTCAGGAATTACCACGTTTAAAAAAACACTAACGACTGGCCTGATTTATTCAATTTATATGGTATTAGTTGATATACTGGTCATTGCTGTAACGGCTTTGAACCTATTTAAGCCGTTTGTATCGAACACTTTTCTACCGTTATTTTACCTCATGATAGTTATCGTGCTCTTTCACAGCTTCATTTTAGCTTTTGGGCAGAAATGGTTTGACTGGAAACCAACAACTCAAAAAATAACCTTATTCATTCTTGCATTGACTGGTCTTACAGGAAATATACTCGTCTTTTTTGTAGCAGCTTCTTTTTATCAAAACAACAAACCCGATCATATGGGCAAACGTCAGACAAGTATTCGTGAAAAGCTGATTAAAAACCAAGCTGCTTTGCTCGGACTGTTGTTCATTGCTTTCTTAATTATGTTAGCAGTTACTTGTAATTGGACGTTTAGTTATTCTTTTGCTGTTCAAAATGACTACAGTTCTATTTTACACCCCCCTTCTTTACGTTATCCATTCGGGACGGATAATTATGGGCGCGATGTTTTTACGAGAATTGTTTATGGTACTCAAATCTCACTATCGGTTGGGTTGATTGCAACAGCTATTCCTTTAGTAGTTGGCGGTATTTTAGGCGCAGTATCGGGCTTTTACGGCCGTACGACTGATAACGTGATCATGCGATTGTTGGATGTGCTGTACGCCATTCCCGGCATGCTGTTAGCCATTACGATCATAGCTTCATTTGGAGCTTCAACAACGAACTTGATCATTGCATTAAGTTTAGGGTCGATTCCCTCTTACGCTAGAACGATGCGCGCAAATGTGATGCAAGTCAGCAACTTGGAATACATTGAATCTGCTCGAGCTTTAGGGCAGACAAACAGCCGCATCATCTCCAAGCATGTTATTCCAAATGCTATGGCTCCAATGATTGTGCGTTCAACGTTAACTATTGGGACTGCTGTTATCTCGACAAGTAGCTTAAGTTATCTTGGACTCGGTGTGGAAGCACACATCCCAGAATGGGGAAACATTTTAAGAATTGGCAGCCAATATTTAGAAACCAATCCCTATTTGGCTATTTATCCAGGCTTAGCTATTATCTTACTTGTTTTATCCTTTAATTTTTTAGGAGACGGTATTCGAGATGCAACTGATCCAAAATTAAACTAGCCGGTATTCTTTATCATTATTTTCTCACAACAAAAAAAATTTGGAGGTTAAGTACAATGAAAAAACGATTATTATCTTTCCTAACTCTTACCACTAGTGTGATTTTATTAGCGGCTTGTAATGTTCAAACAGAAGAACAAGCAAACAATGACAATTCTGATGTTTCCACGGGTGAAACAACGGAAAAAACGACCATTGAATTATTAGGGTCTTCAAGCAATGAAACCGACATGAATATTGTTAGAGATCAATTGATCAAAAATGGTTTCGATGTTACCTTGAACACACAGCCAGATTACGCTAGTTTCCAAACACAGAAAGAAGCTGGTAATTATGACCTAGCTATTTCAAGTTGGACAACGGTAACCGGAAACCCGGATTATGCTGTCCGTTCTTTATTTACCACAGGTGGTGACAATAGTGATCTGTCTAATAGCGAAATTGATACTTTGATCAATGAGGCTGCTTTGCAAACTTCTGACGAATATACCGAAACGTATAAAGAATTAGAAGATGTTTTAGTTACTGAAAATGCTTATATCGTCCCACTTTATACTTCTTTAAAAGCTCAAGCATTTAATCAAGATCTTTTAAACACAGATTCTATTCGCCTAGCAAAATCACGTGCTTTCCCTTGGGAAACGGTACAATTTAATGAAACTGCTTCAAACGACACAGAACCATTAATATTGACGCAACAAATAGGTGATTTGACTTCATTAGACCCTATCAAAGGCAATGATGGATCAATCAACCAATTGAATACTAATATGTATGTCCGATTAGTAAATTTAACAGATAATGACCAAGTGGTTTCTGATGGTTCTTTGAGTTACAACCATGCGATTGCAGAAGGTAATTCAGATTACTATTTCATTTTACGCGACGATATTAATTTCGCAGCCGTTGAAGATGGACAAGCCGTTGATACTGACAAAATGGTCAGTGGACAAGATGCTGTTTTCTCACTGAATCGTGCTAAAGATTCCAACTCTGTTCCAGATCACCGGACATACAGCTTACATGAGCACATTGATTCAGTTAGTTTAGTTACCGATCTTGCGGAACTTGAAAATACTTCTTTATCTGATGGAAACGGAACTGTCAAAGAAGCTTTAGAGGCTAATTTAGAGTCTCCTATTGCTAATGTTGTAGAAGATGCAGCGCAAGTCGATAATGCTTCAGGTCAATACCAAGTTGTTAAAGTGACCACTACAGAACCATTTCCACAAGTCTTGAATTATCTTGCACACCAATCTGCTGGAATCGTCTCACAAGAGCAAGTTGAAAGCATCAACACATATGATGTGGAAAACTTTGACATCTCTACTGACATTCCTTATGGAGATCAAAGAGTCGTAACAGAAGGCGAAACATACGACAATCATTTGTACGCTAGTGGACCTTATATCATGACTCAGAAAAATGATTATGAAGCTACATTCCAAAAAAATCCTGCTTACATGGCTGGCACAGAACATGCAGCTCAAATCGCTAACGTAACGGTTCGTTTCATCGGAGATGCAGATAGTGCTTTATCTGCCTTACGTTCTGGCGAGATTCACTTGTTAGCTGGGTTAGATGAAACAAAATATGACGTTGTTGAAGGAGAAGACAGTTTATCGTTACAAAGTATGCCAAGTAACGGTGTAGCTTATATGCTGTTTAATGCCAACGGACGTGAGGTTTCTGACAGTGCTGATTTGCGTAAATCGATTCTTTACTCCATCAACCAAGATGAACTCAGCACTGCTTATGATGGGTTAAAATTGAAAGCTTATTCTACGGTTAGCCCATTAGTAGACACTGGAAATGAACTAGTAGCTGATCCAGCTAAAGTAGAAGAATTCTATCAAACGTATTTAGACTCAATAAAATAAGCTGAAATACTTTATCAGTAGTAAGGATCCTGTAAAACACAGGATCCTTACTACTGATTTTTATTTGTTTCAACCTATAGATTATAGCTGCAACTACTTTCCTCGATCTTCATCTTAAAAACATTATATATCCAGAATAATTCAGGATAACAGCACTGTATTAAAGCGCTGTTAACACTAAAGCATAAGGGCTTACTATTTCTATTTTGTGATCTCTATCCAATTTCCTTCAGGGTCTTCGATCACACTTTCATAATAGCCATCGCCTGTTGTGCGTGGTTGTCCTTGGCAGCGGTAGCCGTCTTGGATCAATTGTTCTGTCAGTTCATCTACTTTTTCTTTGCTGCCTACTGAAATCGCCAGATGTGCCCATCCTAACATTGCTGGTTCATGAGCTTCTGTCACATCTGTACGCGTCATCAATTCCAATCGAGCACCTTCCGCAAATGTTAGAAAATAAGATTTAAATCCTTTTGTAGGGTTATGGTAAACATCATTTGAAGTGGCTCCAAAATAATTGCAATAGAATTCTTTTGCACCTTTCAGGTCTTTTACCCATAGTGCTATGTGTTCGATGTGCATTTTATACTCTCCTATTCATCACTTTATATTTTCGCCAACGGTTTTTATTGATATAATCAACTCAACGTAACCGTTACCAATAGTATAATAAAAACACCTTTTATTGTCACTTATCTTTCTATCCATCCATCCAGAATAGGTTCATAGACCTCATCTTGACTATCCTCATTGACGAGTATCGTATTGAACATCGTTTTTAATTCATTATTGAAACCAATAGTTTGGTAATTCGTATCTACTAATGAAAACTGACTTCCGATAATTTGAGCGAAGGGAATTGATTTGGTAAAAATGACTTTTTCAGTTATTTTTACCGTTTGACCATTGTAGTCAAAATAGTAAATTAGTAATCCAAGCATAAATATCAAATTAAAAAAGTCGAATCCTTAAGCTAAGGATTCGGCTTTTTTAGAATCACCAATATGTTTTACTTTATGCCATTCATTACAAGATAATCGTAGCTTTCTTTTAAACATTGGAAAGGCTCTTTCTCAAAGGTCTCTTGTTCAGCGAAAGCGTACTTTACACCCGTTTCAATTGTAGCGTCAAAGATGGGTTCCCATGGGATTGAACCTTGTCCAACAGGCATAAGCAACTGTTGGCCTTTTGGTTCCTCAACCCCATCCTTGAAGTGGACCACATCATTTCGTCCTTGCACCTTATAAATCCATTCAATCGGATCTAAACCGCTGTGAATGATCTGATAGATGTCTAATAAAAACTGGAATTCGTTTCTCGTATTTTCGAAAATGATTTCAAGAGAATTTTTATCCCCATATTGAAACACATCCTTCTGTCTTGGATGGAAGTTTAAAATTTTCTCTTTGGTTTCAAGAAATTCTGAAAGCTTGTTCAATTCCTTTGCATACTCCAGACAGCCCTCATAAGATTGGTAGCGCTCTGGTAGCCCACTGACGGTAATATAAGTACCACCCCAGAGGTCGTTCATTTCAATGACCTCATCCAAATGTTCCATGACCACATCGTAATAATCCTGTGTCCCTATACATTTCAAATTCGTTTCTTTCAAAGCAGCCTGAATGAATTCGATTGGGACTTCAGGATTGATCCATTGGATTTGAATGGTATCATAACCGATGTCGCTGACTTTTCTGAACGATTCTAATACTCCCTCAGGGGTTTGAAGATATTTTTTAACGCTTGAAATCTGTATGCCTAGTTTGGTCATAGTACCTCTCTTTTTTAATGTATCCGTTTCCATGAACTCCTCTATTATTATAACATAGCGTACAACTTTTATTAATACATGTTTTTGGATAAAATCATGTATACGTTTTGTGAGAAGAGAATCCATTTAGTTGATATTCAATGTATAACTGTTAAAAAAACGCCAGATTCGTAAAAAATTCAACGTATAAATAAGTTAGGTTGTGCTCGACTCATTACAATTGTGCTTCTACTCTGACCAATTCATCTTCTCTCAATTCATACACTTGATCGCAGACTTCTTTCAAAAACTTCCTATCATGTGAAACGGTAATGATGGATCCTTCGAATTTCTTGAAGAGCTTTCTTAGTTCCGGTTGGGAAAGCGGCGAAAAATTCCGTGTAGGTTCGTCTAGGAGCAACACATTTTGCCCGGATAAATCAATTTTCAGTAACAACAGTTTAGCTTGTTGTCCCCCCGATAAAGATTGGATTGAGTGGTGCATCTCATCTGCAGTGAAACGCATGCTTCCCAAATAAGTCATTACTTGAGTGCGTTCATCGCTTTCCCCAGTTTCACTCAAAAACTCAACTGGTGTATCTTCTAAGTCTAAATAATCTGCATAGTTTTGTGGCATATATCCAGCTTCAATATCCGTGCGCTGGCTTAATGTTGTCCACAATTGTTTCAACAGGGTACTTTTCCCTACTCCATTTTTCCCGATAATGCCTATCTTTTGGGGCGTTCTTACTAATAAGTTTAGTGATTGTGCTAACACTTTATCTCCTAATTTTATATTGGCATCTTCCAAATGAAGAATGATTTTATTTGCAGGCAACGGTTTAGTGTTTGAGAATTTCACTAAAATAGCGTCTTCTTGAATTGGAATGTCTTCAAAATTTTCTTTTTCTCGTTCAAATCGTCTTCCCATTGATTTTACGGCGTGCATTTTCTTTTTCAGCAAGCGTCCCTCTGCTGCGGCTGCTCTAGAAACACTCCCTTGTGCGTGGTGCACACTGCTTTCGATTTGGCGATATTTTTCCATTTGCTTCTGGTGTTCTTCACGTTGCTTGTTGGCGACTTGAGATTGGTGTTCAAAGCGCGCTTCTCTTTGCTCAATGTATTCTTTGTAGGACAAATTTGATACAGTCGCAACTGGAATTGTCTTGTGCTGTAACAACTCAAGTTGGATAACTTTTGTTGCTGTGGCCGCCAGTAAAGATTCGTCGTGTGAAATAAACATTACGGTTAAAGGAGTTGATTTGATAAAGTGTTCCAACCAACGAACTGTATCCAAGTCTAAGTCATTAGAAGGCTCATCTAGCAATAGCAGATCAGGATCTTTCGCAAGTGCTTTTAACAGTTGGACTTTAATCTTCTCTCCCCCAGACAGACTGCTTAACCGTTGAGAACTTGTTAAACTATCTGCATCAAAGCCGAGCTGGCCGACCACTTGATACAATTGCTGGTAGTCCATATCGACAACGTCACTTTGTCCAAAGAAATACTTATCCAGAGTAAGCTCTTCAAATTCTCGATGTAAAGACTGTGGCAAATAAGCGGTGCTACTGAATTGATTGATCACCTCTCCATCTGCTTGAATATAGGATTCAATACTTTCATTTCCCATGATCCATTTCAATAAGGTTGACTTTCCATTTCCTTCCTCACCGATGATGGCTACTTTGTCTCCAGGATTGACGGTAAAACTCAGTGCTTTAACAATCTCTTTCAAATCCATTAAATGATGCAAGGTCAAATTTTTCACTTGTAGCATACTGATTCCCCCTGTCTAATAAACAAAAACGACCGCCAGCAAGTTTCTGCAGACAGTCGGGTAATTTCATTTAAACGGTAGAAGGATGGTGCGCCTATGACGGAACACCATTTCCGATTCAAAAGTTGTTTAAATGAAGTATCTAAAAAAACCGTTGCAAAGAAACCTACTTTGTCAGCAGAATCTGTTTCTTCTTCAATTACGATTTGTTTAGATAGTGTACATTTAGGCACAACCTTTCGATTTATTGGGTACATTATATCAAGGACAGTCCATTGATTCAATGGATAGGATATTAGTCAAATATTCGATAGAAAGTTTTTTAACTTGTAATAAAATAGTTTCTAGTTTTGCCGTAATTAAAATTTTACGGTTTATATCCCGTTTTGTCTTCCTCGGTGATTTCTCGAATCACTTTATACGGCACTCCCGCTGCAATCACATTAGACGGAATATATTTGGAGACAACACTCCCTGAACCAATAACCGCGTTGTCTCCTATTGTGAAGCCTTGATTGAGATGAGCTCCGGCTCCAAATGGACGTTTTCTCTGGTAGACTTGATTACCTTCTTGAGAATGGTTCTCTTTCAACAGATGATTTTCCAAAACTGTTATTGTTTTCATTGATAAGCAAAATGACTGTTTCTCTTGCTTCAACTATCTCATTCGTCAAATCGTTGTATATAATTCCAGTTAAAATACGCTGCCTTTATTCTTCCAAATTCATCTATAAACAGTCCCTTTTCATTTTTCTATTCCTAAAACCAAAGATCATCATCGTCCATAATAGAGCTTAGCAGTTCTTCTCCTTCTTGAATTCCGGATTTGATAAATTCATTAGTGTCGTCTAAATCATTTTCAGAAATTTCACCAGCTTCATACAAAAACTGGTAAAGTTTTTTCAGAGCTGAACCGGTTTGTTTCAATGATGTCTTTGAACTCATTAAGTCTTTTCGCACAATGAAATCGCCTAGAAAAGAGTCTACCGAATCACCAGAGTCAACAGGAGTTGCTTTTTCGTAATCCGTTAAATAAATATTAAGATAAAAATCAAGCTGGTCAGCATGACGTTTAGCTGTTTTTTTACTTAAGCCTTTTCCCTCTACCAGATATCTTTTGAACTCCATTAACATTTTTCCATTGTGTTCCACTAAAAGATCTCTAAATTCCTCCCATTTTTCTTCAGATATATTCCAATCATCTAATAGAGGAACCTGACTGTAATCCCATGTCTTTTCAATGAAGTAAGGGGACTTTTCAACAGCCTCTTCTATTCTCAATGGTTTATTCAAAGCCTCTTTCAGAGCTTCCACACTACTCCCATACCCTTGTTTAAATAATTGAGTATGAATATAATTACTGAAAAAAGTCATGGCTTCACTGTTTATCGTTTGATTCATGTTCAATCTAAAAAAACTTAAATCTGCTATCACCAAATTGACACTTCCAAGTACCGAACGATTAGACGTAGTGGTTACTTGAATTTCTCCAGCAACCTTTAAATATTCTTCCGTTTTCTCATTGGAAACCCCAGCGATATCAAAGGCCACGTGAATCGCTTCAGAAATCAATTCCGGCAATTGCTTTTTCTTTTGTGCATTAATATCATGTAGAATAATAGGTGTATAGGCACTAGTGTTGCATGAAACATAATATGTTTCACAATGTTATGTATCCTATTCCAATATGCAAAAAAGTCCTTTATACTGAACTTGGATGACTTATCCAAGACCAATAAAAAGGACCCAACTTATGGA
>NZ_JBGQQT010000030.1:0-18364 GCF_045528345.1 Desemzia sp. FAM 23989 | reverse complement strand
CGAAGCTGAACAAACAGCTTAAGACTAATTTTAACAAATTCGGTCACATTAATGCAAGCTTTTGCGAAGTAAAAGCTTGCATTAATGTGAGCCTTGGTTTTAGGACATTTTAACTTTCGCTTGACACCTCTTCTATTCTCCTGCATCTATCATGTATAGTGTGGAATGTAGTAACTCCTCAAAGTTAAAGTTAGTATCTCCACTCGTAGAATCAAGTTTTAAAATAGGAATATGCCCCCTTTACATCTAGTATCTTTTTAATGTTTGTAATTAAACCTCTAAGCTATAAAAGGCGGTTCATTAGTTAGGACAATATGTTCTTGCGCTTTACCTTCTGTTTCAAAAACAATAATTTCATTTGATCCAGCTTTCAATAGAGGAGCAGGAAGATACAACTTAGTTTGAGGACCAATTTCCCAAAACCGACCTAAATTAAACCCATTGACAAACACTACTCCCTTACCCCAACCAGTCATATCAATAAAAGTATCTCCCATTTCAGCTACCTCAACTTTAAATTGATAAAAGCTAGGGGTATTTGCTTTGTACTGAGTGTCAAAATCGATAGTATCAATATTATCCAATGGTAATGTATATTCATCCCATACACTTTGAAAAGCACCATTAACAATGACACCATCTTTGATTCCTTTTTGTTGATAGCCCATTTTTATAGAATAATTTACACGGCCTAGATTTTCTACTAATATATCCAATGTATTTTCATCATTATTCAATTCAAAAGATTCTTTATTCCCTAATTCTAAATCATATTGCGTGAATAAATGCTCCTGGTTTACATAAACTTGTGCGCGATCATTAGCGCCGACTAATCGGAAGTCTTCAATATTTCTCTTTTTCCCGATATTGCTTCGATAGAGTATATATCCGAAGTTTTGATCTAATTTTTCCATAGGAATGGTGTAATCCGTTCTTACCGGTTCAGCTAAGCTTTCCAATGTACTAAATAAAGAAGTTTTTTGTTGAACAGTCAATTTTCCATAATGTATCTTTTTAGCATTTTTAGGTATGGATGTCTCAGCTGCAGGTAAATGTTTTTTTATAACGGCCTGAAAAGCTTTGTATTTTTCAGTAACATCTCCCCACTCCGACAATGGAGCATCATAATCATATGAAGTGGTATCAGGAGTCAAACGATCATAGTAATTTGCACCGTTAGTAAAGCCAAAATTTGTTCCTCCATGAAACATGTAAAAATTAATATGACCGATAGATAATGCATCATCTAACTCTTTTGCAGCACTTTGAGTATCACGTGTATGATGTTCTGGATCTCCCCATGCATCAAACCATCCAATCCAATATTCCATCACCATTAATGGGCCTTTTCTCTTATTAAATTTCTGTAATGTCTGCAATTGGTTTTTCAAATCTGAGCCGCAGTTTACAGTTGGATGCGCATATTCTGGGATTGAACCATTTTCTAACATATCTCCCCATGGACCATCGCTTGTGACAAAAGGAACGGTGGCTCCATGTTTACGCATCATATGTGCCAGCTTTTCTAGATAGACTTTATCGTTACCATATCCACCATATTCATTTTCAACTTGCATCATGATAATTGGTCCGCCTTCATTTATTTGTAGCGGAATTATTTCTTTAAATAGTCGATCGAAATAACGATCTACTTTGTCTAAAAAAGGCTGATAATTACAACGAATTTTCATATCGTCATATTTCAACAGCCACCCTGGTAAGCCGCCATATTCCCACTCAGCACAGATATATGGCGAAGGACGTACAATTACCCATAATCCTACTTCTTGAGCAATTTCAATAAAGCGTTTAATATTTAACAACCCTTCGAATTTGAACGCTTCTTCGTGAGGTTCATGTAGATTCCATGGTACGTATGTTTCCACAGTATTACAGCCCATCGCTTTTAACTTTTCCAACCTATCTTCCCAGTATTCTGGAACAACTCGAAAATAATGAAGCGCTCCTGAAACTATTTTCACTTCTTTTCCATCTAAATAAAATTCATCTTTTATTTCAAATACTTTTGACATATCTCCACTCCTGTAACCGTTTTCTAAATCTTACTATTCATTCTTTCTTTTTACAAGCTTTACTTTAGTAAAGCCATTATTTCATGTACTTTCCTACACCCAAAGGGTGCAGGTTAATAAAACAAAAAAATGCGCCATAATAAGCTTTTCAGTACGATCTAGAAATATTATGGATTATTCAGGATATAATAACTTTCATACGTTGTTTTTTCTAATCTTCTGCTCATTTAATTAGCTATATCCTCTAATAATTTTATTAATTGCTGTTCAAGCACGCTATTTCTAGGATAACCTGTTTCTTCTGATAGTTCTTTAATCCTATCGGAACTTGATTTAGTCAGTTGTATCCCTTGTTGAACACGATTAATTCCCCTTACTAGCCCATTCAGTAGAAGGTGCACTATAGTCTAAGGTAAAAGCATAATTTAAAAGAGCGGTATTCGGAATTCTCGTTTTTTCTCTAAAAGACGCTAATTGATTTACTGCCACTTGTGACAAAGAAGTGGTTGAGACTACTTTGAAAACCGCTTTTTCTTCAATTTTCCAGTTAGTATGATTGACAACATAACTTAAATAAGCGGATGAATATTTTCTGACTGTTAAAAGATACATTTTTCTATTGTCATACTTCAAAAGGATAAAGTCACTCATCTCGACTTGCAATTGCTGATGACTTACCTCAATCTTGTCTAGTTCATTTTCTAGTTCTTCTTTCGATACCTCTTTAAATTGTGTTGCATAGAGGACTAAATGTAACAGTAGAGGTCTTAGATATCCCTAGATAATGACCACGGTTCTCTAGTTCTTGATAAATCTCATGAGTAATCAACAAACCAATTTTCAATAGTACACCTCTTTTCCAAATGATAGTAGTCTCATCATTATATTGAACCCCTACCCGAAAACTAAAACACTCTTTTTTTGAGTATCTAGTTTTCGGGTAGGGGTTCAATAAGCTCACCTCCTAGTTTTTTTATTCTTTATTCTTCTGCCAATCATTTATGTTATTTTTTTCAATAGAAAGATAACGAACGTAACTTGTATAGTCTCCATAAAGGTTCGTTGGTAAATACATACCACTTTTCATTAATTCATCTCCACCAATTGAAAGTTCCTCACCTTCAAAATAATAGTTCTCCTCAGAATCCAAACCACATAATTTCAATATTTTTAATGGTTCAGACGCTTGATTCAAAATTTTATAGTAAAATATAAGAGCCTCACTTTTATCTCTAGAAACAAACATCCAAGAACAATCATTTCCCTCAAAAGGACTTAAAATTCGATAAAAGTCTCCAAATTGAATAAGGGTACGATGTTTTTTATAAAAATCCACTTGTTCAGCAATCAGTTTTTTTTCATCTTCTTGAATATTCAGTATATTCAGTTCATAACCTAAATTTCCAGCCATAGCAGTAGTCCCCCTCATTTCTAAAGAAGTCTCTCTTCCGACTTGGTGATTTGGAGAGGAAGATACATGTGCTCCCATTGTAACGATTGGATAAACTAAACTTGTTCCATATTGAATGCTAAGTCTGGAAACAGGGTCTGTATTATCGCTGGTCCATGTCTGTGGCATATAATAGAGCATACCAGGATCAAATCTTCCTCCTCCTCCTGAACACCCTTCAAATAGAACATCAGGAAATTTTGTGACAAGTCTATCTAATAAGTCATACAATCCTAATATATATCTATGATAAACTTCTCCTTGTTGTTCGTTTGTATATTGTATAGAAAAAGCTTCTGTTATATGTCTATTCATATCCCATTTCACATAATTTACTTGCGCCTCATTAAACACATCAGTTAATACTTCTTCAATATGATCCCGAACCTCGCTACGACTAAAATCCAGAACATATTGTCCTCTTCCTAATGACTTTCCTCGTCCTTCTACTTGTAAACACCAGTCAGGATGTTGCCGGTATAGATCACTTTTTTTTGAAATCATTTCTGGCTCCACCCAAATACCAAATTGCATATTTTTAGATTTTACTTTTTCTGAAAAGGCACGTATTCCATTTGGGAATTTTTTTTTGTTAACAATCCAATCTCCTAAAGACTCTGTATCTGAATTTCTAGTCCCAAACCATCCATCATCTAAAACAAACAATTCAATACCTAGTGTGCTCGCTTCATCCACAATTTGCACCAATGAATTCTCGTCATAATCAAAGTAGGTTGCTTCCCAATTATTAATTAATACAGGCCGTTCTAAATTTTGGTGTTTACCTCTCAACAAATGATTGCGATAAAAAGAATGATATTGCTGTGACATCCCAGTTAAACCATCTTCAGAATACACCATTACTACTTCTGGTGTCTGAAAAGAATCTTCTGCAGCTAAATTCCATGTAAATTGGAAAGGATTAATTCCAAAGTTAAGACGAAGTTGATTATAAGAGTCTGCTTGTATTTGAGCAGAGAAGTTTCCACTGTAAACTAAGCTAAATCCATAAATCTCCCCATGATTTTCATTAGTATCGGAATCTACAATTGCAAAAAAAGGATTTTGTTGGTGGCTACTTGCTCCTCTCTTACTATCGAGTACTTTTGTGCCTATATGAATGGTTTCTCTAGTTATTTGAGTTTCTCTAGCCCAAGATCCATTCAAATGTATTAATTCATACTTAGAATTAGGCAAATCTAAGCTCATACTCATCATTTTCTCTATTTTTATTTTATCTAAACTATGATTAATAACTTTAGCAGATTTTACAAGAACAGCATATTTTTCAAATGTTGTATAACTTAATACAATTTCTAACTGAGCTAACGCATCTTCTATCACAATTTCTAATGTTTCACATTCTTCTTTGTTGCCATTAGTTTGTGGTAGACCTTCTATTTGCTTTTTCCCATAGGTAATAGTATGAGATTTATAACGGAAATCACTAATAAATGAACCATTTTTTAATCTGAACACAAATGCTGGTTCTCTAAAATCTCCACTTCCAAAACTTGAATATTCCTGTGGAAGAGTATCTAGGGAATAAAGACGATCTTCAGAACCATGCATATTAGGAGAAAAAGAACGGTCAATCCGAGGATAATCTCTAATATAAGAAAGATTTCGAATTCTAGCTCCATAGTAATTAGTTGATAAAACATCATTTTCTTCTATTGTCATAACATAACTATAAAATTTATTTTGAATATGGAACATTCGACGCTCCTGATTAAATGTAATTGTCATATTTCACCTCTATACGATTAAATAATTAAATGAAAAATTGGTATTATATATTTTTTTCTATTTATTAAAATCTATTTAACTGAACCAAGCATACCTGCAACAAAATGCTTTTGTAAAAAGAAGAAAATAGCCGCTGTAGGTATTGTGGCTATGATAATTGCAAGCATGATAACACCATAGTCTGGTGAATAACTTGATCCTAAATTGGAAATTAATAATGGAATAGTTTGATTTTCAGGAGATTGTAATACTACTAAAGGCCACAAATAATTATTCCAACTATTCATGAAAGTTATTATTCCAGCTGCAGCAAAAGTAGTCTTCATAGTTGGTACATATATTCTAAAGAAACATCCCAATTCAGATAATCCATCTATTCTACCCGCTTCAAGTAACTCTTTTGGAAACATCTTTGTGTTTTGTCGGAAAAAGAAAATCAAAAAGGCTGTTGTTAGATAAGGCAAGTACGCTGAAGCCAATGTATCTATCCCAATAGATGGTAAGTACTGAGAAATAGTACCAAACATTTGAAAGAGAGGGATCATTATTGCTGCGAAAGGAATCATCATTGATAATAATAATATTTTAAACACAATTTCCTTTCCTTTACTTTTGTGAATCTCAAATCCATACCCTGCCAACGAGGCAATAAGAATAGATATAAATGTTTGAGCAATCGATATGATTGTTGAGTTTTTTAATGCTGATCCTAAGTTAACTGTGCTAATTAAGTTTTTAAAATTTTCAATTAAATTAGTACCAGGAACTAAACTTCCACTCGTTACATCTATAGAAGTATTAGTAGCACTGATTATAAGAAAATAAAAAGGAAAGGCGAAAATGATACTGACAATAATTAAAAACACATATATGCCAATTTTACTTAGTTTAGTCACGGTCATTACCTCCTACTTTAAATTGAATAATCGAGAATATAATCACTAAGATTACAATCGCATAAGAAACTGCTGCTGCGTATCCAAAATCAGGAGTATATTCAAAGGAAAGATTGTAGATATATTGTGATATGGTCGTCGTAGCATTTCCTGGACCTCCTCTTGTAATATTCATAGGTTCATCAAATAATTGTAATGTACCAATAGTTGAGGTTACTGAAGTAAATAAAATAACTGGTTTTAATAAAGGTACAGTAATTTTGAAAAATTGTTCTCTATTTGAAGCACCATCAATCCTAGCCGCTTCATAAATTTCTGGGCTAATATTTTGGATAGCTGATAAAAAGAAAATCATATTATATCCAGTCCAACGCCATGTTATTGCCACAATGATAAGAACTTTTGCCCAAAATGGGTCAGATAACCAAAGGACAGGGTTATCAATAAGTGATAAATTCATCAAGATTTTATTTACAATTCCATTATTGCTGAATAGATATTTGAAAACAATGGAATAAGCTACCAGTGACGTTACTGATGGAAGAAATACTATTGTTCTAAATATTCCTTTCCACTTTAATGTTTTATTATTTAACAGTGTTGAAAAGAAAATGGCTAACAGAACCATTACAGGTACTTGAAATACTAAAAATAAAAGAGTGTTTTTTGTAGCTGTCAGGAAAGTCGGATCTTGTAATAGTCGTTTATAATTGGCTAAACCAACAAACTCTAAATTTGCACCTGTACCGGATTGGAAAGATAGTAAAAACGATTGAATCATTGGGTAAAAATAGAATAGTCCTATTGATCCTACTGATACGATGACAAATGCCCAACCAGTTATATCTCTTTTAATTTTTAGTTTACTTCTTTTTACTTTTTTCTTTTTTTCTAATGATGATAATTCACTCGCCATTATATTTTCTCCTCTCAAAAGAAAAATCCTAGAAACTTCCTCAAATGATTAAGATCTTAATCAAAGAAATAAATTTCTAGGATATTCGCTCCTATTTGCTATTGAATTTGTGATTCTGCTTGAGCTTGAGCATTATCTAAAATTTGATCTAAATCTCCACCATTTAAATATTCTTGCATAGCTACAACCAAAATATCTTCAATAGCATAAGTGTTTTGTCCAAAATTAACTTCAGGGATTTCTCCTACCCATTCAGAAAAATCTGCATATACCTTTTGGTTTCCAAAGAATTCATCTTCTACTTGGTAAGATTCTCCTGATGTTGCAGGTTCATACGTTCCAATAGCACCAATTTCTGATACTAAATCTTGATATAAGTCAACGTCAGAGCCAAAAGTATCAACTAAAAATTGAGCAGCATCTTCTTTTCCATCAATATTTAATACATACCAAGATGAACCACCTAAGTTAGATGCATTTACTGAACTATCAATGTCTTGTCTAGGATACGGCACTACTTTCCAATTCCCTGATTGGTCTACAGCTGCTTTAATTGAAGGTGTAATCCAGTTACCTGTTGGGACGGTTGCAATATTCCCACCATTGAATTGTTCTAAAAACTGACTCCAGTCATTATGAACATTCATCATACCACCATCAAACATTTCTTTGTAATTTTCAAATGCAACTTTTAAAGGTTCATTTCCTGCTATAAATGGTGTACTTCCGTCTTCTTCCGTATACCATGTACTGCTTGATTGAATCATGGTTCTGATGATCCCTAAATCATTGTGATCATTAGTTAACATTTTAGTACCAGTTTCCTCTTCTACTTTTTTACCCATTTCAATGTATTGATCCCATGTAATATCTGTAAAATCATCAACCGTATAGCCAGCTTCTTCTAAAATATCTGTACGTACATATAAACCAGTCACTCCTGAATCAAAAGGTACAGAATATACTTCTTCTCCAACAGTCCCAGCAGAAACTTTATAGTCTGCAAAATCATCTGTATTCAGTAAATCTGTTACTGGATAAAAAGACTCGGGATAAGCTTCTAAGAAACTTTGAGCACGATAGTCTTCAATTAATACAATGTTTGGCATACCTTTTGTTGTTCCTGAACTCAAACTGGTATTTAACTTTTGAATGATATCATTTTGTGCATTTTCAATAATATTGAGGTTAAAATTTGGATTACTTTCTATATAATGTTCATTAGCTATTTCCAATGCTTTTATGTTAAAAGCGGGATCCCAAGTCCACGCTGTAATTTCACCTGTATCACTTGTGCTGCCCTCATTTGAGTTTTCAGAACCTTCTGATTCTCCACTAGAACAACCAACTAACAATACTGAAGCTGCTAAAGCTAACCACGGTTTAACATTTTTCACTATAAAAACCTCCTATTTTTTGATATTACATTACCTGTTATAATAATTAAATATATTTATTTATTATGTGAGGGCTCCATTCATTTTTTGAATAGCCTAACATTTTAAACGAAAATTCAAAATCTTCATTTTTCAATTCATATTTTTCTAGTACTCCAGGACCACAACTTGCGGAACCAATCCCATTTAGTTCATAATCTAAATTCAATTCAATAAAATCTGATTTTTCTAATTCGTAAGTATGATTAGCACTGTCTAAGTTATCAGTCGTATATTCACGAGCACTAAAATTAAAATCTGCTCCTTTTACAAAGAGTCCTAGTCCATCATCTTTGTTTATTGACATCCATTTGACATCAGTTCTATTTCCATTTTCTTGTGGGACTACATAGTTTGTAAATAGTTTATCAACAGTAGTAGTCCAAACACCAAATCGATTAGCTAATTTAGTATCTGAATATGATTCTCCTGGACCTCTCCCATACCAAGTAATGTTGTAGAGAGACTTATCTATCTGCATTTGTAATCCTATTTTAGGTAAATTTCTAGCTCCTTTCCCAACTTTTTTTCCTTTTATATTGACACTGACTATTCCAGTAGAAAGTATGATATATTCAACTGACGTCTCAAATCCCCATGTCAAAACAGGTGGGGCGTATTTTGACTCTACTTTGATATGGATTTCATGTTCTCTTTCTTCATACATAAAAGATTTGATTCTTCTTTGCATTTGGTCCAGTCCATTTGTTCGCCAATCAACCGCTACTGATTCTGCTTCGAATTCTGCAATACCTAACTTGTCATTATCTGTTAAAGCTCGCCAAAAATTTAATTCGGGACTTCTTTCTAATATATTTATTCCATTCACTTTCCAAGAATTGATATCCCCAGAAAGCGTATTGAAAGTAATATCAAAATTATTTCCATGGACTTCTAATTTGTTGTTTTTCTCAACTATATCTAACTCTATACAATCATTATTATTTATTTTAAACGGACTTGTTTCTTTAGCAGGCATTACAAATTGTTCCCAAGCAATTTCATGTCCAGCTGAAGCCCACTTGGTATCGTATTTTTGTAAAAATTTTATGTTTAATATAGCTTCAGAATAATTAATCTCTTTATTTTCTAAAGTTATAGGAATCGGAAGAACCTCAGTTTTACTTGCCTGTATATGAGCTACATCTAAAGAACCGCTTTCAATAATACGATCATCTATATTCAATTCCCATATTGCAGATATATGTTCTAAATCGATAAAGTCATATCGATTTTCAATTTTAACGATTTTTTCTTTAGCCTTGAATTCAGTAACCACAATTGGCTCAATGACTTTTTTGTATTCTATTAACGCCGGCGAGGGGGTTCTATCAGGCATGACCATTCCGTCAATTACAAAATTAGAATCATGCGGTGTATCACCAAAGTCTCCTCCGTATCCAAAATATTCCTCACCTTCATCAGTGTATGTGCGAATTCCATGGTCCATCCATTCCCAAACAAAGCCGCCCTGAAGACGCTTGTATTTGTAAAAGACATCAAAATAGTCTTTAAATCCTCCAGGTCCATTTCCCATTGCATGACCAAATTCACATAAAATATGAGGCTGTTTTAAGTCATCCCTTTTCCCTAGATCTTCCATTAATTCAACTGAACTGTACATTGTTGAAAACATGTCCGCAGCTTTATTTTCTTCATTTGGATCATTGTTTGTTCGTTCTAAAATATCTCTTGTTTCACCCTCATAATGAATAAGCCGTGTATCGTCTCTTTGTTTAGCCCAATTTGACATAGCAAAATGATTTTTCCCAAAACCTGATTCATTACCTAAAGACCATATGATAACTGAAGGATGGTTTTTGTCCCTTTCCACCATTCTAACCATTCTATCAACATAAGCATCTTCCCAATCAGAATCGTCACTCAGTCTGCTCCATTCTTGAATCAAATCGAACCCATGTGTTTCAATATCTGCTTCATCAATTACATAAAGTCCATATTCATCACAAAGTGAGTAGAATCTTGGATCATCAGGATAATGTGACGTTCTCACTGCATTGATATTGTTTTTTTTCATTAATTTTATATCTTCTTCCATCCAATCTAACGAAATAGCTCTACCATAGTCAGGATGAGTTTCATGTCTGTTCACGCCTTTGAACATTATATCTTTTCCATTTATTAAGATTAATCCACTTTTTAATTCAACGCTTCTAAAACCAATTTTTTGTGGGATTACTTCAATAACTTGATCTTTCTCTTTTAAAGTAATAAGTAAATGATAAAGGTAAGGTGATTCTGCAGACCATTTTTCCGGATTTATTACTTTATTGGTTATTTTTATATTATTATCTTTAATAGCTACAGAATCTCGTATTATTTCATTAAAATTTTCATCTAATAGTTTATATTCTATTTTGTAATCGGGTACATTAATATATTTACCTTCTATTTTTATTTCGATGTCTAACATCGCATCTGTATATTCACTATCTAATATAGTTTTTACAAATAAATCTTGAACATGAATATCTGGTTTTGTATAGATATATACGTCTCTAAAAATACCACTTAACCACCACATATCTTGGTCTTCTAAGTAACTTGTTGCAGACCATTTATACACTTTTACTGATATTGAGTTTTTACCTTCTTTGATATATTGAGTAATATCAAATTCTGAGGCTTCTCTACTGCCAGTACTATAGCCTACAAAAAATCCATTAATCCAAATATGAAACGAACTATCTACTCCTTCAAAACGTAAGTGCGTCTTATCAACTACTTGTGAAGGTGCTAAATAAAAATCTCTACGGTAATGTCCTGTAGGGTTTTCAGTTGGAATGTACGGAGGTTCCACAGGAAAAGGATATTGAACATTAGTGTAATGTGGATTACCATAACCATTTAACTCCCAATGTGAAGGTACAGATAATTCCTTCCAATTTGAAGCATCATAATCTTCTTTATAAAATTCTTCAGTAAATTCATCAGGAGAACTAGCATACAAAAATTTCCAATTTCCATTTAATAATTGAAAACCCTGTGCCATTTTCCTTTCATATGTTAGTGCTTCAACCTCATTTTTATAAGTCATAAAATAGGAGTGCGATAACGATCTATTTCTGTGAAGTATTTCTTGATTTTGATAATCTTGCGCGTAATTCATAGTATCCTCCATTCTTAATTAAATTTATTTTTTGCTAAACGAAATATTTTATATTTTAGTAAAACAATTACTAATGTTAGTTTAATATTATTTTATTTAATAGTCAACCATTAAATAAAGCGCTGTCATTTTTTTAAACTATTATTCAACCTGAAACACCTCAAAAATTGATAGTGTCGTGCTTATTTCAATCACATATTCTAATTAATAATTCAAAAAAAACATTTAAAATACCAACATTCAAATTCTTTTACTAAATTTTACTTGATTTGTTTTATTAACAATTATAAAATACAACCGAGATTGACTAATAGGGAGGATATTAATAATGAAATTAATTGGGATAAAAAAAAAATTTACCGAGCTTTTCAAACGAACGGATATGAAAGCGTTTTTCTCTCCAGGGAGAATCAATTTAATAGGAGAGCACACTGATTACAATGGTGGGAATGTTTTCCCTTGCGCAATTACTTTAGGGACATACGGTTTAGCAGCAAAAAGAGAAGATCAGATCATCAACTTTTATTCTGAAAACTTTGCTGAATTAGGTGTGATCACGATTGATTTAGGAAACTTAGAATACAATCCAGCAGATAAATGGACAAATTATCCTAAAGGAATGATTAAATTCTTAAAAGAGTCAGGTTATGCGATCAATCAAGGATTGGACATCCTTTATTACGGCAATATTCCAAACGGAGCTGGTCTTTCCTCTTCTGCTTCGATTGAATTACTGACAGGATTTATAGTACAAACGCTATTTGATTTAGATATTGATCGATTAGAGTTGATTAAAACTGGGCAACGAGTGGAAAATGAGTTTATTGGGGTCAATTCAGGTCTTATGGATCAATTTGCAGTAGGTAAAGGTGAGAAAGACACAGCTATTCTACTAAACTGCAACACTTTAGACTATGAATTGATTCCAGTAGTATTAGAAAATCATTCAATTGTTATCATGAACACTAAAAAAAGGCGTGAATTAGCTGATTCAAAATACAATGAACGACGCAGTGAATGCGATCAAGCACTAGCAGAATTGCAAAAAGTTCTTACTGTTTCTTCATTAGGAGCGTTGGATGAAGAAACATTTGTTGATCATCAATCTATTCTTTCAAATGAAACCATTCTAAAAAGAGCACGACATGCCGTAACTGAGAACCAAAGGACACTTAAGGCAGCCGTAGCTTTAAAGGCTGGAAATCTGAAAGAGTTTGGGCAATTAATGAACGAATCACATATTTCTTTGAGAGATGATTATGAAGTGACTGGACCAGAATTGGACGCAATAGTCCAAGCTGCCTGGGATCAACCTGGGGTTTTAGGTGCACGAATGACGGGTGCAGGATTTGGCGGATGTGCCATCGCAATCGTTGAAAATGATAAGATAGATGATTTTATTGACCAAGTTGGAAAACAATATCTAGATCAAATTGGCTACCCTGGCGAGTTTTATATCGCTCAAATTAGTGATGGTCCTAAATTACTTGAGGAGGAATCAGTATGACAGTCTTAGTATTAGGAGGAGCTGGCTATATCGGTTCTCATGCCGTTGATCAATTAATTGAACAACAGTATGACGTAGCAGTAGTCGACAATTTACAAACTGGACATCGAGATGCGATTCATAAGAAAGCCCGATTTTACCAAGGAGACATTCGTGACAAATCCTTTATGGAATCTATTTTTGAAAAAGAATCGATTGAAGGAGTTATTCACTTTGCAGCGAATTCTTTAGTAGGAGAATCAATGCAGCAACCTCTACAATACTTTAATAATAATGTTTATGGTACTCAAGTAACTTTAGAAACCATGCAGAAATTCGCTGTTAACTCAATTGTCTTCTCTTCTTCAGCTGCTACTTACGGTGAGCCAAAAGAGGTCCCAATTAAGGAAACTGCAGATACAAATCCTGAAAGTCCATATGGAGAAACGAAGTTGATGATGGAAAAGATATTGAAATGGTGTGACAAAGCTTACGATATGAAATTTGTTGCTTTACGGTATTTTAATGTAGCTGGAGCAAAATTAGATGGCAGCATCGGTGAAGATCATTCACCTGAGTCACATTTAGTTCCTCTTATTTTACAAACGGCTTTAGGACAAAGAAATGAATTAACCATTTTCGGAGACGATTATGCTACACCAGACGGTACTTGTATCCGCGATTACGTTCATGTCGTCGATTTAGTAGAAGCTCATATTCTAGCGTTGGAATATTTAAAGTCAGAAAAACAAAGTAATATATTTAATTTAGGCAGCAATACCGGTTTTTCGGTAAAAGAAATACTAAACACAGCACGTGAAGTTACTGGAAGAGCGATTCCTGCAAAAGTAGCTGCGCGTCGAGCTGGAGACCCTAGCACATTGATTGCTTCAAGTGAAAAAGCAAAAACTATTTTAGGCTGGAAGCCTCAATATATGGACATAAATGATATCATAGCATCAGCTTGGAATTGGCATAAAAACTCTCCTCATGGATATACAGACAAACAAAATTAGAAAGGATGAATGTATATGATCGATCAGTCAGTAATCGATTTCATTCAAATAGGTTATCAAAATCAAGAAATTCATCCGTTAGATGTTCTTCTTAAACAAAATCAATTGCTCGCCTTGATCGGAAAACAAGCTTTAGATTCAGAAATAAAAGCTTCTATGCCATTACCAAATCGTTTAGAAACAATGGACTCTTTAGTCGATTACGCTGTTCAAGAAAAAACAATTGGAAATAATGAAGCTGAAAGAGATATTCTATCAGCAAAGATAATGAATCTTATCACTCCCCTACCCTCTGAGATAAATCGAAAATTTTGGGAGCTTTATCAAGAAAGTCCTATAGCTGCTACGACTTATTTTTACCATCTTAGTCAAGAGAATGATTACATTAAGACAAGGGCAATTGAGAAGAATATCAAATTTATCAAATCTACTGTTTTTGGTGATTTAGAGATCACGATCAATTTATCTAAGCCAGAAAAAGATCCTAAGCAGATTGCTTTAGCTAAAACAGCTCCTGCCTCCTTTGGATACCCTACTTGTCTTTTATGTATGGAAAATGAAGGTTACGAAGGACATCTAAATCATCCTGCCAGAAGTAACCATCGCATCATCCGTTTACCTTTAACTAATGAGAACTGGGGTCTACAGTATTCCCCTTACGCTTATTATGAAGAGCATTGTATTTTTTTATCACAAGAGCATAAACCTATGAAGTTAGAAAAAGCTACTTTCACGAAACTTTTGAGTATAGTTGAACAATTTCCGCATTATTTTGTTGGATCTAATGCTGATTTGCCAATAGTAGGAGGTTCAATCCTGTCTCATGACCATTACCAAGGAGGCCGACACACTTTTGCTATGGCAGAAGCATCTATAGATTTTCCCTTTACGTTAACAGATTATCCTTCTATAGAAGCCGGTCTTGTCAAGTGGCCAATGTCCGTCATCCGTCTAAGAAGTTCTGATCAAAATAAGTTAGTTGAAGCAGCAACTCTTATTTTAGATCAGTGGCGTCTCTATTCAGATGAATCAGCAGCTATTTTTGCTGAAACAAATGGAGAACTTCACAACACGATTACACCTATTGCTCGGTATAAAAAGGGTAAGTATGAATTAGACCTAGTATTACGCAATAATCGTACCACGCAACAGTACCCTGACGGGATTTTCCACCCTCATCAGGATGTTCAGCACATAAAAAAGGAAAACATTGGTCTTATAGAAGTAATGGGCTTAGCTATCTTGCCACCAAGACTAAAAAAAGAACTTACTGAGGTTGAACAGTACTTACTAGATGAACCTCATCAACTAGATACTGCTCATCAAGAATGGGCAGATGAATTAAAAAGAACAAAAAAAATTACAAAAGAAACGGTTGGAACAATCATTGAAGATGCCGTTGGATCTGTTTTTCTGAGAGTACTAGAAGACGCTGGGGTATATAAACAAACTATTGAAGGAAAAGCTGCTTTCAAACGATTTATAAATAGTTTTACTCATTCAAAAGGAGGAGAAAGGATTGAAAATTTCAATTAAATATTTTGGAGAACTGTCAGGACAGATAATTCAGGAATATACTTTGACGAATCGTCAAGGTATCTCCTTATCCGCTATGACTTATGGTGCGGCAGTAACCGCTATTCGAGTACCCGATAAAAATGGACTTTCACAGAATATTGTACTCGGCTATGATATGGTAGATGAATACGTATCTCATCGTCCTTTTTACGGTGCAACAGTTGGAAGAGTTGCCGGAAGGATTGATAAAGGTAAGTTTACATTGGAAGGAAAAAACTACCAACTCGAAACAAATGAAAAAGGCAATCATTTGCATGGCGGAGAAAATAGTTTGGATACAAAAATTTGGACAGTAAAAACTAATTCCACTGAAAATGAAGCTCAATTGATTTTCTCATACAAGAGTCTCAACAATGAAAATGGTTATCCTGGCAACTTAACAATACAAGTAACGTATACATTGACGGAATCAAACGATTGGAAAATCAATTATCACGCCACAACTGATAAAGTAACCTTGTTTAATCCGACTAATCACGTCTACTTTAATTTGACTGGCGATCCAACACACACAATCAAGCAACATCAATTAACCTTAACGAGTAATCTGTTCGCTGAACTTAGAGAGGATTCTATTCCGACCGGAAACTTATTACCTGTAAATGAAACACCGTTCGATTTCACAACAGCAGACAAAATAAATAAAGGGTTTGAGAGTTCACATCCTCAAAATAAATTAGTATCTGGGTATGATCATCCATTTGTTCTTGAGCACCTGTCCCAAAAACCGGAAGCTCTTTTATATGACCCAATTAGTGGCAGACGCGTACAGATGTTTACAGATCAAGATGCCGTTGTCATTTATGCTACGGACTCATTAGATGGAAAACATACAAAAGAAGGAACATTAATTGAACATTATGCAGGGATAACGTTGGAAACTCAAAAATTACCGGATGCGATCAACCAAGAAAATTTCGGAAATATCATACTTCAACCAAATGACATTTTCCAAGCTGAAACAACTTACCGCTTCGATACAATGCTATAATAAATAAATGGAATGGAAAAGAAAGTGGTGAGAACATGGCAACAATTAAAGATATTGCCGAACAAGCAGGCGTTTCAAGCGCAACCGTATCTCGTGTACTCAATTATGACGAAACATTATCAGTAGGCGATGAAACAAAAAAGCGAGTGTTTGAAGTTGCTGAAGCGCTGGAATACAAGAAATACCAAAAGAAAAAAGCAAACAAACAAGGTAAATTAGCCATCGTTCAATGGTACACAGAAAAAGAGGAACTAGATGACCTCTATTACTTGTCTATCCGCTTAGGTGTAGAAAAAAGAGCAGAAGAGATGAACTATGAAGTTGTCCGTATTTTTCAAAATACAGATTTTGAAATGGATTCATCTATCGAAGGTATCATAGCAATTGGAAAATTTAGCGATTCTCAAGTAAATAAACTCACTTCATGGACAGAAAATATTTGCTTTGTTGATTTTGATCAACTCCATCTTAAATTAGATTCGGTTGTCATCGATTTCGAACAAGCAGTAAATTCTGTTATGAATTACTTTTGTACCAACGGTTACCAAAATATTGGTTTGATCGCTGGACAAGAAAATTTTGGCGATAGATCTAAACCGATTATTGATAAACGAACGACGATTTTTGAGAATTACATGAAACAAGCTGGAATATACAAGGAAAGCCATGTGTTCACAGGTTCTTTTAATGTCGCATCCGGTCAAGAGCTGATGAAAAAAGCCATTGAAACCTTAAAAGACGATTTACCAGATGCCTTTTTCATTTCGAATGACTCCATGGCAATCGGTTGTTTGAGGGCTTTACAAGAAGTAGGCATCTCAGTTCCAGAACGAGTTAGTCTGATAGGGTTCAATGATATAAGCGTAGCTAAATACATCTACCCCACTTTAAGTACAGTAAAAGTCTATACCGAATTAATGGGCGAAACCGGTTTTGACCTATGGTTAGACAAGTTGACTACCGAAAGAACGGTCGCAAAAAAAGTAACCTTATCGACAGATTTAATTCTACGCGAAAGCACTAGATAATATTCTATAATCCTTTACAAGAGATCATTTTGTATAAATAAATCGTCCTTCTGCAAAATAATTAGTTACTTAGTAAAAATTGAAACTAATGTATCGGTTACTTGTTGGAAACCTTTATAGCTTCTGTTGGCATGAGGACAAATTTTAGGTCAGCGCAGGTGTAGAGTTCAGATCAATACCGATACAAATGGTCTTTATCTCACTTGTGGGGGGAACATTCCGGTACTCACAAGTCAAGAAAGGAAGAGTTACCTGACTTACCGCAATGGTTTTGAGATTCATAAGTAAAGTAATGGCTTTCCTCGTAAGTATGAGGCGAAGTTAGGGCAAAAGCATAATTGACAAAAAAGCAGTCCTCCTTACTTTAACTTAAATAGACAGATAGAAAAATACACTCCCACTACTGAACAAAACAGTTCATAGTTTTGGGAGTGTTAAATTTTCGGTTTAATTAATGTCTACTGAATAATAAACTATGCTTATTCTGCTGCCTTTTACAACTAATGATTGATATAATAGATGCAAGGGTTTTTATAGGATGTTAAACAAAACCTTGCACTTTTACTGAAATGAGGACAGAAACATGTATAAATCACAACCGTATTCACAAATCGCTTTCGAAGACTTCAACCAACCAATGGGACTAAAAATGAAC
>NZ_JBGQQT010000029.1:0-20762 GCF_045528345.1 Desemzia sp. FAM 23989 | reverse complement strand
TCCATAAGTTGGGTCCTTTTTATTGGTCTTGGATAAGTCATCCAAGTTCAGTATAAAGGACTTTTTTGCATATTGGAATAGGATACATAACATTGTGAAACATATTATGTTTCATGCAACACTAGTGGATTAAAACGATAAATAAGAGGAGAATGAAAAGATGAATAAACCTTATGTGATTATCCATACCCACACCTCTATCGATGGCAATCTAGACATTATGGACTTGCCCGAATTTAAAGAAGCTAGCCGTCAATATCAGGAAATTTCTATCACTCCTGAAAAACAGCGATTCGGCATCCAAGGCTATTTGAACGGTAAAACAACAACGGAAGACAATATGACGCATTATAAAACACCAAAGTTGAATGAGAATGCAGCACCTGTTCCTGAAGGGGATTATGCAGCAGATCGAGATGCGCCGATGTATTATTTGTCCATTGATGCACGAGGAGAACTGGCTTTTGAAGAAAATTTTTCCGCTTATGGCGGTATCGATTCTCCTGTTGTAGAAGTCTTAACAGAAAAAGCATCAAACGCATATAAAGATTTCCTTAGAAAGAAAAGAATATCGTATATCATTGCCGGAAAAGACCAGATCGACTATGAAGTCATGCTGGACAAGTTTTACAATTTATTCGGTATCGAACGAATGATGGTCGGTGGGGGCGGAACACTCAATTGGTCATTTGTACAGAATGGCCTAGTCGATGAAGTCAGCGTCATCTTGTCACCTATCGCAAATGGAGATCCGAGCGGACATCGGTTCTTCGTCGCTAAAGAACCTTATACCGAAATCAAAGAGACAGCCTTCCAATTGGAATCTGTTGAAACATTGGAACACGGAACAGTATGGATCCGCTATTCTGTCAAAAAATAAGTAAGTATAGAAAGAAGGCAAACAAATGGTGTTAAATGAAATGTATACATTATCAAATGGAGTTGAGATTCCTAAATTGGGTTTAGGAACTTGGATGATTGATGATGAAAGAGTGGTTCAAGTTGTCAAAGATGCCCTTGATCTGGGTTATCGTCATATCGATACGGCTGAATCTTATCGAAATGAAAAAGGTGTAGGTCGAGGCATCAAAGAGTCTGGTGTCGACCGTAAAAAGATCTTTGTCACCACAAAACTCGAAGGCGATATCAAAAACTACGGTGAAGCTGTCAAAGCCATCGATGAATCTCTGGAACGCTTGAATATGGATTATATTGATTTAATGATTATCCATAGTCCGCAACCTTGGGCTAACTTCCGTGACGGAAACCATTACTTCGAAGGCAATCTAGAAGCATGGCGTGCTTTGGAAGAAGCTTATGAAGCTGGAAAATTGCGGGCAATAGGTGTTTCCAACTTTGAACAAGTTGATTTGGAAAACCTGATCCATAACGGCAAAGTCAAACCAATGGTAAATCAAATCCTTGCTCATATCACAAATGTTCCTAGCGATGTGATCGAGTACAGTCAAAGCCAAAATATTGTTGTTGAAGCTTACTCGCCAATTGCTCATGGTGCGATCCTTGACCATCCTGTTGTTAAAAAGATGGCTGAAAAATATGAGGTCTCACCTGCTCAATTAAGCATCCGCTATGTTATTCAATTAGATACTGTTGCTTTGCCTAAATCTATCAGCAAAGACCATATGAAAGATAATGCGGCGGTCGATTTTACGATTTCTGAGGAAGACATGAAAACGTTGAATGAATTGCCTCTTATCGAAACTTATGGCGACGATCAAATCATGCCGGTCTTTAGTTCGCAATACAAAAACAAGTAATCATAATAGTTTCTACGTAGGAAAAAACCATGCGTTTCCAATTAATGGAAAATTTAGCTGACACATGCTATGCTGAAATTAGTTCATTAAATAGTGAGAGGAGATTTCAAATGAAAGTATTCGTTATAGGTGCCAATGGAAAAGTAGCTCATCACTTTGCTGATTTTGCAAAAGAGGATAGCTCTATTGAAGAAATCGCCATGATACGTAAGGCTGAACAAGCTGGATTTTTCGAAGAACGAGGTATCCAAACCGTTCTCTTAGATTTGGTCAAAAACTCAATAGATGAGTTGGCTGAAGCGATGAAAGATGTCGATGCAGTTGTTTTCAGTGCAGGTGCAGGAGGAAGCGGTCTCGACAAAACCGTGTTGATCGACTTAGACGGAGCTGTTAAAGCCATGACCGCTGCAGAACAAGCAGGCGTCAAGCGTTTTGTTATGGTCAGCACTTTCCGTACAGGTCGTGAGGAAATGGCAAAAGAAAATGATCTGCAAATCTATACGATCGCCAAAAACTATGCTGATGAATGGTTAAAAAACCGTACTCAACTAGACTGGACGATCGTTCATCCAGGTATGCTAGTGGATACGGCTGGTACCGATCAAATCAAAGTGGGCATGGGGCAAGACATCAACGAGATTCCTCGTCAAGATGTAGCTCGAACATTGATTTCTGTACTCCGCAATGACAACACAATCAACAAAGAATTTGAAGTCTTGGCTGGTAATACAGCTGTTGAAGAAGCGGTCAGTAAGTTGTAGTCATTTTAAAAATAAAGTACCCCAAAGAGTAGTCAGTTTCAGTCTACTTCTTGGGGTATCTTTATGCAGCGGCATACAATGAATCAATCATTAGTCAACGATCAAACTTTTTAGTAAACCATTCAGGTTCAAATCCAGCTTTGTTTATTCCAATTCCAGCATCCATAAACTGTAAGCATGAGAATCTTTTTGCATCTCTGTCACATAGCGGTCTGTGACCGTCTTTTCATGGATCAAGGCACCCACTATTTCTGCTTTCCGCTGTTTGACTTGTCTGAAAACCGGATAAGACATCGCCAATCCCAGACCTAAGTGGTTAGGGTCTACACCCAAATACAGAATAATATAGCGTTTAGCACGCCATCTTTTATAGAGAATTTTCGCTAGATTCAGCATTGTCATTTTTCGATAAATCAAGTTTCCATAATCCGGCAACGTAATCAAAAAACCAACAAGCTGCTGATCTTTGTAGGCCAGCTTTACCATGGAAAAATCGATCACTTGTTTTAGATCGGCAAAAATGTGAGTGAACTGTTCAGCTGTAACCTTTTGATACAATGGAAAGTCTTTGTAAAGTGTGCTTAAAAGGTCAAAGACTTCAAGAGAAACGGTTGACCAGTCTTCTCGTTTAGGAGAAATAAAGCGATAGCCTTTTTCCACAAATGATTGATAACGTTTGGCTAGTTTTGTTGATTCATATTGGGGCGGAATCGAGTGATAAAAATTTGACGTGTAATGCTCGATCTCTTTAAAACCAGCCGCTTGCCATAACTTCGGATAGTATGCTGGATTGTGCGGTTCACTCGTAAACGGCGTTCGTTCAAATCCTTTAACTTTCATTCGATAACCGAGCCAGAAACTTCCTTGGACAGGGCCGAGGACTCGCTTCCCATTTTTTTCGCGCACTTTTTCACTCAGTATGTTGATAAACTGGGTCATGATGGTTACATCATCTACTGCTTCAAAGTACCCTAAGTAGTAATCTTCCAAATGGTGCGGCTTGATCAGAGCACCACGAATCACCATTTGGCCCTCTTGGTAGCCGTTGAATGCTTGAAAAGTGTAGGTCGGACTCAACGGATGCTGCCCGCTGATCTGTGCTTGTTCCTCTGAAATCGACTGCATCAATTCATCTTTTTTATAAATACGTTGTGGGAATTGCAGAAAATCTGCTTCTGTTTGCTCGCCAGAAACCACTGAAAATATTTCTAAGGAATTAGGAGTAGTCATTTTCATCCTCCAAACGTTTAATCAGACCAGTCTGACCGTTTATTTCAATCCATTCCCCGGTCTTCAGCTGTTGCGTGGCTTGTTTGACATTGACGACAGAAGGAATACCCAATTCGCGGGAGATGATTGCTGTATGAGATAAAAGTGAACCTTTTTCCGCAATAATCCCTTTTGATTGAGTCAGTAAATACACCCATCCAGGATCCGTCATTTTTGTGACGATGATTTTATCATGGGATTGCTGGAAGTTAACGGCTTGAATATCTTCCACAACTAATACTTGTCCTCGAACCACACCTTTTGAACAACCGATTCCTTGGAAGTCCTGCTGGTCGGTTGAGGCAATCTTTTGATGATTGATATTTTGCGGGTACTTTTCGAAAATACTTCCAGCATAGATCAGACGGCTGAATGCAGGTAATTGCTGATCTACGGATCGTTTATGCTGTCGTTTTTTGATCTCCATCTGCATATTTGAAAGGTCTTGATGGCCAGCCAATTCGAATAATTCAGTCATCGTTAAATAAAATACATCCTCTGATTTTTCAAGGCGTTTTTCTTTTACCAAATGTTCTCCCATAGTGACAAACAGGAGCCGCATCATCCCATAAATCCGCGTCCGGTTCAATCGGGAACTTTCTCTGTATTTGATTCCTGTCATAGCTTGTTTCTTCAGCCAATTCACCAATGGATTCCGTGATTTACTGACTGAATTTGCTTTAGTGTTGGTATGCACAGCAGACGGCGGCAATTCCAACTGCTGCTGGATCAATTGAATGAGTGAAGAAGGCTGACTGCGAAATGTTGCCGTCTCCAATTTTAATTCTTCTGGAGCTCGATCTCCAAATTGATGAATGAACAGTCGAATATCTTGTGTGATTGGATGTACATCTGTGTCAATAAAATCAGCAGCAAGTTCCAAAGACAGCGTTTCGATTTTTTTTCGATAGTCGCTATTGCCATCTTCTTGAATGGTGTAAATGATTTTATTCAATTCAATTACTGGTTTCATGCTTTCAATTTGTTCGATTCCGGCTATTTCCGCTTGGACTTCTTCCGGCGAACAGAATTTTTTTAACACTCCTGTATAAACAAACGCATAGAGGTCATTGATCAAAGTGATGTCCCATTGTTCCAGTACTTGTTGTTTGATCTGTTCAAATAATTGGTGAAGTTCTTCAAATGAAGCCTCTTTTGTATATATTTGATCGAACTTTTCGGAGATCATTTCAAAATCCGAATCAAGCTTTTTCATGGAACGAGGTGCTTGGATGAAGCTTTTGATGATTCGTCCTATGATCTTCAGCCGAGTTGAACGGCTGATCTTCACTGTAGTTGCAGAGACGTCTGTAGTTTGAACCCCTAACATGTCTTGCCAAATAGGGATGATCTGCTTAGAGAACGGCAGAAGCTGCAGTAATTTGTACCAATTAGTGATTTGATAATACACGCGGCTGTTGACTTGAGCGATCATATTTTGAAAAGTAGGCTCAAATGATCGAAGTGTTTGTGTGTCGTTTTTCAGCATCCGTTTAGCCAAACCTCTAAAGATACTTCCGTAAGCTTCTTGAATAAAGCTGAATGTCAAAGGAGTCGTGGTTCCGGGATAACTTTCTACAATATTGCTGTTATCTAAAATAATGACGGGGTCTGTAGACATTTTTGTGATAGGGCGTGCTTGTAAAACATACAGCTGGCCATTCAAAAAAGTAAATTCGATATCCATGCGCAGACCAAATAATTCAGTAACGTTCTTCGCCATCTCTTCTAAATCTGCTTGCTGTTTCTCTGTTAAAATCGGAGAAGCACCAGAGGTTTCAAAGTAAGATAATTGATCATCCGGATGAATTGTTACCATCGTTGTATCTACTTTGTCTTCCACGATCCCGCTGCCCACACCTTCGCCTACTACGATCAACTGTTCATTCAACAAACCTTGAGGATTCGCGGTAAAGTAGACCCCTGATAAAGTTCCCGCAATCATGTTTTGAAGAATGACGTGTAGCTGAACAGTTTCTAATGAAAAGCCATTCTCAAAGTAGTAACTTAATGCAGCAGGCTGATACAACGACAACAGAGTTTCTTCCACAGCATCAACTAAATCATCCGCTTCAACGAACAAACGAGTAGAAAATTGTCCAGCGAATGAGGCAGAAACATCATCTTCCACGTTTGCTGAAGACCGAACCGAGTAGGTATGCTTGCCAGAAGCTAGTTTTTTGAATTCATGGATAGCTGTAAAATCTTCTTGCAAAAATTTCGCCTTGAACTCTTGCTGCAATCGTTGACTCAATTCATCTAACGTATATTTTCCTGTGTGATAGGCTGTTTGCTGCTCCATTAAAAAGGTATGGGTATCAGATCGATCAAACAGATCAAATGAAAAAACTGAAAAAGCAGGGACAACGAGACCTTGCTTTTTCATGAGATGTAAATTGTAGGCTTTTGAACCTACTGATTGACGTTGCAAGTCAGTGAGCTTTTTCATTGTGCAAACCTCTGTATAAATAGATGTGCCGCTACCGAGAGAACCATCGTTGTTTCCGTAATGTAGGTATAGCGTTCCACTCGTTCTTTAATATTGAAACGTGTTGGATCATGAATAAATTGTTGGAATTGAATCGTCATCCAGATGACATTCACCAACAGAACAATGACACCAATTTTTGAAATGTTCCACAATAGAATAAAGTTCGTTAAAATATCTATAATGGTCAGTACTTGAACGAAACGTGTGGCTTTTTGATAGGTGAACAATCTAGAATAAGTCACATATTCGGTCTCGTCTTTAGGAGCTCTGATTTTACGGCTGATTTCCCAGATCAAGCTCGGGAAATACATCGTGAACGCCAGCAGAACAGTAGGTAATGACAATAATGGCAATTGGTATTTGTAACAAATAAATGTGATGATATAAAAATTCATGATCATCATAACAGGATTATGGGTAACAAGTGCTAAAGGCAATGATTTTTGGATTTTGGCTTTGCTGAAAAACCAAAGCGACATCAATGTGCCATAAATGAACAAAAAGAAAAACCACCCTATATTATTCATAAAGAAAACGTTCAGTACAACTGTGATTGTGACCATGACAGCTAAAGCAATAGCCAAATCACGTTTTGTGACTCTTCCAGAAGGCAAGGCACGTTCAGGAAATAGCCTTCGATCGTGTTCGTAGTCTTTAAAATCATCTGCGATCCTAAGCGCCATCAAAAAAGTAAATATCGTTAAAACGCCGATCCATTCTTGCAATCCAATCGAAAAATCTGTTTTTCCTACGTTGAGAAGCAAGATAAAATAGATCTCAAAAAAGTAGATAATGGCTAATAGGAATCTCGGAATCAGTGGGTACATCTCTTTATAATAAGTTGATAATCTAGTTAGCATATTTTCAGACCAATTCCTTCCCCTATGTTGACTTGTGTTTCTATATTCAGGCTGGAATAATAGCAGATATCTTCATCCACGGTCACGGTTCCCTTTGGGTAAGCCACCAGTATGGTTGAACCTCCTAGACTAAACCAGCCTTTTTCATGGCCCCGCTGATAACTAGCGGATGGTGGATTATAGATCTTTCCAACCAAAAGTGCTCCGACTTCCATCTGCATGACCATGCCTGATTTCTTTGTTTCAATTAAACAATATTCTCGTTTATTTTCTTTGAATACTTGAAAGTGTTGCTGTGCGATTTCTCTGACAGTGTGCAGTTTACCGCGGATTTTACGCCGACGAATGACCATACCGGTTTCACTGACCAAGTAACGATGGTAATCATCGACCGCTAAACGATAAATAAACACGGTCCCGCCTTCGTAATGATCCGCTAAAGAACGGTCTTGAAGAATGTCTTCTAAACGATAGTTCTGTTCTTTGATGTTAAAAGTCTGATCACTATGAATAGGAACAGCCAATAGTTTAGCTTGCGCAACCGCACACACACGATTGGACGGACTGACTTGTATTTTGTCCGCTTTTAATTTTCGAATAAAAAATGCTGAAAAAGATTTGTAGTTTACAGATTCGTAGTCGCTTAGTCGGATATCGTACTCTTTGATAAACTGTGCTATTTTGTTTTTAGATAGTCGCGTGTGATCAATAGCCGTCCATACGATTGAAAACAACCGAGAAGTAACGATGGAAAGCAAACTATTGCCCCATTTTGTTTGATACAATCGTTTCAGCCATGCAGCTTGATATTCCTTAGGTTCAATGATCGATTGAGTTTTACGCTGGAATACTTTTGCCATATTATAATCTCCATAACCCGAACAACGTTATAAACGCGAGCCCGAGGAAAAAGAGGTACATCAATCGATTGGGTTTGGGAATCTTAACATCCCGGATAAATAGAAAAGACATCATAGGAGCAAGCAGCAGAATAATGTATTGAAAACTCCCGCTGAGCAACCATTCACTCACCAAATAACTGACAGGAAAAACTAGTGCACCATACGTAACAGGAACTCCCCTGAAATAAGCATCTCTTTCTGCCGAATTGTTCTTCGCTTCACGATTGAAGTAAGCTAACCGTGAAACAGCAGTAATGACATATACAATCGCTAAAACAACATTCACTAAAGGCAATCGCCCTTGTGTCAACAACAAGATCGCCGGCAACGCCGCAAAACTGACCATATCACATAAGGTATCAATCTCTATGCCAAACTGTTCTTGCGCTTTTGTCCTGTCAAAAGAACGGGCAACCATTCCATCAAATAAATCGCAGAGTCCGCTCACGATAAAGCAGCTCATCGCCCAGATCATCTCGCCTTGAATAATAAACTGTATCGCTATTAGCGATACGGCTGTCCCGAAATAGGTCAAGTAGACAAACTTTCCATATTCTCCAATAAACATCTTCAGCACCTACCTTTATGAATCGTGATTTCACCAGTTGTTCCATTCATGGTGACAGTCATACCTGTTTTTAACTTTTCTGTAGCTTTTGTTGCACAGACGATTGTCGGAATCCCGAATTCTCTGGCAACAATCGAGGCATGGCACAAAACACCGCCAGTTTCTGTGATCAGGCCTTTAATAGAACCAAAGGCATGGCTCCATCCTGTATCCGTAAAGCGAGTCACCAAGATCTCTCCAGCCTCCAAAAGATTGATTTCTTTAGGGTCCAGCAATATTCTTACTTTTCCGGTAAAAACTCCATCATTCGCACCGATTCCAGATAAACTGGATGGTTCATTTGCCAAAGGATTTTCCATCTCTACAGAAACACTTGCTTCCATTAAATCGCCTGGAGGAACAAAATGGCGATATGCCTGACAATATATGCGATTGTTCTTCACAGATTCTCGAAGACTTTCTTGAGAGAACTGGTCATTCATAAAAGAGAGGATCGTTTCTTTTTCAAGATAGAAGAGATCTTCTGTTTTTTCAATATACCCTAGTTGCGAATACCTTTCACCTAATTTCAAAGTGATTTGACGGACCAAATGATAAAAACGAGTCGATACATCTTTAAATTCCTCACGCCACCACAATAATTCACGCAATATTTTGATGTCCTTCATGACTTTAGGACGTTGCCATTTAGAGACGTAAGGGTGGATAAGACCTTCTATCTGTTCATTTGTCAGCGTTTGTAAAGAGGAGCGTTTGACTGTTGCAATTTTCTCCGGATGTTCCACATAGTCTTTCAACAAGTCAACAACGAGCTGCTGGTCTTCGCTATAACTAGGCACCAGCAGATTCAGTTCACGGTTTGAATGATAGCCGAATGATTTTTGAAAACCTTGGATTCGTTTGGCATCTAGACGATTCGGCTGTTCGTTTAACGACTCATTGATCTCTGGTGAAGTTTTCGATAGCCACTCATGCTTATATTCGTTGTTTGCTTGAATGATCTCAACGATTTCGTAGAGGTCACGTAACGGGTGGACATGAGATACTTCGCCTAACTTTGAAATCAGCTGGAAAAAGGTGTTTAAGGGCAATTTTTTCAATAATGCCGTTTTTTTCATAGACAGCTGTACGGTATTGACAAATACTTGCCAGAAATAAGTCTGTTCACTTTGCAAATAAGCCACATTAAGTACAATTTTCCATAATGCTTCAATTTTTTTGTGATCTGTTGTGGCAGTTAGTGCTTGGATTTCTTTATCGATTGATTGATAGGTTTTTAACAGCTGTTTATGTTGCTGTGCTGCCATTTGACGTTGCTGCTGAGTCGTTTTATGGATACGAGTCGCCACCGTTATCAAATGGCCGATCGACTGGGCTGTCAATCGGCTTTTGTATCCGTCACCTCGATAATTTTTATATACACCCAGTTCATCATCAAATTCGCGTTCGATATATCCAGGGATTTGTGACATGGCTTCTTTTACAACACCAATATTCCAATAAGGTCTGGCAAAATGATTGATGGACAGCTGATCAATGTTTTTTGAATCGTACAACTTATTTTGGACCAGAAATTTCTCTAATGTTGTCTGCCACGATTCACGATATAAACTCCACATCAATCCTGGACAAGGCTGCGCAGCGACACCACCATCACGAAAGTTCGTTGTTGTCCAATTACCTTTACTGATTTTTCGACGAATCGTTGTAATCGGGCGAGCTTGTAAGAAATATAAGGAATTTTTGCTGAAACAAAACTCTATATCTACAGGATAGCCATAGAAGACTGCAATCAAAAGCAATTGTTCTTGAAGCTGCTTCAACTGATCTGAAGTTAAAGTAGTTGAAGCATCCGTTGATTCAATCGTTGAAAACCAGTCGATCGTTAAGTATTCAGGAGTAACCGACCCGCTGACCAGTTTTTCTCCCGCACCCTTTACGACTTCGAGCGTGAATTGGCGATCATCATTTGTCAAAGGGTTGAGAGTAAACGCAACACCACTGGAATCAGCTGCAATCTGCTCTTGAATGATGACAGACATTTTTAGATCTTGAATATCCAATTGATGCGTCTGCCAATAAGTTAAAACAGCTGGCTTAAAAAGAGACGCAATGCACTGTTTCAATGCAGCAATAATGTCATCAGCTGTCGTACAATTTGCAATAGTGTCGTATTGTCCAGCAAAAGAAGTGGACGCTCGGTCTTCCATCATTCCACTACTTCGTACGATATATGTTTTATCAGGAGATATCAGATCACTGATTTCTGTATGCAATTCTGTTGGAAAACACAGCTGGTCCAGGCGTTGAACAATAGTTTCATAGTTTGGTACGTTAGGATAAACCGTTGCTTTTAGAGCTGTTATTTCAGGTATTGCTTCAGTCCATAGTGGAGTGAGCTGATCTTCTGAAATGAAATATCCTTTAGGTACCTGAAGGTCTAATTGAGATAGATCAATCAACGCGTTTATTTTACCGCCATAACGCGGATTTGTTTCTGCAGTTTCTATTAAAGTCCAATAGATTGTCTATACACCTCTTTATACATCTAAAATGATTAGAATGGATTTTTTCTCAATTTTAAAACATACAATAACTGATTGATCACAATATGAGTACCAGCTCCTAAAATGATGAAGCCAAGAAATTGAGAGAAGCTTATTGGAATCAGAAGTGCTACGACTAGAGCACATCCCAGCAACGAATCTGCTTGATCAATAAAAACAAAGAACCATTTCCATTGATTCTTTGCTGTTTTACCGGGCTCGATTTCCAACCGTCGTTTCATAAAACTATTCGGCAATTCAAAAACGACATAAGCCGATCCTAACAACAAACCGATCCAAAGATTGGTTAGTATAGAATTGGCATAGACGTCATAGAATAGATTCAACGATTCAAGAGAGGGAACCGTTTTTAGAACTATTCCCCAGATAATTTGAGATAGTCCACCAAAAACAATCATGCCGATAAAACCTTTCCAAGTTTTATTTTGGCCAAATAACCGCTTTTTGTCCGATAATATTCTACCGGAGTCCATAGGAATATTTAACCATGGATATGTAGGGTATTTACAAAATACCATATTGGCAATACCCGCAAAAATAACTGACAATAACGTAACGTATAAACTTAAAGTTGTTTCCAACACAGTATCTTCCTCTTTCTCGTATAAAACATAAAACGATCTCTTTTATGTTAAGCTATTTTTGTGTATTTTAAAATAAAATCAACTCAATGATCTGAGAAATGCCACTGCCATTGCTCAGACCATTAAGTTTTTTTTGTAATTCTGTTGAGTTGCGTACGGATCTTAGCTTGTAAATGTTGGAAAGTCAAAAACTGTCGGCGAGACCGCTCGATTCTTTTATACCGTTTAGGATTCTTTTTATAAAATTGCTGATGGTAGTTTTCTGCCGGCCAAAAGACAGTGGCAGATTCAATTGATGTAACAATCGGCTTATTGTATTTGCTAGAATCGGCTAATCGCTGCTTGGAGGCTTCAGCGATCTGGCGTTGTTGTTCGTTTTTTACAAAAATGACTGGCCGATATTGACTGCCTCGGTCTTGAAATTGACCGGATGCATCTGTTGGATCTGTCAGTTGCCAATAAAGTTCCACTAGATCAGCGTACTGTATGATCCTCGTATCAAAAATAATCTCCACTGCCTCTACGTGACCTGTATATTGACCGCTCACTTGGTCATAAGTAGGGTGGTCTGCGTGTCCGCCGCTATATCCAGATAAGACGGAAATAATTCCATTACGATTTTCAAAGGGTTCTACCATGCACCAAAAACAGCCGCCTGCAAATACGGCAGAGTCTTGGTAAACTGGGTCATCAATGGAGTGTTTTGTAAGGTCAAATGGAGTGTCAGAAGTACCAGTATTCGTAATTTTATTATAAAAATCTGTCACATCAGGCGTCAGATTATTTCTCAAAGCCAGTGGACGCAGATCGGCTTCAAGCTTTGAAAGCTGGGTATCAAAATGCGCACCATCTTCTAAGGCGTTTTTAGCTGACAAGAGTAACGATCGCTCCCATTCCCTAGTAGCAGGATCGAGGATCAGGTTATACAAATCATTGAGCATTTCTTCGCGATTCTGTCTCATCTCAAGGCCCCTCCTTAGGTGTATTTTTGAGAAGCTGGTTTTTTCTATTATACCGTAGCTGGCGGTGTTAAAGAACCATTGAATCTTAGAAAGTGTGGAATTTGACAACCTTGATTTCAAAGCAAAACTATCCTTATGTTTCTGGCTTCATAGAAAAGAGGGACACTAATAAACTTGATTTTAGTGTTGTTGAAAATATGGTATATTTAAAAAAAAAGAATCAGAGAAAGGAACGCCTATGCTGACAAAAGAAGCTGCTCAACACGTTATCTATGAAATAATGAAACTCTATCCCGATGCTATCCCAACAATGCGTTATCAAAATCCCTTTCAATTGTTGATGGTCGTCATATTAAGTGCTCAGGCAACAGATGAATCAGTCGCTAAAGTAAAAGACCAGTTATTCGAGCGTTATCCAAATCCTCAAGCGGTTATCGAGTCTTCGCCTGAAGAAATTGAATCGTACATAAGAACAGTCGGGCTCTACCGGAATAAAGCAAAGTATATTTATAAAAGCAGCTGCCAATTACTTGAAAAATTTGATGGAGTAGTTCCAAACACTCGTGAAGAACTGCAAACACTAACGGGGATCGGACCTAAATCAGCCAATATTTTATTGAACGTTGCCTTTAACCAAGATGCTTTTGCAGTCGATACACATGTCGCGAGAGTCTGTAAACATCACGAAATAGTAGAAGAAAACGCGACACCCAAACAAATCGAAGAACGCGTGACAGAAATTATCCCAGCAAAATACTGGGGAAGAGCCCACCAATCCATGATCTCATTCGGAAGAGAAATATGTACACCTAGAAATATGAAGTGCCATGAGTATCCACAGTTATATGAAAACTTAGAAGAAATCGATAAATAATCGTTGCCGAAATAAAGAAATCTTCCTTTGTACTAAGCAGTGAAAAGCTCATACAAAGGAAGATTTCTTAGAATAGATTTTTGATTTTTTCAATATTCTTAATCATCACGGATGTGGTGCCGTCTGGATTATTGATGAATTCAACGACTTCAGGATCTTTATACAAGTCTATTGGAATACTGATCTCGATTCCATTGTCTAGACGGAATTTTTGTTTGGAATATTTAGGGCCAGCTACGGCAACTTCAGCAGGGGCACGGTCAACGTATCCCATTTCCGTTACTTCTTCAAAGAATTTTTCTTTTTTAGCGTGATTATCTCCGTAAAGGGCCTCGGCAATCACTTGGTTATCAATGACGTTTTCTTCGGTCATACTATAGACAAGCGCATCTTTCGTTTCGGCGAGTACTTGGAACTCTTCCTCATTAAAAGCTTTGCTGGTTTTTTGAACGGCTTTTTTGATGATCGAGATATTTTCTTTCAGGCTCGGTTGAGGTTTATCTTCTAAAAACATCTCGGTGAAGTAAAAGACTTTTTCCCCTAATTCATCGATCAAATGTTTTTTCTCAATCACATGGTATTCCATGTTGTTCAAATTTAAGACCAAACCTTCTTGGATAGCTTGGCGAGCACTCGGCAAGATTGAGCGGTTGATCATCAACTGGTTGGTGAGTTGTTCTGTTTCATAAGACACATAGTGAGTTACACTGTCCGAATAATTTAATTTGAAAAGCCCTAAACAAGGTACTTCATCCAAAGTGAAATAAACGCACAATAAATCAGCTGGCGGTATCTCTGGATTAAGTTTTGTGATGGAAAAGAACTTTTCCGCTAATGCTTTTGTAGTCTCCACAAAGTTATCTTGAAGAGTAGAAAAAGCGGGGATCAAAGGGTTGTTTTCTGTTAAAACCCCTTTTTTCATGTTGTCTGAATCTTCTACCTTTTCAATCATGGCATGGATGTAGTCCATGGTGAATTTTTCCGAAATATCCAAGCCAGCAAATGAAAAGATAGGCTCGTTGCTGTTCACATCAAAAATATGTAAAATAGCTTCTTTTATATAAATCATGTTGTTCCCTCCATTATCAATCACGCTTAGTAGTATCTCACAAATTTGAAAGTCGCAAAAGAGATTTCTCAGGAAATGGGGTAAAAGTTTTCCCGCAGCTTGTTTATAAAAAAAGACTATTTTACACAGTGGAGTAACCGTTGATACTTCAATTAGTAAATGGTATTATAAATGTATATAAATCTAATTTAACTTGCTCTTCTGTCTTATCGTTAATGTAAGAATGAGAGCCAATTAAATCTGAACAGGCGGTGAACTCTTAGAGGTTCATGCGGCCGGATCACACATGTGTGATAGCAGAGTAGTGCCAAAAAGGCACACCTGTGGGACAGTACTACTGTCCTATAGGTGTGCCTTTTTTATTTTTACTTTTTATTAAGGAGGGAAAATCTAACCACTAACTTAAAAAAAATTACAGAAAGGAAGAGGAAAATGTGGAAGTTTTTAAGCAATACGCGTTCAGGACAGTTTTTAGTCATTGGAGTCTTTTTTACAATTATTGGATTTATTTTAAATACGATGGGAGGTTTTTATAGTTCACTTTCTTTTTATGTGGCCATTTTCTTTTTAGGGTTCTTTTCAGCTAAAAAAGCGGTGACAGAAACAATTCATTCTAAAGCTCCAAATGTTGATTTGCTAATGGTTTTAGCCGCATTAGGTGCATGTTTGATTCATTATGAATCAGAAGGAGCTGTATTACTGCTTATTTTTGCTGGCTCAGAAGCTCTAGAATCCTATGCAACCAATAAATCCAAAAGTGCTATTTCTGAGTTGCTATCTCATGTGCCTTCTACAGCGCAATTGCTAAAAGAAAATGGTGAAGTGAGTGAAGTACCCACTGAATCGTTAAAAGTTGGTGACATTGTAGTCGTTTCAAAAGGAGCACAGATACCCATTGATGGGTATTCCGACCGAAAAACGCAAATCAATGAATCCAGCCTTACTGGGGAATCAATGCCTGTTGAAAAAGAAAAGGGAGCCGAAGTATTTTCTGGGACTTTCAATGAAGGAAATGCCTTTCATCTTGAAGTGAATACAACGAGTGACCAAACCGTCTTCTCAAATATTATACGAATGGTAGAAGAAGCACAGAAAAGCCCTTCGAAAATATCTAAAATTATTGATCGTTTTGAAACGAAATACGTACTAGTTGTTTTAATTATGGTCCCATTATTCATTGCGAGTCTTTATTATTTCAACGAGTATAGCTTTGAGGACGCTTTTTATAGAGGGATGGTTTTATTAACCGTTGCTAGCCCATGTGCTTTGGTTGCTTCTGCTACACCAGCAACATTAAGTGCTATCAGTAATGGAGCAAAAAATGGGGTGTTAGTTAAAGGCGGAGCAGCAATGGAGTCTTTGAATACGATGGACATTTTATATAGTGATAAAACGGGGACACTGACATTTGGTGATTTCAGAGTATTAAATTATGAAGTTCCAGAAGACATTTTGAATGAAGTAGTTTATATGGAACAACAATCTAACCATCCAATAGCTAATGCTATTGTGGCAGCTTTTGAAAACAGAAACTTTACAGACATTGATACTTCAGAACCTGTGGAGGAAATAGCAGGACAAGGTGTTAGAAAAGGAGCAATTGAAATAGGGAAACCAAGTACATTTAGTGGGTACCCTGATAAAAATTATTATCTTGGTAAAGCAGTTGAAGAAAATACGACGATTTTTGTGGCGAAAAGCAATGAAATTGTTGGATACATTTCTCTTTCTGATGAAATTCGGGATGAGGCAATCGAAGCAGTAGCTGGTTTTCAAAAAGAAGGTATTCAAGTTGTACTTTTGACTGGAGACAATGAAATGGTTGCTTCGAAAGTTGCTAAGAAAGTCAAAGTAAATGATTATGTAGCCAATTGTCTTCCAGAAGATAAGATTAAACATATCTTGAAAAGTCAGCGAAATAAAAAGGTGGTAGGCATGGTTGGAGATGGAATCAATGATGCACCTGCGTTAGCGAATGCAGATATCGGTATTGCTATGGGTAGCGGGTCATCGGTGGCGATAGAGTCAGCGGATGTGGTGATTGTAAAAAATGATTTAGCTAAATTGCTTTATAGTTATCACTTAAGCAAACGATTGAACCGAATTATTAAACAAAATATTTTCTTCTCTATCAGTGTGATCATCCTATTGATGATTTTAAACCTTTTAGGTTATTTAGATTTGCCGGTAGGAGTTGTCTTCCATGAAGGATCGACGATTTTAGTTATTTTGAATGGATTGCGTTTGTTGCGTTAATAAAAAATATAAAAGTGTGTGAGCCTATTGGGATTTCCGATAGGCTCACACACTTTTATTGGTTTAATCTTTTAGTTTTTTCCTCGCTGTATAAAATTCTTTATACAGCGAGGCTTTTTTTAGTGTTCATTAGGATCATTTTCTGCATCTTCATGAGTTGGGTGAATAGTTCCTTCAACATGATCAGGACCCGCATAAATGGTATATAATCTTAATGGTTTGTCACCAGTATTTTTAATATTGTGCCACATATCTGCTGGAACCAATACGGCTTCATCTTCAGAAACAACTTGTTCAAAATTTAAGTCATCTTCAGAAGGTCCCATTTGGCATAGCCCTTGTCCTTCTTCGATGCGAATAAATTGATCAATTCCATGATGAACTTCTAGGCCAATATCATCGTTTGGTTGAATAGTCATGACGGTTACTTGTAATTTAGCACCTGTCCATATCGTTGTACGGTAGTTATCATTTTGCACTGTAGCATCTTCAATATTTACAACATAAGGTTTTTTGCCATGATCTTTAAAATCAATACTCATTATCCTAATCACTCCATTTCATAATAGTTGTTTAATTGTATTAATTACAATCTAACTATAGCAAATTATCATTTGGAAAACAAGTATCAGTGCCTTAAAGTTAGTAAACGTTCACTAAATAATATAGAATCAAGTTATAAAGGAGTGGTTGGATTTGGTGCAAGTATTAACTAAGTTGAAAGATCAAACGAACTTTACAAATACAGAAATGAGGATAGCCGATTATATTATCCAGAATATCACCAAGATCCCTACAATATATATTGAGGATCTGGCAAAATTAACGTATACTTCTCATTCGACGATCATCCGTCTCTGTAAGAAAATGGGCTATGATGGATTCAGAAGTTTTAAGGACGCTGTTTCAGGAGTAGTTTACAGCCAACTGCATTTGCCTAGTGAAGTGGATGCCAATTTCCCTTTTAAACCAGAAGATTTGACTATGGATATTGCTAAGAATATCGCTAATTTAACGATTGATACGATAAAAAAAACATTGAATCAATTCGATGAAGAGCTGCTGCAATCAGTGGCAGAAATACTGTTCAAAGCTAAGCACATTTTTCTGTTTTCGCGTGGTGATTCACAAGTACGAGCAAGAAGTTTTCAAAATAAGTTAGTCAAGATCAATCGATTTGCTATTATTTCTGAAGAATATGCAGATGAGGCATGGAATGCTTCTAACCTTACTCCACAAGACTGTGCTCTGTTTCTATCTTATAGTGGAACTAGTCCGCAATATAAGCGTATGTTACAACATTTTTCCAACAAAAAAATCCCGACTATTTTGATAACGGGAAATACAGAATCTGATTTGATAAATTTAGCTGCCAAAACGATAGTGGTAGTCCAAGAAGAATATGATTTTGTAAAGGTAGGGACTTTTGCGTCACAAGTTGCCTTTCAATATGTATTAGACACGTTGTATTCTATTTTATATGCAAAAGAATATAGAACAAATGTGGAAAACTTAAAAGAAAAACAGTCACTCATTCAAAATGGAATTTTGTCAGAAGAACTTTGACCCGTCCATACATTGAAAAAGCGCCTGTTTTTCACTTTAAAAATTTAGCCTAAGGATATACCGGCAGTTTCTAATCCTTTATCTACAATAGACATAACCATTTCACTGTGATCGAGGTGTTTCATCATAGCTTCAACGTCTGATTCTCTTATGATTCGTTCAAATTCAATGAATTCCTCATACATCCGATGTGTATGAACTTTAAAATCAAATAGTTCACTCTTATGTTGATTGTCTATTACAGTAAAGCTGTCTATAGCATTAGTAGGCCCTTCAATAATGATAGCTCCTTTATTGCCTTGGATAATGGTTCGTATCGGAGCTGTAGAATCTTTAGCACCTATACAGACTACTTTTTTATCCCCATAATCCAGACTCAAGATGCCAGAAGTATCAATTCCGTTTTCAACATTTGCCAAATAGTTTACTTTTTGTGGCTCCCCAAAAATACCCGTTACAAAATGAATGTTGTAAATATTAATATCCATTAAAGCTCCGCCACCCATTTTAGGATTGAAAGCCGGTAACACTTCGCCTTTTTTGAAGGCATCATACCTTGATGAATATTGTGAATAATTACATTCAATAATTTTAATATCCCCAATAGTACTTATGGCTTCTTTTATCTTTTTATAATTGGTTAAATATTGATTGGTTATAGCTTCTAACAACATGACTTTGTTAGTTAAGGCTAGTTCTCTCAGCTCTTTCATTTCGGCTAAGTTCAAGGTAAAGGGTTTCTCACAAATAACATTTTTTTTACTCAGGATGGCCTGCTTAGCAAAAGAAAAATGCAAATGATTGGGCAATGCGATATAAACAGTATCGATATTCTGATCGTTTAAACAATCAGAATAATTAGTTGAGACTTGACGAATGCCGTATTTGTCTTTTAAAAGCTTCATTTTCTCAATACTTCTATCGGTTCCTACAATTGCCTCTAATTGAATCCCTGGAACATCACGGACCATAGTCAAAAAATCATTTACGATCATTCCAGAACCTATAATGGCGAGTTTCATTATAAACCTTCTTTCTTAGTTGAGTGATTCTTGATTTTTTAAATGAATGGATAAGTTAGTATTTAATACTTTGAATACCTTCTTCAAGTATCTCTAGTTGACGAATCGTTTCTTCATCTTTCACTGTTTTATCTTTTCCATTTATAATAGCCTCGTATAATCCTTCATAAACACGACTGTAGTCCCCAGTTTCTGAAATGACTTTTTCTTCATGATAAAGGTCATCAGCATCCATATAAGTCACAGTACCATAATGATCTGGGGTATCTATACCAAAATCAGCATGAGTCGGCATATAGAATAATTTTAGGTGTTCTTCTTGTCTATCTTTCTCTTGCTTGATAAACATACCTTTTTTACCATACAGAACAAAGCTTGGTCGTGGTTTTATTCTGAAGTAACTTGATTTAACAGAAACCTTTATTTTTGAATAGTAAAAGTCCAAGTCAAAATAATCGTTCATTCGATCAGGACCCAATAATTGTCTTACATCATAATGAATGGAATCTGGATCTCCGAAGTAGGAAAGAACTTGATCGATCGTATGGCACCCATGTCCATATAAATAGCTGGAAGATGCTGAAAATTCTGTGCTGTTTTCTGGAACTTCTGGTCTGAAATAATCATAATGCATTTCAACTTCTAATAATTCACCTATAACGCCGCTTTCGATAATTTTTTGAGCGGTCAGAAAATCTGAATCGTAGCGTCTGTTTTGGTAGCATTGAACGAGTAATTTTTTTGATTTTGCTAACTCAAATAGTTCTCTTGCTTCTTCAGCAGTTTCTGTAAAAGGTTTTTCAACTAGTGTGTGTTTCCCTTTTTCTAGTGATAATTTTGCAAATTCAAAATGTAATGAACTTGGAAGGCAAATTGCAACTAATTGAATTTCTGGATCATTCCAAATATCTTCTAAATTTGTTGTGTAGTGGACTCCAGGAACCTTATCCCATGAGCTGTTTTCACGACGAGAATAAATGGTTTTCACTTTAACGTTCTCTGTTTTTAATGAAAAAGGTAAATGATAGCGATTTGTACTTTTTCCATTACCGATATAAGCCATTGTTAACATAAAAAAACCTCCTATAGTATCTGATAATTAGATTCACTAGTGTTGCATAAATATAGTCAGAATATTCTGAATTATTATTTTCTTGAAAAAAGTAAAAAAATCGAATGCTTACGCAAAGGATGACTATTTCCAGAAAATTTTGCTTATTTAGCTGATTCCAT
>NZ_JBGQQT010000028.1:0-21113 GCF_045528345.1 Desemzia sp. FAM 23989 | reverse complement strand
ACGAAGCTGAACAAACAGCTTAAGACTAATTTTAACAAATTCGGTCACATTAATGCAAGCTTTTGCGAAGTAAAAGCTTGCATTAATGTGAGCCTTGGTTTTAGGACATTTTAACTTTCGCTTGACATAGGATAATTATTACGGAAAGAGAGCCGGAAATTAAATAGTCTTTTTAATCGAGGTAAAAGATGATTGTGTCAGCATCTGAACGGTTACTCTTAATTTCTAGTTTTTCTATTATAGGTGCTCCATCTTCTTCCACAATAAAGGTCTCTGCAGGATCTACGTCAAAGATGATATAACCATTCATTTCTTCATCAGGTTCTAGTGTAGTCAATATTGTTCCACGAGATATGCCGCTAGCAAAGTGTTCTCTTATTTTATCACGGTAAATGGATTCTCCTTGCGGTTCATATTCATTTTTATATAGAGTAGCTGTTTCGGCCACAGCGTATGTTTTCGGCCGACTGATCAATGTGAAAAAAGAAGGCTCTAGAGTAACGGATTGCGTCCCGCTATTTTTGACAGTCATCAATATACTATAAAACTGCTTCTCTCCGGTTGTAACATGATCTCCGGAACCTACTTCACCTTCTACTGATAAACTGATTAAAGTGTATTGCAGATCTCCGATTGTTTCTGTGTCACCATAATTAGGTTCGTAGGCGGGTTTTATTTTGACAGTAGAGGGTTTTGCGGAAGAAGATGGGGTCTCTTCTGGTTGTGCATCATTTGTACAGGCACTTAACAAAATGAAACCAATAAACAATGAGACAGGAAGACTAATTTTCTTTACCACTTATTTTGCTCCTTTTAAATTGATATACTTGTATTAAACTAGGTGCTTTATCTTTTTCCGATATTGGGCTATCCTGTTTATTGCCACAATTCATCACAATTAAGCTAAGATTTTTCTAGTCATTTATTTTTTCGAATTTTTTTTACAAATGAGTGCAAGATATAAATTAATCAAAGTAAGAATAAAGATAATGATAAACTAAGAATTCCTCTATGTAAAAAGTAGATTAAGTTTTCTCTAACACAATATTATTTTGAAAGGAGCCGTTATTCATCATGTCAGAAAATGTTTTTTACTATAACCGCCGGAAAAGCTTTATTGATGGTCTTATACTAACTATTGTGAGCTTGCTGTTCCAGCCGTTTTACTTAATTTTTCATGAAGGCTTGATTGGACTCATTATCTCTATTCTTCCATTCCAATTTTTAATTAAAGGATTGATTTATCTGATCCGGTCTCTTTGGCCATTACCTGCAGTCCAACTTACTTCCGAAGGCTTAGAGTTCAATACTGTTTATATGTTTCGAGAAAAGCTGAAATGGAATGAAATCCGTACAATTGAATACATAGAAAAAGAAGAAAGTCGTCGCTCAGACAATAATAATGGCGGAGGTATCAAGTTTAGATTCAGGATTTCAAGCTATGAAAAACATTTTATTGTCTTGCAAACTAATGAAGAAAGAACTTATTCTATTTCTATGGATGGTATTAACTTAGAGGGCAAAGATCTTGAACAAATGATTCGTGACTACAAGCGAATGTATTTTTTTGATTCTTAAAAATTAAAGTGGTTGCAACTGAAACTGAAAATATGCAAGTAGATTTACCGAGCGAATGTATTTTAATGGAGATGACCTTAGAACAAAGTTTAACTTTGAAGCGATTGAATTAAAACAGCAATAAAACACCTTACAAGCGACTTCGTTTGACAAATGAATCATCAAACGAGGCCGCTTGTAAGGTGTCACGGAAGATCAATGTGCTGCAGACTATTCAGCTCAATCAATTTAAACGCACGTTTGACAGACCGGGATAATAATTCTGGTCCTTTTTGGATAGATTCTTCCAGCGAAATAGGAGATTCAGTAATGGGAATGACTGCCAGAATATTTTCTTCTGGCAAATCAACCAGCTTGTCAGCGACAGTTCCGGCAAATACAATAGTAGGAACTTGGTATTCTTTCGCTAAGCGACTGATACCAATGGGAACTTTTCCCTGCAAAGATTGACTATCAAATTTTCCTTCGCCTGTGATGACGAGATCTGCCTGTTTCATTTTTTCGCGTAAATTTCCTCTATCAGCTAACAGTTGAAATCCACTGCTAAATGAAGTCATTAAAAAGGCATACAGAGCAAAACCGATTCCTCCTGCTGCGCCTGCACCCGGAAAGTTTTCACAAGTTGTTTGTGTTGTCTCGTTGACCAATTGTTGGTAATGAGCCATGTTTTGATCCTGTTGCTGAAGCTCTTGTTTACGCAGCCCTTTTTGAGGTCCAAATATGTAAACTGCACCATTTGGACCCAACAAAGGATTTTCCACATCACAAGCGACAGTGATTTTTATCTTACTTAAACGATTATCAAATTTATCAGTAGAAATTTTTTGAATCTTCTCCAGGTCTACAGGCAACATCGGCAGCAGGTTGTTTTCAGCATCAAAAAATTTTACTCCTAATGATTGAAGTAGACCAACTCCGCCATCAACTGTAGCACTTCCGCCAAGACCAATGATCAATTCTTTTGCTCCCAAATTGAGTGCAGACAGCATTTGTTCACCTACACCATAGGATGTATAGTTTCTAGGATTGCGATCAATATCCACTTTTGTAAGACCAGCACCTTCAGCAACTTCAATAATCGCTGTTTTATCTTCTGCTATCCAGCCGTAGGAAGCTTTTATGGGTGATCCAGTAGGTCCGGTAATAGTTTCAGTAATCAGAGTGCCGCCTAAAACTTCTAAAAAGGCTTCAACTGTCCCTTCTCCACCGTCTGCAATGGAAAAAGTTTCTACCCTATGTTGGGGCAAGGCCTGTTGGACAACCTTGTTGGCTTCTTTACTCGTAAAGGATCCTTTAAACGAATCGATTGCTGATAAAATTTTCAAGGGATTCAACTCCTTAGCTTATTTTGCATCTCTAACTATTCGGTTGATGGCTAATGCTTGTAAAACCTTTATTAAGAACTTTCCAAGTAAAAACAACTAGTCGATGGTTCAAAATCATGTTGTCTCAGGGCTTTGCAGAAAGCCTCGATCTCATAGACAGCATAGGGTGCTGATCTGTTTACAATTAGAGATGTAACTACTTCTATCATAACATCATTTAAATTTAATCTATGCCCATCGCGCCTCATTTTTTCGTGCCTATTTATATTCATTTGTATGCGAGAATATTCAGAGTATTTATTCAAACGGATGATATAATGGAAAAAGAGGTAACGATGGTGTTATTTCTTATGTTAAGATGTCTAAGAAGGGAAAATAATGTAATCGCTTTTTTTACATAAAGAGAGGTTAATTGAACGTTTCTGACAGATGAAAATGGTGAATTTAATTGTACAAAACTACAGGAGGGGTAAAAGTGGAGGATTACATACGTGAAATTATTAATTTTACAGATACATCGCAATATAAACCGTTAAACGAAATTGTGTTTGAAGGTATTAGGAAGGCAATTATTACAGGGCGTATTCCTGTAGGTCAAAGAATAAATGAAAAAGAATGTGCCGAACGCATAAACATTAGTCGTACACCGATTCGTGAAGCTTTAAACCGACTAGAAAAAGAAGGATTAGTTGAATACATCCCTAAGTTTGGGACAGTAGTCAAAAAAGTAACGACAAAAGATGCCATAGAAATTTATCAACTTCGACAAGCTTTGGACGTAGTAGCTACGATCAATGCTATGAATAGAATGACGGCAGAGCAATTTGATGAGTTAAAGCAATTATTGCTGCAGACAGAAGAAGCAAATAAAGATAATCAAAATGTTGAGGAAGTCATCAAGCTCTTTTCTGTCTTTAATGAAAAAATATACCAGTTTAGCGACATGCCGCGTTTGACATCGATCGTTACTAAATTACGAGAGTACTTGATGAGATTTAGAGATATTTCACTGACAGGAGAAGAGAGAAGAAAAAAAGCATTGAAAGAACACTGGATGATTTATCGCGGCATGTACAATAAAGACGAAGAGCAGTTAAGGATGATCATCAAAGAACATTTAAGTTACTCAGAAAGATTTATTCTAGCAGAAATGGAAAAACAACAACATGGAAAATAGAAATGAACAACAACAGAAATGGGCAAGGCAGTTAGCGATCTATGCCGAACAAGCAGTTCTATATGAAGCTGTCCTATTTCCCAAGCCTGGACTGGTAGATGCTCAAAACAGCGGATCTCATAGTGATATGGACATCTACACTTTTTTAAATAGTGCGACCGGTCTAGTAGAGGGATTCTATGAGTTTGCTTTAATGGGGTTAAATTGGCAAGGAGAAGCAAAAAAGCTTTTTCAAGCTATTCGACCGATAGGGATAACGGCAGAAAAAGAAATGTTCAAAGAGACAAAAGGAATCAATACCCATAAAGGGATCATCTTTTCGTTAGGAATTTTTTTAGCTGCAGCCGGCAAAGTACTTCAGGCTAAGATAATGAAAGAAAAGAATTTCCCGGTAATTGAACCAAATGAAAGAGAAGCTATTTTTATATATATCAAAGAAATGACTGCTGGTTTAGTTTCTAATGACTTTAAGTATCTCCACTTAAAAGAGCATTTAACGCATGGTGAAAAGCTGTATTTGAAATATGGATTTACGGGCATTAGAGGAGAAGCTGAAGCAGGTTATCCTATACTTCAACAGGAAATCCTGCCTATGATGAAAATAAACGATAAAGATCGAACCTTTAGTTTACAATTATTAGAGATTTTGTTTTATTTGATGGCTTCTGTGGAGGATTCAAACCTTGTTCATCGAGGCGGAATGGAGGCTTTACTGTTTGTCCAAGAGGAAGCAAAGAAACTGTTAAAAGAAGAAAAGAAATTTAAACCTACTACAATCCCTAAAATTGAGCGCCTAAACCAATTGTTTATGGAAAAAAATTTAAGTCCAGGTGGAAGTGCTGATTTATTGATTATTGTCATTTTTTTAGGAAAATTAGAAGCTCTTTTTTAAGAAAACAAAAATAGATCAGCATTTAGTTGCTGGTCTGTTTTTGTATTTTAACTGTTCTTTGTGTTTTTTTGCTGTCTTTTTTCTGTTCCTAAAAAATGTAAGCGTATAATTTGAAGCGTAGAAGACCTTAGTCAAATTATGTAAAAAGAAAAAGAAGGGGAAAAATGGACTTTCAATTAAAACGTTTATGGGTAAAGAAAAGCAAAAAAGACAAACAAAAGTGGGAACAGTTGCTCCAACAAGCAGAGATACGGACAGAAGAAAATGTGCAGTATACAATTGGCCTTTTTGATGAGGAAAAACTGATTGGAACAGGTTCGATTGCTGATAATGTTTTAAAATGTATAGCTGTTTGTAAAGACTATACCGGAGGAGGAGCGATCAACCAGTTAGTCTCTCATTTGATGAATGTAGTGTTTGAAAATGGGGCCACTGCTTGTTATGTCTATACAAAACCTGCCTCAATGGCATCTTTTCAACACTTGGGATTTAGAGAAATTGCTCGAGTAACAGGTGAATTAGTTTTTATGGAAAAAGCAGCATTTGGTTTCAAATCCTATCTGCAACAGTTGTCACAAGAAATCAGAGAAGGAAATCGCGTAGCTAGTATTGTCATGAATGCAAATCCTTTTACTAAAGGGCATCAATATTTAGTTGAAACTGCCGCTAAAGAAAATGATTGGGTCCATTTGTTTGTGCTTTCTGAGGATGCGTCAGTTTTTCCGGCTGCAGACCGAAAAAGACTTGTTCAAGAAGGCGTACGACACTTAGAGAATGTCTCTATCCACGATACGAAAAGTTATTTGGTATCGTCTGCGACTTTTCCATCCTATTTTTTAAAAGAAAAAAGTGAGGTCACCCGTATTCAAGCAGAACTAGATGCAACTATTTTTAGAGATGCCATTGCACCGACATTGAATATTCAATGTCGTTATGTAGGAGAGGAACCTTATTCTCAAGCTACACATATCTATAATGAAGCGATGGCTGAAGTGTTTGATGACACCATCCAGTTGATCGTTCTACCTCGGAAAGAAGTTACTGGAGAAGCGATCAGTGCTTCAAAAGTCCGAGAATTATTAGCAGCTGACAAGCTCGAACAATTGAAAATGTTCGTGCCGCAAACCACGTTTGAGTATTTAAATTCTCAAAAAGGAAAAGACATACAACTTAAATTACAGCATAAGGAGTGACAAAATTTGGATAAGTTTACGATAAAAAAACAAGCCATTGCAGGTACTGTAGAATCTTCTGATATTCAAATCATTGTTGATCAAAACGCAAACAATGGCATCGAGATTGAGTTGAGCAGTTCAGTAGCCAAACAATATGGTAGAAGAATACGTGAAGTGATTGAAGAAACATTAAGTAACCTAGGAGTACAAAACGCTAAGTTGGTTGTTGAAGACAAAGGTGCGCTTGACTGCACGATTAAAGCCAGAACCATTGCAGTTGTTCACCGTGCAGCTGAAATGACACAAACGATTGACTGGGAGGCGATTGAAGAATGGAACGTTTAAGAAGAACGATGATGTTTGTACCGGCAAGTAATGCTGGAATGCTGAGAGATGCTGATATTTATGGGGCAGATTCGATCATGTTTGACTTGGAAGACTCGATTTCTTTGAAAGAAAAAGATACTTCTCGTTTTTTGGTTTACCAAGCTGTAAAAACGATTGACTATGGAGAGACAGAAACGGTCGTTCGAATCAATGGTTTAGATGCAGGAGGACGAGATGATATCCAAGCTTTAGTACGTGCCGGTATTGATGTGATTCGTTTACCTAAGACAGAAACAGCTCAAGATATTCTCGATGTAGAGGCTGTTATTGAAGAGGTCGAAAAACAAGCAGGCAGAGAAATAGGGACGACGAAAATGATGGCCGCAATTGAAAGTGCAGAGGGTGTTTTAAACGCGGTAGACATTGCTAAAGCAAGCGATCGTTTGATTGGAATCGCACTAGGTGCTGAAGATTACGTGACGAATATGCACACAAAACGTTCGCCTGAAGGACAAGAATTATTTTTTGCCAGAAGTATGATTTTACATGCTGCCCGTAATGCAGGTATCGCGGCGTTGGATACAGTTTACTCAGATGTAAACAATGAAGAGGGATTGCGCTATGAAGTTGAAACTATTAAACAATTAGGATTTGATGGAAAATCAGTGATCAATCCTCGTCAGATCCCAATCGTTAATAGTGTTTTTGCCCCCTCTGAAAAAGAAATTGAAAATGCTCTGAACGTTATTCATGCTATCGAAGAAGCGGAAGAAAGAGGTTCAGGCGTCATCGCATTGAACGGGAAAATGATTGATAAGCCGATCGTTGAACGCGCAGAACGGGTGTTGAATTTAGCGGAAGCTGCTGGCTTAATCAAGAAAGGAGCTAAGGAATAATGGCAAATAATTTCAATGAAAGAAATATTCCTGAAGAGGTTATCAATGATCAATATGGCACTTTTACAGGAGCATTAAATAGAAAAGATATTTATCACCGAGCATCAGCTGAAGTGACACCTGTTCATCCTGGAGATCACAAATTAGTCGGATCTATTCAAGAAGCCATTAAGAAAACAGGATTAAAAGATGGCATGACAATATCATTTCATCATCATTTCCGTGAAGGAGACGCTGTGATCAACTTAGTCATGGGTGAAATCGCGAAAATGGGCATTAAAGATTTGTCTATAGCACCAAGTTCCATTGCAAATGTACATGCACCTTTGATTGATCATATTAAAAATGGTGTAGTCACACATATTACGTCTAGTGGTTTACGTGATAATTTAGGCGCTGCTATTTCACGCGGCTTGATGGATGAGCCTGTAGTGATTCGCTCGCATGGAGGACGTGCAAGAGCTATTGAAGCAGGAGATATCCATATTGATGTAGCTTTCCTAGGCGCACCAAGTTCAGACGATTATGGAAATGTAAATGGTTCTCACGGGAAAGCGACATGCGGTTCACTGGGCTATGCTCAAGTCGATGCGAAGTATGCAGACAAAGTCGTTGTGATCACCGATAATTTAGTGCCTTATCCAAATACACCGATCAGTATCCCGCAAACACAAGTCGATTATGTGGTTGAGATCGACTCCATTGGGGATCCAGATGGGATTGCCAAAGGCGCTACTCGCGTAACAAAAAATCCGAAAGATTTATTGATCGCTCAAAATGCCAATAAAGTCATTACTCATTCGCCATACTTTAAAAACGGTTTTTCTTTCCAAACGGGAACGGGCGGAGCTGCACTGGCTGTTGCACGCTATTTACGCCAAGATATGCTAAAAGAAAACATCAAAGCCAGCTTTGCTTTAGGCGGAATCACTCAACAAATGGTTGAAATGCTGAATGAAGGACTAGTAGAAAAAATTATTGATGTACAGTCATTTGATAAAGGAGCAGCTCAATCTATCAAAGAAAATGAACATCACTATGAAATCTCTGCTGATTTCTATGCTTCAGCTGGAACCAAAGGGCCAGCAGTCAATAAATTGGATATCGTTATTTTATCTGCGTTAGAAATTGATACAAAGTTCAATGTTAATGTTTTAACGGGCTCAGATGGAGTGATTCGCGGTGCATCCGGTGGACACAGCGATACATCGGCTGGGTCTAAAATGAATATTGTCGTAACACCACTGATTCGCGGCAGAATACCTTCTGTAGTAGAAGATGTCAACACGATTGTAACCCCTGGAGAGAGCGTGGATGTAGTGGTTACAGAGATTGGTATTTGTATCAATCCATTAAGGGCAGATTTAATGGAAGCATTTAACGGCATCCCAGTTCCACAGTTTACAATCGAAGAATTGAAAGAAAAAGCTTATGCTATTGTCGGAACACCAGATCCGATTGAATATGAAGAAAAAGTTGTAGCAGTTGTGGAGTACCGAGACGGCAGCATCATTGATGTTGTAAGAAAAGTAAAAGAATAACATTAAGAGTTTCTGAAGACATTAAACAAACTACAAAAATACAAAAAACAACTTTTTAAAAAGGAGAAAAATGATGGTAGCAAAAGCAGAACAAAAGGTGGTTGGAGCAACAACTGCAAAGAAAAGATACTTTGGTTTGTCCATGCCGATACTGGTCAGCATGTGTGTGATTGTTTTAGCAGCAGCTTATACTGGAGCGTTGTCAGCTGATTTGCCTGGAACATTTGCTTTAATGTTTGTTATTGGAATCATCTTCAAAGAAATTGGAGACCGGATTCCGATATGGAACACCTATATTGGTGGCGGTATTGTTTTAGCTTACTTAGGAACAGCTGCTTTAGTATATTATAATCTGATTCCTCAACAATATGTGGATTCAATCGATTTGATTACAGGAGACATGGATTTCTTGACCTTCTTCATTGCGATGTTGATTACTGGGTCGATTTTGGGGTTGAACCGTCAATTGTTGATTAAATCTATTGTGCGCTATTTACCTGCTATCTTGGGAGGAGTTGCCGGGGCAGCAATCTTAGGTATTCTTGGTGGCCTTATTATTGGTATTTCTCCTTCAGATGCTTTGATTAGTTATGTTTTACCAGTCATGGGTGGAGGAAATGGAGCGGGAGCTATTCCGCTAAGCCAAATGTATGAAAGAGTCACAGGAAATCCTTCAGCAGAATATTACACATTTGCTATTGCTATTTTAACGATCGCCAATATTTTTGCCATTATTGCTGGAGGGATTTTAAACAAATTAGGAGAGTCCAAAAAAGGTCTAACAGGTAACAAAACTAATTTGATGAGAAATACAGCTGAAATAGAAGAAAAAGAAGAAAAAGCTTCATTGTCAATGAAAGATTATGGTGGAGCAATGGCTTTAGGGCTTTCTTTCTATGCAATGGGCAGATTGTTCGGGGAATATTTATTGCCAACGGTCGGCGGAATTGCGATTCATTCATTTGCTTATATGATAGTGTTTGTTGCTTTAGCTAATGCACTTGGATTGATTCCAAATGACATTCGCCAGGCAAGTCAAGGTATGCAATCGTTCTTTACTAAAACGATGGTTATCATAATCATGGTAGGAGTTGGAGTAGATACTGATCTAGGCGAATTATTCGCAGCGATCACCTTTGGGAACGTTTTAATGGCGCTGCTGGTTGTTATCGGAGCTATTTTCGGCTCAGCAGTTGTTGGTTGGTTAGTTGGGTTCTACCCTATCGATTCTGCGGTAACAGCCGGTTTGTGTATGGCAAACCGAGGTGGTTCAGGTGATATTGCTGTTCTTGGTGCTTCTGACAGAATGGGTTTGATTTCATACGCTCAACTGTCTTCAAGACTTGGTGGAGGTATAGTATTAGTTATTGGAAGTTTGATTTTTGGATTACTCCTGTAAAGGGTTAAAAAAGGGTTAGTATTGTAAACCAAAGCAAAATTTGGAACGTATCTGAAAACTTATTTGTATCATTGACATGGCGCTGAGATGCATATCCCAGCTCTTTGTCTTTTATTGGAAGAAATAAATCAAAGATTGGATGTGAAGCTGTTGGATAAAAGAACAGAAATTGGGTTTACAGAGACCGTATTAAGAGATGCACATCAAAGTTTAATGGCTACCCGATTAACGACAGAAGAAATGTTGCCGATTTTAGAAAAAATGGATACAGCTGGTTATCACGCATTGGAATGCTGGGGGGGCGCCACGTTCGATGCAGCTGTCCGTTTTTTAAACGAAGATCCATGGGAGCGGCTGAGAGAAATAAAAAAGAGAGTAAAAAATACTAAATTACAAATGCTTTTACGCGGACAAAATCTTTTGGGCTATCGTCATTATGCAGATGACATCGTCGATAAGTTTGTTGAAAAAGCGATTGCAAACGGAATCGATATTATTCGCGTCTTTGATGCCTTAAATGATATTCGAAATATGGAAGCTTGTGTAAAAGCTATTAAGAAATACGGTGGGCATGCGCAATTAACCATTTGTTACACGATCAGTCCGGTCCATACCATTCAATATTATAAAGAGTTGACAAAAAAACTAGATGAATTAGGAGCAGACTCGATTTGTATCAAGGATATGGCAGGTATCTTAACACCGTCTGTGGTGAAAGAATTGATTCCTGCACTTAAACAGGTTACTTCTTTACCAATAGAAGTGCATACACATGCAACCAGTGGCGTATCGGAAATGACTTATTTAACCGCTATTCAAGTAGGAGCGGATGTGATTGATACAGCTATTTCGCCTTTTTCAGGAGGCACCAGTCAGCCAGCTACAGAGTCCTTAAGTATTGCTTTGACTGAGCTTGGTTATGACACACACCTGAAAGAAGAAACATTAGAAGAAATTGCAAATTACTTCAAGCCGATCAAAGATCACTATTTAAAAGAAACTATTTTAGATCCTAAAATGATGACGGTCGATCCAAAAGCTTTGATTTATCAAGTGCCCGGAGGAATGTTGTCTAATCTGTATTCGCAGTTGAAGCAAGCTAAAGCTGAAGCCCGGTATGAAGAAGTCTTGCGAGAAGTACCTAAAGTGCGAGAAGACTTAGGGTTCCCTCCTCTTGTTACACCGATGAGTCAAATGGTAGGCACACAAGCTGTGTTCAATGTGTTATCTGGGGAAAGATACAAAATGATTCCAAATGAGATCAAGGATTACGTTCGAGGCCTATATGGAACACCGCCTGCTCCTATCAATGAAGCAATCAAACAAAAAATCATTGGAGATGAGAGTGTCCTGACCGGCAGACCGGCAGATCTACTGGATCCAGAATTTGAAAAACAAAAAAACGAAGTAAGCAAAGTAGCTAAGAGCGATGAAGATGTCTTGATTTATGCCATGTTCCCGCAATTAGGCAAACAATTTTTAGAAAATAAATACCAGCCTAAGCCAGTACCAACGAAAGAAAAAATTCGAATCAACGCTATCATATAAGGAGGAGCAGGATGACGGACATTAGTTTATTAAGAGGTATAAACATTTCAATTACATCTATTGTGATTGTCTTTCTTGTGCTTCTAGGGTTACAACTGATTTTGACTTCATTTAAATATATTTTTAAAGAAGAAAAAGAAATCCCAACGAGAAAAGAGAGCGTGCCTGTTCAGCCCGTTCAGATGAAAAATGACGTATTAGAAGAAGATGAAGAAACAAAAACAGTAGCCGCTTTAATGGCTTTGGTTTTAGCTAATGAAGATCAGCAAGATAAACATTATCAAGTAACTTCAATAAAACGCGTGAAGTAAAGGAGCTCAATAGAATGAAAACTTATGAAATTACAGTAAATGGCAAAATGTACCAAGTATCGGTAGAAGAAATAGACGCAGCGAGCTTTCAAAATAACCAACAGAAATTGGATACGTCTGCTCAAACAAATCAATCTAGTCAGCAACATACGGTTACTCCGACAGCTTCAAGCGGTATAACGGTCGCAGCCCCTATGCCAGGTACTATTATCAAACTAAACGTTCAAATAGGCGAAGCGGTAAAAGCCGGTCAAGTGTTGTGCGTATTGGAAGCAATGAAAATGGAAAATGAAATTGTGGCTCCTGAAGATGGAACAGTAAGTGAAGTCTCTGTTTCAAAAGGGGCAGCTGTTGAAGCCGGGGACAGTTTAGTCCGACTATAATGTAATACGGGGAGTTAAAACAATGATTGAAGTAATAAAAGATACACTGATAAATTCAGGATTCGCTAATCTATCCTATAAACATGTTATTATGATCGCAATCGCATGCACGTTCTTATATTTAGCTATAAAAAAAGGATATGAACCTTATTTATTGATTCCGATTGCTTTTGGCATATTGTTGGTCAATTTACCGATAACAGGCTTGATGGCTCCACCTATAGACGGAGGCAATGGCGGATTACTGTACTACTTGTACCAAGGAACAAATTTAGGTATTTATCCTCCTTTGATTTTTCTTTGTTTAGGAGCAACTACTGACTTTGGACCGTTAATTGCGAATCCAAAAACCTTATTGCTTGGAGGAGCTGCTCAAATTGGTATTTTCGTAGCTTTCTTTGGAGCATTAGCTTTGGGTATGACAGGTGCTGAGGCATCTTCTGTGGGAATTATCGGAGGAGCAGATGGACCAACAGCTATTTTCTTAACTAGTCAATTAGCTCCTCATTTACTTTCAAGTATTGCTTTGGCAGCTTATTCTTATATGGCGTTGGTACCGATCATTCAACCACCTATTATAAGATGGTTGACGACCAAAGAAGAACGTGAAATCAAAATGGAACAACTAAGACCAGTATCGCAAAAAGAAAAAATTCTTTTCCCTATCGTTGTAACCATTTTTGTTATTTTACTATTGCCATCGGCAGCCCCATTGATTGGTATGCTGATGCTGGGGAATTTAATCAAAGAGAGCGGGCAAGTACCAAAAATTACTGACGTTCTTCAAAATTCTTTGATGTATATTATCACGATTCTTTTAGGGATTACCGTTGGGGCAAAAGCTGAAGCGGATGTTTTCTTATCTATCGAGACAGGTAAAATCGTCATTTTAGGATTGCTTGCTTTTGCCGTTGGTACTGCAAGTGGAGTTTTGATGGGTAAATTGATGTGTAAGATGACAAATGGTAAAGTTAATCCAATGATTGGTGCAGCAGGCGTGTCAGCAGTACCGATGGCAGCACGAGTCGTTCAAAAAGAAGGAGCAAAAGCTAATCCTTCAAATTTCTTATTGATGCATGCTATGGGGCCAAATGTGGCTGGTGTAATTGGTTCAGCAGTAGCAGCAGGTGTTTTATTGCAATTCTTCAGCTAATAAAGTGAGTATAAAATAGGAGTAGTAAAATGGATCTTTTTAATACAGGAAGACAAGTTTCCTTAGAAGAAGTTTTAAATAACCGAGAAAAAAGAGTCTTCTTTCAAACAGAATTGCTTGAACACTATTCAGGATCTCTGGTTTCCTTTGATTGCAATATACCAGGGCCTATAAAGAATAATTCAGCAATCAAAAGTCTTTTTGATACGGGTAAGTCAATATTGATGGATAAATTAAAAGAAAAAGAAGTGGCTATTTTGACTGTAAAAGAATGGGATAATATAACTGGTCCAGAACTTTTTTTAGTTGCTAATGCGAAACCCGATGAATTAAAACAATTGTGTGTCCAAATCGAAGAAACACCCTTAGGAAGATTATTCGATATGGATGTCCTTTTTAAGGAAAGCACAGGAGGACTTAATTCTGTCAGTCGCCGAGAACTAGGGTTGCCAGTAAGAAAGTGTTTTATTTGTAATGATGATGCTAAAAATTGCGGACGCAGCCGTAAACATTCTCTAGAAGAAATGTTTCGATCCATCCATAAAATAGTGGAACAGGAGGAAATAGCAGGGTAGGTTGTTCAAATCGTGATATTTACTCAATGTGAAGGAAGAATAAAGAAGTCCCTATTTTCTATATTGCACATAATAGTCGATCTCTATAAAAGATATCTTTTATAGAGATCGGCTATTACTGTGTATACTTTTTAAAAAAATACCAAATTACGTTTAAGGATAAACACAAACTATGGATTCTTTATCTAAGATGCTTTTTATATGTAGTTATACATTAATTGAATCAATAAAGAATGTCATTAGCAATCGTCGCATAGAATAAGTCCTTGATGTTTTCTGGACTGGATTCTCTGCCTAGTGTCCACATTAGTTTACAGACCACAGCTTCTGTCGTCATGTCATAAGCTTCCAGCACACTGACTTTATTTTTTAATCGATGGCCAACTTTATAAACCTCGATGTCACTGCCTTCATTAGGGACTTGAGTCGTCATGACAATTACTTTTCCTAATTTGGTCCACTTTTTGATCACGTCATAAAACCCGTATTCTGGTAAAGAAGGGATTCCGCCTACACCGTAGCTTTCAATAATGATGGCATCTTTTTTAGACAACATAAAGTCTAATACTTCCGCTTCAGCTCCCGGGGTCAATTTGAACAGGCCGACTTTCGAGTTAATGACAGGATAGAAATTCGGCTGTTCTGCTTTTGGCTGTTCAATGAATTGGATCAAATGACTGTCTTGTATAACCGCGATGTAAGGATAATTGATACTGGAAAAAGCGTTATAGCTTTTAGAATGTGTTTTGCGCGCTCGTGTTCCTAGGATTACTTTCCCATTAAACACGATTTGCACTCCGCTTGCTTTATCAGATGAAGCATACAAAAAGCTGTCGTATAGGTTCGTTTTAGAATCACTGATTTCCATATTGATCGGTTTTTGAGAGCCGGTGATGACAATAGGCTTGGGAGAATTTTGGATCATATAAGATAAAGCTGCGGCCGTATAAGCCATCGTATCGGTACCATGTGTAATGACAAAACCATCGTATTGATCGTAATGTTCTTGGATAGTCTCCGTCAAAAGTGTCCAAATATCAGGAGACATATTTGTACTGTCGATATTGCAGACTTCCAATGTATCGATCTCGCATAGTTTAGAGATACTAGGTACGTAATGCAGAATGTCTGCAGAAGATATCTGTGGATCTAAACCATCCGGTGTTGCCGCAGAAGCAATTGTTCCGCCTGTTCCAATCATTAAAATGCGTTTCATAATCATGCTCCTTATTTTTTAGTTGTTTAAAGTTGTAAATCAATTTTTTTATAAACATCACATTATCGAGGAACATAGGAGGTGCTTTTTTGGTTCCTAGGCCTTATTTTTTGTATACTAAATGTGAGCCAGTATCATTTAGGAGAAAAGAGGTTGAAAATGGAATCTATCCCATGGCAAACAATTTTATTTGCATTTGGTCTGACACTTTTTGCAGGTCTTTCAACAGGAATTGGAAGTGCAATGGCTTTTTATTCAAAGAAAGTAGATACTCGTTTTTTATCTGGAGCGCTGGGTTTTTCTGCTGGTGTGATGCTTTATGTATCTATGATCGAGATTTTTCCGACAGCGCGCGAAGCGTTTACCTCTGTTCATGGAGCTGAAGCAGCTTATTGGTACACCACACTGTCATTCTTTGGCGGAATCGTACTTACTGCGTTATTTGATAAACTGATTCCAAACCCTGTGGGCCCTCCTGAAATTCAAAAGATGGACGGGATAGAAAATCAAAAAGAAACTAAAGATAATAGAGAATTGATGCGAATGGGTGTATTTGTTGCATCGGCTCTTGCCCTCCATAATTTTCCGGACGGGCTGGCTACTTTCCTCAGTGCATTAGAAAATCCGACCTTTGGAATCAGTGTGGCTTTAGCCATAGCGATTCACAATATTCCTGAGGGGATAGCTGTTTCGGTTCCTATTTATTATGCCACAGGGAACAGGCGTCAAGCATTCAAGTATAGTTTCTTGTCAGGGATGGCTGAACCGTTAGGAGCCGTCATTGGGTTTACTCTTCTAAGACCGTTTCTTAGTGATACACTTTTTGGTGTGATATTTGCTGGTGTAGCGGGCGTTATGGTCTACATTTCGCTCGACGAATTGCTGCCGACTGCTGAGAAATATGCAGAACATCATATTGCCATTTGGGGCTTGATCCTTGGAATGGCTGTCATGGCCATCAGCTTATTGCTGCTTGCAGAATAATTTAAATCAGGACAACGTAAGTCGATGTAGAACAGAATAAGTGTTTATCCTGCTCTAATGACTTTATTTGGGCCAAGCTAAATAGACAGCAAAACCAATTAAAATAAGGCCGATTACTGCACCGAATTTGCTTAAATTTCCTGAGAAATGAGTGCCTTTTCCCTTAAAATCAAATCCGAAAATAAATAATCCTAATCCACAAATAAAGGATAACAACATGATCCAAAACCCCATCTAAACCCTCCTTGCAATTAAAAGTAGCCCTTATGCATGTCTTCTTCAATTGTATTGTACCGTTTTTAGACAGAAATCAATAGATAAGAATGTTTAAAAATGAATAAAGTTTCTAGTTGTAATCCACACCCAATACTGCTACAATCATTTACAGCAAAGTCCTTTTAATTTGATCCTGTGAGATCGAGAAGGGTAACAAATCGAATATATTTGATACCAGAGGTCCTTTTGCGAATAAAAAATTCACATAGGGGCATTTTTTTATGCCCAGGAGAGGAAGTATTGGTATGGCTGTAGAGCAAAAAAAATTATTGTTGGACATTGAGGAAAAACCACCAGTAGCTAAAGGTTTGTTATTGAGTTTTCAACACGTTTTTGCCATGTTTGGAGCAACTATTTTAGTACCATTGATTCTAGGAATGCCAGTTTCCGTAGCTTTATTAGCAAGTGGAGTTGGAACATTGATTTATCAAATCGCTACAAAATCAAAAGTACCCGTATATCTTGGTTCTTCATTTGCATATATTACAGCAATGGCTGTGGCTATTCAGCAAATGGGCGGGGATATCAGTGCAGCTCAAACAGGAGTTGTTTTAGTCGGGTTATTGTATGTTTTAATAGCAGGATTTGTGAAATTACTAGGAACAAAATGGATCGATAAATTGTTGCCGCCGATCGTAATTGGGCCAATGATCATGGTGATTGGTTTAGGGTTAGCCGGCTCTGCAGTCACGAATGCAGGATTTGTAAAAGGAGGCGACTTGCGTCACATCGTTGTAGCTATCAGTACCTTCTTGATCACAGCGTTTGTCAATACAAAAGGAAAAGGATTCTTCAAGATCATTCCCTTCTTGATTGGAATCGTAGGCGGATATCTAGTCGCCCTAGCGTTGGGGTTAGTAGATTTCACGGCAGTCACTGAAGCCAGTTGGTTTGAAGTGCCGGGTTTGCGTTTGCCATTTGCAACGCCTTGGTTCGAGCATTACGAATTTTACTTTGGTCCGGAAACACTAGCGATCTTGCCAGTCGCATTAGTAACCGTTTCTGAACACATTGGAGATCATACTGTTTTAGGGAAAATCACCAATCGTCAATATTTAAAGAATCCTGGTTTATCTCGTACATTGATCGGTGATGGAGTAGCAACAGCTGTGTCAGCTTTGATCGGAGGCCCTGCGAATACGACTTATGGTGAGAACACCGGGGTTATTGGAATGACCAGAATCGCCTCAGTGTCCGTTATTCGTAATGCTGCTTTTATCGCGATCGGATTGAGTTTCTTTGGGAAATTTACAGCTTTGATTTCTACTATTCCAAATGCAGTTCTTGGAGGAATGTCTATCTTGCTTTACGGAGTCATCGCAAGCAATGGATTGAAAGTCTTAATTGAAGAACAAGTGGACTTTGGGAAAATCCGTAATTTGATCATTGCCAGCAGTATGTTGGTATTAGGTCTTGGAGGAGCGGTCTTGGAGATTGGCTCTATCATTACTTTCTCAGGAACAGCCTTAAGTGCGATTGCAGGAATTCTTTTAAACTTGATTCTGCCTCAAGAAACAGAATATATGCCAGATGAGCAAATCGAACCTGCAGCAGAGAAGAACGCTGTTAGTGCAAATGAATAAAAACAAGCAACACAAACTTAAACAGGGACGGAGAATTTGTTTCTCCATCCCTGTTTTTAATTTCTAAAATGAGTTTTCTGGAGGAGTATTTTTTACGTTCCCTATTAGATCAATTAGAGGAATAAAGGGAACGCAAATTGATTGCCAGTGCTCCAATGGCTTCGGTGCCGTAGTTTTAGTTGTCTGAACGTGAAGGGTCATCGGAATAGGGTGGTACAACAGTATCATGTGTTCCCGGTCTGTTTCCTCTAATCAAATCATCTGAATCTACAAGTCCAGTGCGTTCATCTGATGCAGGAGAGCCTAAGGAACCTTCAGGCATAGAAGTATCTACAGTCTCATCCGGCAGCATATTTTCATCTGTATCGGCAAGAAGGTTCGTGTCTATAGAAGTATCTACTTCATCTTCATAAGAGTAATCAGATTCGCCTCCCAGTACAGCATCCTCTGAAATAGAAGGAGTCCGGGCATTTCCGGGATTAGAATTTGGTACATAATGACTATTGCGGCGTTTTTCATCCATATCGTCTTCGTTATCTAAAACAGGAGGGATACTGGACGGTTCTTCGTCAGTAGAATCAGCTACTACATGTTCTTCACTAGTGACAGGAGGCGTGCTGTTGCTGAAATCAGTTGCACCTGCCTCACTTGAAAAATCATCTACCAATAAGACAAGTTTTCCATTATCAATGTCATCTTGATAAGGTTCTAATATGTCTTCGTCTGCTTCATAACCAGAGTCATCACTTGAGAAGACATCTTTGATTTTCTCCCACATAGATTCATCCGTGTCTGCATGTTCAGTGTTGATTTGTGCATCTGCAGCTCCTGAGAATCGGTCGTAAGCCTCTTTATTCGATATTAAGGTAAGCAATGTTCTATCGTAGCCTTGATGAATTAATTCCTCAATAGCTTGATTCGCTTCTTCAGTTGTTGCATAACTTCCTTTAACAAATTTTCCCATATTTCGTTCCTCCTTAGTGATATTTACTGTACCTTTAGTGTAAAGAGATTTGAAATAAACAGCAAAACATATGCGTTGGAAATTTTTTTCTAGAAGAAGTTTAGACATCCAGTTCCAGCAAATTAAACCCTGTATAGCCATAGAGTGTTCACGAGGCAGCTCAAAAAATAAACTAAAACTTGTAGGGGATAAAAAGACATGCTATCATAGGAAATAAAATGAATTTTTAGGGGGAATAACTGTTACATGGACAGTGATAGTATAAGGTACATTATCTTTTTAGGACTGCTCATAGCAGCATCTGGATTCTTTTCTGCTTCTGAGACAGCTTACACATCGTTAAATCGTATCCGTTTGAAAAATATGGCAGATGAGGGAAACAAGAAAGCTTCTTTAGCGTTGTCTCTAGCAGACAACTACGATATGCTTCTGTCTACTATTTTAGTAGGAAACAATATCGTAAATATTTTAGCTTCATCTTTAGCCACCATTTTATTTGTAAAGTATTTTCCGGTAGCCGGCGTAACCATTTCAACAATTGTTATGACGGTATTGGTATTGATTTTTGGGGAGATTTCTCCAAAAAGTATTGCCAAAGAAAGACCTGAAGTTTTTGCAGTAAACGTTGCACCATTTTTAAGAATTCTTATGGTATTGCTGACACCAGTTAATTTTTTCTTTAAATCATGGAAAAAATTACTGAACAAGATGTTTACTTTTGAAGCTGATGACAGCATCAGCGAAAAAGAATTGTTATTTTTGGTGGATGAAGCTCAAAATAGCGGTGGGATTGAAAATCACGAACATCAATTGATCCGATCAGCGATTACGTTTAATGAGTTGGAAGTGCAAGATATTCTAACGCCTCGTGTAGATGTTGTGGGAACAGATGTTAATAGCAGCTTGGAAGAAATGGAAGAATTGTTTCTTACAGAAGGTTATTCAAGAATAGTACTTTATGATGACTCAATTGATAAAGTCGTAGGTGTTTTGCACCAAAAAGATTTTTATGCTTTCAGCAAGAACTTGGACAATCCTCAAGCAAATAAAAATATTCAATCCATTATAAAAGATGTCATTTGGACGCCAGGGAATATGAAAATTTCTAAGTTGTTGAAACAATTGCAATTGGAAAAAGCTCATTTGGCGATTGTCAGTGATGAGTATGGTGGAACGATTGGTATAGTGACATTAGAAGATATTCTAGAGGAACTCGTTGGAGAAATCTGGGATGAGCATGATGAAGTGACAGAAGAAGTGGTGAAGATAGACGATACTACTTATCGCATTGCGGCTTCTGCCAATTTAGATAAAATGTTGACTTCGTTTGGTATTGAAGAAGAGTTCGTCTCCAATACAGTGAGCGGTTTTATTATAGAACAATTGGGTAAATTGCCGGATGAGGGAGAAGCTTTCATCTACCACAATCTTAAAATAACCGTTACTAAAGTGAGGTTTAGACGGATTTTAGAGACCCTTGTTGAAGTGATTCCTGCAACTGCTGAAACAGAAGATGCATTTTCTCTTAATGAGATGAACCAATCATTTGATACCGTTAAAGGTTAGAAATGACGCCCTATGAGCTTCGATAGCGGATTTGGCTGCTATGCTTATAGGGCATTTTAAATCAAACTAACAGGTCTCTAGGAATCAGTTTACTACCTTCTTGCAGGTTGAAAACTGCTGTCAAGCGAAAGTTAAAATGTCCTAAAACCAAGGCTCACATTAATGCAAGCTTTTACTTCGCAAAAGCTTGCATTAATGTGACCGAATTTGTTAAAATTAGTCTTAAGCTGTTTGTTCAGCTTCG
>NZ_JBGQQT010000027.1:0-23134 GCF_045528345.1 Desemzia sp. FAM 23989 | reverse complement strand
CAAACTCAATTTTTCATCAAGGCTGTTTTTACCTTGATGTTCAAACCCAATTCTTCATCAAGGCTGTTTTTACCTTGATGTTCAAACCCAATTCTTCATCAAGGCTGTTTTTACCTTGATGTTCAAACTCAATTCTTCATCAAGGCTGTTTTTACCTTGATGTTCAAACCCAATTTTTCATCAAGGGCGGTTTTACCTTGATGTTCAAACCCAATTCTTCATCAAGGCTATTTTTCCCTTGATGTTCAAACCCAATTCTTCATCAAGGGCGGTTTTCCCTTGATGTTCAAACCCAATTCTTCATCAAGGCTGTTTTTACCTTGATGTTCAAACTCAATTTTTCATCAAGGGCGGTTTTCCCTTGATGTTCAAACTCAATTTTTCATCAAGGGCGGTTTTCCCTTGATGTTCAAACCCAATTCTTCATCAAGGCTATTTTTACCTTGATGTTCAAACTCAATTTTTCATCAAGGCTGTTTTTACCTTGATGTTCAAACCCAATTCTTCATCAAGGCTGTTTTTACCTTGATGTTCAAACCCAATTCTTCATCAAGGCTGTTTTTACCTTGATGTTCAAATCCAATTCTTCATCAAGACTGTTTTTCCCTTGATGTTCAAATCCATACTCATCTTTTTAATATACTCATAAACCTGTTGATCCGTAGAAAACTGAACCAAATTCTCATCCTCTACAGTTTCATCATTCACGTTATAATACACCGCCGTCCAACTATTCTGCTGGCACCCAATGATGTCATTCTCATAGTGATCCCCAATATACAGGATTTCATTTCCGGCTAGACCAAGAGAATCCTCGACTAAACCAAAAATTTCCTTATCTGGTTTGGCCACTTCCATCGCCCCTGAAATAAACGTATTTTCAGCCGGTATCAGCTTATCAATACCTAAATAATGCAACTTACTGGTTTGCGTTTCCTGAGCGCCATTTGTTAAAACAAATAATTCCACATTGACCGAGTGGAGATAGTTTATCAGCTTTGCCATCCCTGGCCTCAGTTCTATTTGTTTTTTATGGTGAAGATACAACTCATTGAATTGGAAAGCTTGTTCATAGTTGAGAGGATAACCCAGTCTCTCATAAGTCGATAAAACCCGATCAATTTTAAACTCTACTTCCCCTTTTATTCCCTGAGTAAATTTTTGAAATTCAATCTGCGACTCTTGCTGAAAGATGTCATTAAAGTTTCGAAAGGAAATCCCTGTTGTAAGAACGCTTTGTTCCATCACCTGAAAAGTTTTCTCATATACTTGATTTCTGTCATACAATGTATCGTCTAAATCTAACCCAACTGCCTTAATCACTTAATCCCGCCTCGTATTTAATTGCCGTAATATCTAATTGACTACCTATAACATTATATGGAACATCCTTCATAAAGCAAATCAAGATTCAGCAGATTAAGGCTTTGTGATAGAGAAAAAGAACGGTTATTCCCCCTTTAACGTTGCTAGAAAACCGCTCTGCTTAACTGTTTCTTTACTATTTACATTGTTTTTTTACAGTAACTTTACTTTAACTTGATAGAACCACCTTATGCATTATCGTTACAATACATAAGTATTAAAAATCTCATACATAAAAGTACTAGGAGGAGAAAATGTGTCAAAAAAATGGTTAAAAGGTCTAGGGCTGGCTTTTGCATCAACTTTAGTATTAGCAGCATGCGGAAACAGCGGGACTGCATCTTCAGAAGATACGAATTCAAGCGCAACTAATGAAGGCAATCAAGCGATTGACGAATTGTCCATTCAATTCGTACCCTCACGTGATCCGGAAGAAATCGTCACAGCTACAGAACCTTTGAAAGATATACTGATTGAAGAAATGGCTGATTTAGGTTACGACATCGGCGAAGTTACAATCGATGTTGGGACTGACTATGAAGCTGTAGGAGAAGCAATGTCTGCAGGATCTGTTGACGTTGGATTCTTACCAGGCGGTACCTATGTATTGTACGATGATGGAGCAGAAGTTATTTTGACCTCAACTCGTGCCGGTTTAAGCAACGATTCAGAAGATCCAGCTGAATGGAATGCAAACAAACCGACTGAACCAACCGATGAACAAGTAACTTACTACCGTTCAATCTTGGTTGCCGGACCTTCTGAAAAGGGACAAGAACTGGCAGAAAAAATAAATAACGGCGAAGAGCTGACTTGGGAAGACTTGAACTCAGCTACTTGGAGCGTTATGGGTTCTACTTCTTCAGCAGGGTACATCTATCCAACAATCTGGTTGCAAGACAACTACGGCAAATCACTTTCTGACTTAGAGCATATCTCTGAAGCAGATTCTTACGGAACTTCAATGGCTCGTTTAGCACAAGAACAAGCTGACATTTCAGTGGTATTCGCAGATGCTCGTCGTGACTATGAAGAAGACTGGCAAAACAGTTTCGACCGAGATGAAACAATTTGGGATGCAACAAATGTCATTGGTGTTACACCTGGTATCTACAACGATACGATCAGTGTTTCTAAGAACTCCGATATTATGACGGATGATTTAAAGACCGCTTTACAAGAGGCATTTATCAATATCTCTGAAACAGATGAAGGCAAAGAAATCATTTCAATCTATTCTCACGAAGGGTATAAAAAAGCTCAAAGTTCAGACTACGATAATGAACGTAAAGCACAAGAAGTGCTGTTAGAGCAAGCTCAATAATCTATACGGCATAATTTAATACCCCATTTAAAACATTAAGCTGGGAGTCTTCTCTTGGTTTAATGTTTTAGTATATCTTAGGAAGGACTATCTACTATGATTGAATTTATTAATGTAAATAAAACTTATCCCAACGGTGTTGCCGCACTAAAAGACATCAACTTAAAGATCGACCAAGGTGAATTTGTAGCTATTATCGGTTTGTCCGGAGCAGGAAAATCTACCTTGATCCGCTGCATCAATCGAATGCACGAAATCAACTCCGGGACATTGAATGTCAATGATGTCAATGTAAGCAACTTGAAAGGCCAACAAATCAGAAGCTTCCGCCGTAAAATCGGAATGATTTTCCAATCGTTCAACTTGGTGACACGTACCAGTGTAATCAATAATGTTTTGGTATCTTCAGTTCCCGAATTGCCTCTGTGGAGAAAGTTTTTTGGATTATTTCCCGAAGATAAAAAAATTGCAGCACTTGAAGCTTTGGACAAAGTAGGTATTTTAGATAAAGCCTACAACAGAGTTGATCAATTGTCAGGCGGGCAACAGCAACGTGTGGCGTTAGCACGAACTTTAGCCCAAAATCCTTCGATTATTTTAGCGGATGAGCCGGTTGCTTCTTTGGATCCAGTCACAGCTAAAGTAGTCATGGATGATTTTAAGCGCATCAATCAAGAGATGAAAATGTCTATTCTGATCAATATCCACCATGTCGAACTGGCATTGGAATATGCAGATCGAGTGATTGGTATCCGTAAAGGTGAAATAGTCTATGATGGACAATCCAAAAATGTCACTCAAAAAGTGCTGAACGATATTTACGGAAACGTCGCTAAAGTGCCGCACATAAATACTTTTGAAGCAGCAGTATAAGGAGGATACGAATTGAACGAAACAGTATACGATAAACTAGTCAAACCAAAAACCTATACACTGCAAAATGGAAAAACAGTCAAGCAACGGGCTTCCAAGGTACCGCTTATTCTGTTACTGACAGCAATTGCGATTGCGGTTTCTTTCCAAGTTACGGGTGCTGATCTCTCCTTGCTCTTCACACGAGGATATCAATTATTCGTCATCATCGTCGACATGTTCCCTCCTAATTTCTCCTTCATTTCAAATATATGGGGTCCTTTACTTGATACGATTCAAATGTCTTTATTGGGATCTATTGCTGGAGCAGTATTGGCGGTTCCGTTAGCCGTGTTGTCCTCTGGAAATATCATTCATAATAAATGGATCAACGGCTTTTTCAAAGCTGTTCTAAGCGTACTGAGAACCTTGCCCACCCTTGTCGTTGCTCTAATCGCCACCTTTTTATTTGGATTAGGAACTATGGCCGGAACTATTGCGATTTTTTTGTTTACCTTGTCTTATATCGGTAAACTGATGTATGAACACATCGAAAGTGCCGACATGGGAGCTTTTGAAGCACATGAGTCTATGGGATTATCCAAAGTAGCAGCTTTCCGTTATGCCATCGTTCCGGATGTAATGCCGACTTATTTGTCTGTATCGTTGTATGCTTTTGAAGGAAACGTACGCTATGCTGCTATTTTGGGATATGTAGGTGCAGGCGGGATCGGTTTGGTATTAAACGAGCGTCTAGGTTGGAGAGACTACCCTAGTGTAGGAATGGTCTTAGTAGTTTTAATGATCGTCGTTTTTATTATCGAGCGCGTCAGTGAATACTTTAGACGGAAATTATCATAGTGAAAGGAAGAGATTCAATGGAATTAGCTGTTAAAAACCAATTGAAAGAAGCACCGAATCGTAAGCTGTACTTATCCACTATTGCAGCCGTCGTATCAGCTCTTGTTGTCTGGTCATTTGTAGGTGTTGAGGTTACAGGCCTTGACGAAAAAGGAACCGGATTGGCTATGAATATCATCAAAGGGATCCTAACTCCGGATTTGGAATTTTTATTTAATTTCACTACTGGAGGTGTCTCCTTCTTATTGTTCCAAACTATTGCGATAGCCTTTCTGGGAACGATTTTCGGATCACTGCTTGCGATCCCAATTTCTTTTTTGATGGCTCCAAGTGTCGTAGGCGGTCCCGTATCGTACATCACCAGACTAGTCGTCATCTTTATCCGTACCATTCCTTCATTGGTGTACGGCCTTATGTTCATCCGTGTAACAGGGCCTGGTGCCTATGCCGGGGTATTGACAATGTCCATCACTTCCATCGGTATGATTTCTAGATTGTATGTAGATATCATTGAGAACTTGGATCGTGGGGTACTTGAAGCAATGACTTCTATGGGTTGCAGCACGTATGAAAAGATTCGTTACGGTATTTTACCCCAGTTGTTCTCAAATTTCTTATCCACAACTATTTATCGTTTTGACATGAATTTAAGAGATGCTACCATATTAGGCTTAGTCGGCGCTGGAGGTATTGGGGCACCGCTGATTTTCGCAATGAATTCTTATCGCTGGAATGAAGTAGGTTCAATATTGATTGGACTGGTCATATTGATCTTAGTGGTTGAAGTGTTCTCCAATAAACTAAGAGCCCAGTTGATAAGCGGCGAAAGATAATAATATGTCTATACGAAAAGAGGCGGTAAAAAAATTTCCGGTCTTTTTGCGACACCTCAAATTCTAGAAAAAAATCCAGCAGGAAATACTGGAAGTTTAGCTTCCTATATTTCCTGCTGGATTTTCTATCCATTTAAGTTAATGTTTCTCTTATTCAGTTGTTACACGTTCAAAATCCACATAAATCCAATGAATACAAAGAATAAACCGTACATAATCGGCGAGACTTCTCTTCCACGTTTTGCCGCGATCATGGTGATCGGGTAAAAGATACAACCAAGAGCGATTCCGTCTGCAATACTGTACGTTAACGGCATTCCAATCAGAATCAAAAATGAAGGAATAGCGATTTCTAATTTACTCCATTCGATTTGACTTAGAGAGTGGACCATTAAAACACCGACAACGATTAAAGCAGGTGCTGTCACTTGTGGTGTGACCACCGATAATAACGGAGAAAAGAACAGACTAAAGATAAAGAACACGCCAGTTGTCACTGCTGTCAAACCAGAGCGGCCGCCTACAGCGATTCCGGCAGAAGATTCTACGTAAGCACCGACTGGAGAAGTTCCAAAAAGGGATCCCGCCAACATAGCCGTTGAGTCAGCAGCCAACGCTTTTCCAACACGCGGCATCTTGTTGTCTTTCATAAAGCCGGCCTGATTGGCTAAACCTACAAGTGTCCCCGCGGTATCAAAGAAAGTCACCAACAAGAACGTCAAGACAACTACCCATAATTGGATGGAGTTGATATCGCCAACGTGTTTCAAAGCTACTAAGAAAGTTGAAGAGATGCTCGGTGCAGCTGAAACCAGGCGGTCAGGAGCTTGGATGAGATCGGTTGCTAAACCTAAAAGGGTTGTAGCTGCCATCCCGATAAAAATGCCGCCCGGTACACGTTTGATCATTAAAATAGCCGTCACGACCAATCCAAAAACCGTTAACCACGTAGAACCCACCTGAAGCGATCCTAATCCAACAAGAGTGGATTCATTTGCGACAACAAGGCCGCCCTCGCTTAATCCGATAAAGGCGATAAACAAACCAATCCCACCAGAGATGGCGTATTTTAAATCAGCAGGGATCGCTTCAATAATCAATTCCCGCAATTTAAAAATCGTGATGACCATAAAAATCAAAGAAGCAACGAACACACCGGCTAGAGCGGTTTCCCACGGAACGCCCATTCCGATACAAACGGAATAAGAAAAGAAGGCGTTGATCCCTAATGCAGGTGCTGTTGCAATCGGATAACGTGCCAACACTCCCATTAAGACACATCCCAAAGCACTGGCTAAAGCCGTTGCGGTAAAAACGGCTCCTTCATTCATACCAGACGCTCCCAAGACGGTCGGGTTCACAAATAATATATACGCCATTGAAATAAACGTCGTGAATCCAGCTAATATCTCTCGCCTTACTGTTGTATGTAATTCCTCAAGTTCAAAATAGGAAGTAATTTTATTCTTCATACTGATCCTCCAATATTCTAAGCTGTTAACAGCTTTTTCCCTAAATCAACGAGTTTAATCATATAATAAACAGCTTAGCAAGTAAATAAAAAAGTGCGTTCCTTTAATTTGAGACGATACTATTCTTGTCTCCGAAGACAAATAACTGTATAGCAGTTGCATAAGTGCTACAATAATGACAGAACCAACGAAATGAAAGGGGTTGTCCACATGATTTATACCATTACTTTAAATCCAACCATCGACCGGCTGTTATTTCTTGAAGGGACTCTCACCAAAGGAAAAAACAATCGCCTGCGCAAAGTAGCTTATGATATTGGCGGAAAAGGTCACCACGGTTCTTATGCCATGAATCAGTTGGGCGTTAAGAACCGAGCACTCGGTTTTTCAGGGACCACCAATGCCAGCAAATTGGAAAAGATTCTCTCGGAAAAAGGCATCCATTATGATTTTGTGGAAGTATTCGGCAAGCCGACACGAGAAAGCTACGTCATTTTAGAAGAAAATGTCGGTGGCAGTATCCTGATCACTGAAAAAGGCTTTAAAATAACGGACTACGACACTGAATTACTTTATGAAAAAATAGAAAACAAAGTCCAAGAAGAAGACATGGTATTGATAGCCGGCTCGTTGCCTCCTGGATTTGAACTGCGCGAACTGGAAGATTTATTGAAACAATTAAAGAAAATCGGCTGTTTTATTGCTTGCGATCTCTCAGGAGAAGCTTTAAAGAAAGCTGTTGAAGTAGGTGTCGATTTTATCAAGCCGAACCGATTTGAAGTACAAGAGTTGTTTTCTTCTGATGACAACTTTTTAGATCATATCAGAGAGCTGTCTAAAAAAATCGATTATGTCATTGTTTCGCTTGGAAAAGACGGCAGCATTTGTGCACACGCAGACGAACTCCAACAAGTTAGTACTCCAAATGTAAAACTGGTCAATGATACAGGCGCTGGAGATTGCTTTGTCGGTACGTTTTTAGCCAGTCTTTCACTTAGCAAACCGCTGACAGAATGCTTATCTCTGGCTAGCGCTTGTGCAGCCAATCATGTCCAATACAACGACAGCACAACTTTCAACATTAAAGATGCCCGCAAATTGCAAAAGGAAGTTACCGTTGAGAAGTTGGGTTAAAAGAAACAATTGCTGTGTAGAAACGTTCATTTGAATAAGGAAGCCAAAATAAAGAGAGGCTGAGACAATAGTACTTTAATAATAAGCGGGTGCTTTAAACGTGCTCCAAAAGTCTGACCACATGCCTATAAGCCGGCCACCCATTATGAGGAAAAACATCTCATATTGGATGGCCGGCTTATATTCAGTGGTCAAAACGGCTTTTGTCCCGCTCTCTTCTAGTTTACTCTTAAGATACTTTTACTGTCTCTGCTGGTGCTGACGCTTCTTTTTGTTCTTTTCGACCTTTCAACTTGTATTTCATCAATCTCATCGCATTGAAGATAACCACTAAGATGCTACCTTCATGAACCAGCATTCCGATGGACATATTCATCCACTCACTAAAGAAAACGCTAGCCAATAAGACTAATACTACTCCGACTGCAATCACGATATTTTGTTTCATATTGCTTGCGGTAGCTTTTACTAAGCCTAATGCATGTGGCAAGTGGCTGAAGTCCGAGTTCATTAAAACCACATCGGATGTTTCAATCGCTACGTCTGTTCCGCTGCCCATTGCGATACCAATGTCGGCTAGAGCTAAGGACGGACTATCGTTGACGCCATCTCCGACAAAGGCCACGATTTGACCTTGTTGTTGAAGTTTTCCGATGTAAGCAGATTTGTCTTCCGGCAGCATATGTCCGTGTGCTTCGGTCAATCCCAGTTCACTCGCTACGACATCGACGGTTCCTTGATTGTCTCCTGAAAGAACGACCAGGTTTTTAACACCTAAATTCTTCAATTCTTGCAAATTAGCTTTTACTCCCGGACGGACTTGGTCGCGAATTCCCATCAGTACTTTCAATTCGCCGTCGACCGCTGTCAAAACAAGAGAATTTCCTTGTTGTTCAAACCGTTTGACATCTTTTTGAGCTTTTTTGCTGAGCGTGACTTTTTCTTTTTCCATCAAGGCTACATTCCCAACAGCCACTCTATGTCCAGCTACACTCGCAACGATCCCGCCGCCTTTCACGACTTCTGTTTCTTCAACAGGAGAAAAGTTTGTTTCGCCAATCTGCTGTAAGACAGCTTTTGCTAAGGGATGATCGGATTCGCGCTCCACACTTGCCAAATAGCCAAGCGTTGCTGCTGAATCTGTTTCATACATTTCTGTCGCTGCAACGGTTGGGTTTCCCACAGTCAACGTACCTGTCTTGTCAAATACAATCGTGTCCACTTTGCTGAAATCATGGATGACTTCGCTGCCTTTTAAAAGGACCCCATTACGAGCACCATTTCCGATACCGGCAACATTTGAAACAGGAACCCCGATAACCAAAGCCCCTGGGCAGCCGAGAACTAAGATCGTGATAGCTAATTCAGCATTTTGACTGACCAACCAAACAACAAACGCTAAAACTAAAACGGCTGGTGTATAATATTTGGAAAAGCGGTCAATAAAGCGTTCGGCTTCAGACTTAGAATCTTGCGCTTCTTCCACAAGTTCAATGATTTTCCCAAATGTGGTGTCTTCCCCAACACGATCTGCTCGAATTTGAAGTGTACCATTCTCTAAAATAGTTCCCGCAAAAACCTCTGCAGCAGTTGTTTTGTTGACGGGTACTGATTCCCCGGTAATACTAGCTTCATTGATATGGCCATCGCCTGAAATCACGGTACCATCGACTGGTACTTTAGCGCCGGTTTTAACGAGTAGAATATCTCCCTCATCGACATCGTCTACTTCGACTTCTTCAAATTCACCATTGTCCATTTGTTTCAAGGCGCTTTCGGGTGCCATTTCAGTCAATTCTTTGATAGCAGAACGTGTTTGATTCAATGTCCGTTGCTCCAAGTAGTGTCCGAATAAGAACAAGAACGTGACAATAGCAGATTCTTCATAGTTTTGAATGAAGAGTGCTCCAATCGCTGCGATACTGACCAACACATCAATACTGATGACTTTCACTTTCATCGCTTGAACCGCTTGAATAGCAATAGGTGCAATCCCGAAGATAGATGCGATGATCAAAGACCACTCAGAAAGAGCGACATTTCCTAAAACAAAGTGACTGAAGAACCCTAATGCGATTAGCAATCCACTGATGACGGTAATGCTGTTTTTCTTGCTTAATATATATTGTTGCATGATTTTTCCCTCCACATTTATTAGTGTTGTTCTTGATGTCTTTAGTATAAGATAAGTGCTTCAGCAATAAATTGACTGCCGTCAAGTTTTGAAAAATGATTTCATTTTTCAATTTGAATGCTTTCTCCTCTTTCACTGATTACTATAGAGGCTTTTCAGCAGATAAAACTTGATAGCTGTCATGTTTGGGAAAGAAAGATTTTCTGATCCGCTCAAAGCTGATAGCACCAAAAAAGCAATCCCGGAAAATGGCTCTTTTTCCAGGATTGCCCATACTTCGGTAGCAATTCAGTATCTAATTTTTCCAGTAATCGTTAGCTGCAGCGACAGTTTGAAAATTAATGGCTACAACCTGAGAAGCAAAGGTCAGACTGTCCGCATTATTTGCATAGACGGGACGCAATGCTTTACGTACTTCTGCATCTGGCTGGGTCATCCCAACCGCTTTACGTGCCAATTTAACCGCTAAGTTGTAACCTTCTTCTGGTGTATCTGTCAGCAACGTTGGTAACCACGATTCTTGATTCATTTAATTGCCTCCTATTTTTCTTTCTATGCAGTAAATTTGGGTTAGCCGGCTTTGACTTTTGTCTTCAGCACCGGATAACCTACATTTTCGATGGCTTGTTGAATACCTTCAATCGATGTGACGGCTGCATCAAAATCCGTTTTGACTTTGCTGGAGTTGAACAACACTTTAATGCTGTTTTTATCTACTCCATTGACCGATTTTACGGCAGCCTCGATTTTTTGCATACAACTTGGACAAGACAACGCTTCTAATTGCAATACAGCTTTTTCCATGATTCATTTCTCCTTTGTGTGTTTTATTTTATCGGCAATATCATGCCTTTACCTCTTTACAACTGTAGTATAGCCCACTTTTGACAAATGGAACTTGACACCCATCAAGTTTTGCCTTTCTTTTTGCTTTTCTATTTAATGTGCTGGTTTCACAGCTTTCTTTCCATCAGCGTAATAAGGAATCGGCGGATAACTTTGTCTGCGCACAACCCAGACAATGATCGCTCCAATGAACAAGGCAAGAGATAAAGCTTGCGAAACGCGAATCCAATCCCCAACCCATAAACTATCCGTTCTCATACCTTCGATGAAGAACCTGCCCACTGAATACCACAGCACGTAACTCAAGGCAACTTCTCCTCGGCGCAACAGTTGTTTCCGGTTCCGCAATGCAATAATCAAGACAAATCCCAACAAGCTCCATAATGACTCATACAAAAAGGTCGGGTGGTAGTAGATGCCATTAATGCGCATTTGTTCGATGATAAATTTGGGCAAATAGAGATCTTCTAAGAACTGACGAGTCACTGGTCCCCCATGTGCTTCTTGATTCATAAAGTTGCCCCAACGCCCGATGGATTGAGCTAATAATACATTAGGGGCTAAAATATCCAAAATGAGTGCCAAAGAAAGATCTTTTTTCTTCGCATATCCCACTAGCGCCAGTCCTCCAGCAATCAAACCGCCATAAATCGCAATGCCGCCATTCCAAATCGCAACGATTTCCCCTAGATTCTGCAGATAATAATCCAGTTCAAACAATACATAATAAAGCCGCGCACCGATAAATCCAATCGGTATTGCCCATAAAGCCAGGTCAATGATGATGTCCTCTTCAAGCCCTTTCTTCTTCGCTTCATGGGTACTCAAGTGGACAGCCACTAACATGGCGGTCGCAATGATCACTCCATACCAGTGGATCACAAATGAACCCAATTCCACCGCATGGGGGTTCAAAACGCCTAATACAAATCCCATTATATTTGCTCCATTTCGTCTATTTTTTGCGTGAACCCAAGCATGATGGCGATGAATAAGGTTCCGGTCAAGCTTCGTGGAAGCCAATCAGTGATGATACTTCTATCTCTTTTGTTACGCGCTTCGTAATACATCACTTTCCCTTTTCCAACTATACTGCCTCTTTCTACAGGCTCCTCCTTTTTTTCCAAATGGCTGTTGTCTGTGTACTGATCGATTTGCTCCCTTTCCACAGCTTCTCTATCGGTCTCAACATAGCTGGATGCCTCGATTCCATCAATTGTGTTCCCGCTGAACAAAAATGCGCCTGCTGCTGACAACGTGATAACAAGCATCACCAAAAAATGTTGCACACTAACCCCTCCTTATTTATCCAATGAATGAAGGTCGTTTTTCCAAAAAAGCAAAAGCCGATAAAGCGGAAGCACAGGCACTGAGTTCTGTCCCGCTTTTATAATGAGGAAAGACAGAACTTCTTTCAAAAGCCTTCCTTATACATAAGCCCTCATCTATTCGCTGTAAAGCAATAAATCATCTAAATCATGGATCTTGATCTTTTTACCAGGCAGCTGTTGAATCAATCCCTCATCTTCTAGTTCCGTAAATTTACGGCTGATAGTCTCAGGTGTAGTTCCTAAATAGGAAGCAATATCCTTTTTCGCCATCGGAAGAGTGATGGTTGGAGAGTTGCCCATTTCAAGTTCCACATTTTCTGCTAAAAATAAAACCAAACGGGTCGTTACATGCTCTACCGCCACTTGTGTGGTTTGGCGTTCGGAATTTTCTAACCGCTTGGACATTTCAGCCAGCAGTTTTAGAGAAATAGCGGGGTACTGTTCCAGAAAATCCTGGACATCCTTTTGCTGAATCATACAGACAACGGTATCCCGGGTCGCTTCGGCATATTCCTCGTGCACTGCATGTGGGTTGAATAAAGTCCATTCTCCAGTAAAATCACCGGGATTCAAGATACGTACCAGCTGTTCTTTGCCAGAGTCAGCCAACCGATAGATACGAACTTTTCCACGGTTTACAATATATAAAGTATCCTCTCTTTCTTGCGCTCTAAATAGGAATTCCCCTTTTTGATAGTGGTTCGTGTGGGCCTTTTCCGCAATGCGATCCATTGCGCTATCTTCTAAATGATTGAATATTGGAACCAAGCGGATACATGCTGTGTGGTCGCCTATTTCATGATGGGTATGTTTAGCCAATACATTTTTCCCCTTTATCTGTTTTATTTTTTATTTACTACATTTAGCATATAGTTCTCTCACCACAAAAAAATTGACGACCATCAAGAAAAATAGAAAAATAGAAAAAGGCTGGAAAGAATTCCAACCCCTAAACAATTCTCTCTTTTACGTTAATCTTCATCCTCATCAAAGGCATCATCATCTTCTAAGGCTTCTTTGCCAATGAACGCTTGCAGCATCCAAATGTTCTTGTCTAAGTCATTTTTGAAATCAATCAATGTATCTTCTAAAGCATCGTCACCCTCGTCTTGTGCTAAACGAATCGCACGAACCGTAAGTTCACGAGTGTTTCTGAAGTCTTCGACAATGTTTTCAACCATGTCTTCTGCTTTCGCATATTTATTGACTGCATCTTCCGAAAGCATCGAATATTTTTCAAATTCGGCCGTTGTCGAAGCGGGTTTGTGACCAGAAGCAATCAGACGCTCCGCAACTTTATCGAACCATTCTTCATTGCCATTATACAATTCTTCAAATTTCTCATGCAGCGTAAAGAAATTCGTACCCTTTACATACCAGTGGTATTGATGAAGTTTTACATGCAACGTATGCATGTTGCTTAAGATATGATCCGCAATAGCCGCTGCATTGATTTTTGTATGATGGACATGTTCCTTGTGTGCTTGTTCGACTTGCAATCTTTCTTGGGGCGTTTTTTCTTGAGAAGATTTATTTTCTGCCATGATTCATTCCTCCTATAGTTTATCTACTTTTTCGTTCCCTACAGCTTTGATCGGCGCCTCCTTTTTCTTTGTTGAACTCAGTATAGGATAGAATTTCGGTAAAAAAATTGACGCCCATCAAGAAAAGAATTGTTTTCTCCCGATAGACATCATGTTTTTCAAATGACTTGTCTTCCAGTATATCTACTGATTTTTTTAACACTGTTGTATATAACCGAATAAATCAGCATGCGAACCTATCTGAATCAAAGTCTGTATTCATTCTTCATCTTCAAGAAGCCCGCAAATTGCAAAAGAAAGTTACTGTTAAGAAATTATCCTAATCGACTAAAGAAACAGGCAGTTTATCAGCACGCCGATAATCATCCACAAAACAATTGAAATTAAACAGCCATTTCTAAATCCAATAATAGATCTTCTCTTTTCCATAGCGCGTCTCCTTTACAAGTGTGACCTTCGTTCTCAGAGAATGTTTTTATTGTAGTGGTTGTTTGAAAGTAGTTGATAGGGTGATGTGTTTGAGGCAATTTATTAGTGCTTCGAGTACAATAGAGGTTTTTTAGGTGAGTTCTTACCAATGCGGTAAAATGGATGCTTCATTTGTTGTATGGGTAAGTTGTTTCAAATTTATGTGTGGTCTCTTCATGAGGAATTCGTTGATTTGCTTTTAATATAGCACAAGAAATGGTATAAACAAAAAATAAAGAAACCTTTCGCAGGACCAAAAGTAACCTTTGAAACGTTCTTTTCGTTTGCATTGGGATAGATTAATCCCTGCAGATGAGGCAAAAGCGTCAAAAGTATAAATATCTTGTTGTTCAAACTTTGTTTCATCAAGGCTTTTTTCCCCTTGATGTTCAATCAGCTTTTCCAACAAGCAAAATACCGAACGAGAAGCTATCTTCCCATTCGGTATTTTGCTTGTTGAATTCTCAAGTTGAATTTCGGCTCATGTGCTGAAAACAAGACATACGCTGCTAACTCAAACTTTTCCTATTTCCCTGCTCATCCTAATAACACTCGCTATATTAGCCGCCGTCGTTTTCAAATTTTGATAACCTTCTTCGAGAACCTTATCAAGAGAACTTAGTTCAGGAATGATACTGAAAACCGCATATATCCCTTCGTCGTAAACACTCTCATATCCTTCAGAAAGAGTTCCCGCCAAAGCGATCACTGGGACATCATATTTTTTAGCGATTCTAGAAACAGCAACAGGAGTTTTCCCGAAAATCGTTTGATGATTGATGCCACCCTCTCCGGTAATCACCAGGTCGGCCTGCTTGATATGCTCTTCCAACCCTAACATTTCCACCAGCAAATCGCCGCCGCGCTCTAAATCGGCATCTAGAAAAGCTAGCAGTCCAGCGCCTAAACCACCCGCTGCGCCTGCCCCAGAAACTTGATCGATTTCTTTTCCAAATGTACTCTCGATTAGTTGAGCATAACGAGTTAAATAGCTGTCTAACAATTCGATTTGTTCCGGAGTACCGCCTTTTTGTGGTCCATAGATATGAGATGCCCCATTTTTTCCAGTTAACGGATTGTCTACATCACAAGCCGCTTTGATCGCAACTTCTTGAAGTCTAGGATGCAGTTCTGCTACATCAATGCTTTCTAAATTGCCTAAGCCTTGTCCATCTGCTGAAATTGAATCGCCGTTTCCATCTAATAATTTCCCGCCTAGACTCATGATCATCCCAGCGCCGCCATCATTAGTGGCACTGCCGCCGATCCCTAATAAAATCTCCTCCACACCTTCTTCAAGGGCATCATAAATCAATTCTCCAAATCCATAAGTCGTAGTCAATAAAGGGTTTCTTTTATCACTGGGAACCTTATCCAACCCAGAAGAAGCTGCCATTTCTATCACAGCAAGCTTTTTATCACCTGACAACCCATAAAAAGCTTCTATTTGTTCATATAATGGTCCGGTTACCATCATTGTTTTGATCGTTCCACCGGTGGCGTCTACGATAGATTGAACCGTACCTTCTCCACCATCAGCCATCGGGATCTTATGGTATGTCTCATCAGGCAATACGGAAGCAAAGCCCTCTTCAATAGCGGTAGCAGCTTCTAATGCGGACAAACTTTCTTTAAAAGAATCTGGTGCAATCACAATATTCACATCAATAACCTCACTCTCTGCAGTAAAAAAGACCTCGGAGCTCTTGATAAAAATCACGAAAACTATCTTTAATTAATCCTTCACATATTTTTCGATCTCATTCAACCAAACCTCATATCCTTCTTTGTTCAAATGCAATCCATCGACTGAATATTCCTCAGCCAACTCACTTCCAATCGATCTGCAACATTTAAAAACGTCACTCCATCTAATTTGGCCAATCTCTTATTTAATTTAGCTACAGCTTTGTTTATAGGTTCACTGCGCTTATTTCTTCAACACACTAACATCCTCCAATTATACTATCTTCCTATATCATATTAACGCAGGAAATTTAACCCAACTAGGATTTAGCTTAAATAAAGGTTTTGGATAGCCCTCTTTAACAATTAAAGTACCTCCACAAACAAGCTCAGAATTCTTAACTTAATGATATTTCACCTATATAATCACAAAAAACAAAAACAAGCATCCATCAAAAATCTTTTTTCTACCGCCGTCAATTGACTGACACGTACAAAACACGTATAATTAATTTGTAGAAAGGAGTTTAGGAAAATGTGAAGACGAGAGATTTAATTAAGCTTTTCGAGAAAAACGGTTGGCGGTTTGTAAAGCACGGCGGTAATCACGACATTTATACAAACGGTAAAGAGAAAGAACAAATTGTGCGCCACAAAGAAACCAACGAACGTCTTGCAAAAGCACTCATTAAGAAGCATGGGCTTAAATAAGCCCATGGCTTCATTGAAAGAAAGGTGATAAAAGATGATTGATAATAAAACCTATATCTATCCTATTTATATAACGATTGATTCTGAAGAAGAGTTCCCATATTTTGTAGAAATACCTGATGTAGAAGGATATACGCAAGGAAAAGACTTAGCAGAAGCTATTATAATGGCTAGAGATTATATCGGCTTTGCAGGTGTTGACAAATTAGAAAATGGAGACTCACTTCCACTCCCTGATCAAATTGATTACAATAAAAACGATTCTCAAATAAAAACTCTCGTGGATATAAATTTTAAAAAATATAAAGCCCAGCACGATAACAAAGTCGTGAAAAAAACTCTCACAATTCCTAACTATTTAAACGAGCTCGGTAACGAACAAGGCATTAATTTCTCTTTAACTCTTACAGAAGCGTTAAAAGAAAAATTAGGTGTTTAAGAGTAGTGATAGCTAATCTATGAACAAAACTGTTTCCTACGTTATAGGAGACAGTTTTTGTTTTGGACTTGTTAATAAAGTTCTGAGTGCTTCTTATTTCTCTCTATTCTGTTACGTACTTCTCAATCTTCCCCAACCAAATCTCATATCCTTCCTTGTTCAAATGCAATCCATCAACTGAATACTCTTCCGCCAATTCATTACCAAACTGATCTGGACTATCTAAAATTGTTACACCATCCAATTGGAAAATTTTGGTATTCAACTCAGATACAGCTTCATTTATCGGTCCACTACGCTTAAAAAAATTATTCTCGTACAAATCGCCAGCTACTGGGAATACGCTTTGAGCATAAATTTGCACTTCAGGATTGTCTTTCTTTAAAGCCTCTACAATCTTGATGTAATTTTTTTCAATCGTTTCTACAGAGATACCTTGCTGGATATCATTGATCCCTATTAACAAAAATACTTTTTCAGGATTCAGCTCGGTCACTTGTCCGATCCGGTTCAGCAATCCTTCAGAAGTGTCTCCACTAATGCCTCTATTTGCGACAGATAAACCTTCAAAATATTCTCCCCACTCGAAATAATCAGTGTGACTATCCCCTGCAAATACAATCTCTTTAGAGGATTCGTCAACAAGCTCAAAATTTTCTTGTTTGGTTTCTACCATCGGATCTATTAAGGGTTGATCCGCGAAAACCTTCGAAAACCCATTCTCAAAATACACCCATCCACCTTGTACAATAAAAAACACTATTCCTAGAACAATAATGACCAGGTTAAAAAATATAGACACTCTAAAAACATTCTTCTTCAACACACTAAGTCCTCCAATTTCACTTTCTTCCTCTATCATATTACCCCAGCACCTTTAATTCAGCTAAGATTTAGCTTAGTCCGCGCTTACGATTAACCGTCTTAACAAATAAAAAAAGATTGCACCATCCCATTAATTTGTAATCATCCATCAATAGACGTCTACAAATTAAAGAAATGGTACAATCCCAGCAAATAGCCCCAATATTTCCAAAATTCCTGGTTCGCTACTTTTTGAAAACCAGTCCCTGCTTCATACCATGGGACGAATTGATCATCAACCACTTGATAAGCTGCTACATACGTCAAATCAAAATCATAATTACGATTGGTGCGCTCATAGATCATTTTGGTTCGCAGCATATGATAATCTGAAGACACAATAATGGCCGATCCAAAACCTTCTTCATTCATCATTTCTAATGTGGTTACAGCATTTTCATAGGTACTGGTAGCTTCTGTCTCAGGAATGATTTGTTCCGGCTCAACACCAAACTCCTTATACCCCTCTATATTTGTTTCCGTTATAGGCGAAACTATTATTTTGCCCGAATGACTATAGCCTTCATTCAATAACTCTGCGGCTTTACTAGCTCTCACAAATTCTTCCCCTTCAGGCACAATAACCACATCTGACTGAACAGGTTCCTCATCAACAATGAGATTATTTAAAATAATCGGATAACTAACACCAAAGATTAAGCATATGAATAGAACAACACCTATAGAAATAACGATTCTTCTTTTTATCATTCCGTTCTCCTCAAATAGATATCCTAAGTTGAAGCTTATGTTAAACAAAAGGATCAAATCAATCAACTGATTTAATCCTTTATTGTCGCAAATCAGGACTATAGTTATCATACACGAATAGAATTACTGATTTCTAATACAATAATTTAATCTTTGCAGAACATTCTTCAATTAATTCCTTTGGAGCTTTTTCCACAAAGCTAAAACCTCTTGTTTCTAAATCAATCATGCGGTGATGCTCCAATAAAATTTGTCCTTTAGTAATCAAATCTTTAGGCAAAGGAATATGAAGAGGAAATTTTTTTACTTTAGTGGTTATAGGTGCTACACCGTACATATAATTTAAATAACTCGACTTTTTTGTCAGCACAATACAAGGACGCTCTCCTCTTTGTTCATGCCCTTTTGTTGGATTAAGACTAACAAAAATGATGTCTCCTTGTTCCAGCTCTTGATAACTTATATCCTTCTTTCCCAACTAAAGTAACTCCCTTCCTACAGATTCTCCCCAATCTAATTTATCTTCAGAATCTAATGGCTTTCCATCATAATCTGCAAATAATTCTTCAAGAGTATCAGGATACTTCTTTTTAGGAGTTAAAATAATCTTCCCTTTATCTACTATCATAGTAAAAACAACTTCTTCTTCATCGTAACCTAGTTCTTTTAACTCTTCTTTTCCTATTCTGATTCCTTGCGAATTCCCCCATTTTTTAAGCTTCGTTTCTTTTACGAACATACCTACACCCCTTTCGTCTCTTTTCATCCTAAGTATATACTTGTATATACTTAACGTCAATTTTTTCATTTTCCTTACTAAATCGACTGACAATAGTCTCAACTAATTATAATGAAATAGTAAATGAAAATATTCTCTAAATAAAAGCAATCAAAAACAGTACAAGCAAATCAACTTCACTCATACCGTTTTTTGACCACTATTTATCTAAAAACTCCACAAAAGTCTTATAATAATTTTTCTCTTTAAACCGATCACGATCACCGATGATAAAAAATTCTTTCTTTGCTCGCGTAACTGCAACATTTAAAAGATTAGGTGCCTGACAAGACCAATCTGCAGCTGCATCTGTAGTTTCATCTGTCCCACAAATGAAGTACACACTATCAGCTTCTTTACCTTGGAAAGTATGCACAGTTCCAATTGAACTACTGCACCAATTTTTCAATTCCTGATGACTGATGTTTACGAAGTCTTCTTGATGCCGAAGTAAATATTTTTTGGTTTCCGCCACCACTGCTTTAAACGGTGAGATCACATAAATATCTTTCAACTCTTTTCGGTCTTTTAATTTTTCTAACAATTCTCTTGCATGCTCTTCTACATATTGCTTTTCAGTCGCGGTCCCTTCGACATCAATCCATCCTAAGATACCTTTATCTTTTTCCTCTTCTTTTGCTCCTTGGACCATTTTATTGTCATAAGAAATTTCATTTGAGACATGGAACAGTGGATTTAAGCTGCGACGGTGAACCCATAGCGGGATTCCAATTCGTTCCCTACCGGACTGCAGCATCCCATACGAATTCGCTAAATCGGCTAACCCTTGTACAGAAGCTGCTTTACCAATATATGCAGCATCCAGCTGGTAGCTGTCTCTTACTGTTTTTAAAATGGAATCTTCCAGCGTCACCACTGGTTCGATTTGTGCTGGATCTCCGACAACTACTACGTGTTTAGCCCGCCAAATTCCACCTGCAGCAGCTTGAGGGACAGCTTGCCCTGCTTCATCTATGAAAAGATAATCAATTGAACCTATTCCTAGTCCTTTATACATATTGCCTAAGGCTGCAAATGTAGTACTGACTACCGGAATGACCAAATGGAAAATGTCCCAAGATTCTTTTAATAGTTCACGATTTTCTTGGTTGTTTATATCTATCTGCTGCTTTTTACTGATCACATTGAAAGCAGACCAAAATTTACCAGAATTGGCTACATTAAACAGTTTGTGCACCTCTAGTGCTTGAATGAAGTATTTCCCACGTAAATAATTGAGTCTGCGCGTCACCCAAGGGATAGATAATTGACGCTTAGCGTAATTCTCTTCTTCCCACATATCATCATCAAAAACTTCATAAGGATCTTCTTTAAAATGCTCTTCCAATTCTTTTAGATTTCGTTGATCAGAATCTAGCTGTTGCTTTAATCCTTCTAACCCATGAACAACTTTTTCTTTATCGTATTTTTCTTGATTAAGGTGTAATAGCTTTTTATTGATTTTTTCGACCTCTGGATTTTTTTTGCCAAGTAAGCGTTGAAGCCACGAGGATTTAGGCAACAGTTCTTTTTGTTCCTTATTGAACTGAATATCTTTATCGATTTGTTGTATACCCAATTGTATCTTATCTAGATCAGCTATTTTTCTTTTAAGGTGTGTGATTCTTTTCATAGCTGATGCATGTTTTCTGATGGTCTCTTTTTCTTGTGCAATTTCTTGTTTCGTTTTTTCAAATGCCTGTATCGAAGTATTCCAATCAGCTAATTCAAAAGTCTCTTCTTTCAGTTTATTGTATAAACTAGGTAAGATACTTCCATCCTCCAGCTTTTTCTCTGATAATAAAGTAGAAAAGACATTATTCATGTTTCTTCGTTTTCCCATCGGTACTGAAAATAGTCCCCAATGATTAGCGAATTTATCTATTGGTACTTGATCATTATCTGGATCAAATATGTGTTGAACGTATTCTGGGAACAAATCTACTTGTTTGATCAATTCAGAAAAAGGCACGTCATTTTCAGAGAACGCATCATTTTTATGGATGATTTCCGTGCTTTTAGGCAGATCTTTTGAGATATTTTCTACTGCTCCATTATTCGATGAAGCTACCACCATCCCATAACCTCGGATGCTTGAATCTATCTTATACCGATTCGCTTTAAAGCCATTGATATCTACTTTTCCAATACTTTTAAATGCATCAGCCGGTTTCTTAAATACAGCCATTTTTTCAGCTCGTTCAATGATCAGATTTGCAAAAATATCTTTTAATAAGGTCGTTTTCCCTGTGCCAGGCGGACCATTGACAGAATAGATATCCCTTTTTTCATTCAATACCAAATTAACCGCTACTTGCTGCATCAAAGACAATTTGTAGTTATTATTGGACGGCCATCTCCCATTCGGCAAATGGTCTAGCGTAAGGATTTCATCGATCAATTTCTGATTTTCATTGATATCGAGGTAGTTATCACTGCCCTTTAAATACAGGTCTAAAGTTGGCGAAGGACTATCGTTAGCTAACATAAATTCCAAATCCGAAATGAACAGGCTATTTACTTCACTCGGTTCTTCTGATTGATTTTGCAACGTATAAATATAGGGTTTAACAATTGCAGTAATTTCAAAATATTCTACTAAGTGCTTTTCTACTTGTTTTAAAGTGTCATAAGAAACACCATCTTCAAGAATCTCTGCAACTTCTTTATTCAAGTTCTCAGTTTCAAATTTCATTTCTGAGATAAGCTTATCTAGAGTAGCAGAGCCTTTCACAATAAATTTCACGAAAAACTGCATTTGCGGAATAAACAGGCTGTCTTGGATGTACTTCCCATTTTCATCTATTTGGATAGAAGCTGCATAATTTAAAGTATAATCTTCATTGATGATTTCACTGCTATCCTTTAAATACCTTCTCACCAACTCATTCATTTTGAATAGATGGTATGCCCCTAAATAGACATAACTTTTATTCCCTGCTTCAGTTACTATTACCTCATCTTTTAACAACCGTTTCTGATCGTCTTTATCAGGCAATTGCCCCGTACTTAAATACTCTATAAGTATCCAGCTCTCAATGATTTTTCTTATTTGATGATTCATTTGTTCTCCTCTTTTATTGAATGTAGTTGTGTAGTTACTTTTTTATGTGCTATATGCAAGATAAGTTTAACATATAAATTTTATATGCTTAGAGCTCAAATTTTTTTATTGATTCAAAAATTAATCATAAGTTTTCGAAAATTCCAATTAAAGTTTCAATAAAATTTCTTCAACAGGCAAAGTTATGGCTATTGAATCATTATTAGACAACAACTAAACTATAGAATACATTATTTCATTTATAAGAAGAAAAAGTTGATAAGGACTGTATCAAAAAAGATATGAGTAATTTTCTACTCATATCTTCTTAATTTAATTAATATCTGTTTTAGCCTTGAGGTGGAAAAGGATCGTTTCCACCATGTGAGTCTTTTCGCTGAATCTTTCCATCTTTCCCATGAATTACTAACTCAGTTCCTTGATTAACACTAATTTTTCTAGCAATTTTTTCTGCCTCTACTTTTGTATTAGCATGGTTACTACTCCTCTGACCGCCACCCCTCTTGACATCCCATCCGCCATTATGGTTAGGTACTACATGATGTGTATCTTGATTAACCATTTTTCCACTCTCCTATCTTACTAACTATTTAATGTCTACTGAATAATAAACTATGCTTATTCTGCTGCCTTTTACAACTAATGATTGATATAATAGATGCAAGGGTTTTTTATAGGATGTTAAACAAAACCTTGCACTTTTACTGAAATGAGGAC
>NZ_JBGQQT010000026.1:0-25061 GCF_045528345.1 Desemzia sp. FAM 23989 | reverse complement strand
TCTGCCACATTTATGCTTCGAGTTATAACAGTTATCGGACTTCAGCTTCTTTCGCAGCCTTATCCACTCGACTCACCTCTTATATGGTTTCTGTTCGTCAGACCAGAGTTTTGCCTTGGGCTTCCTTGTATATTGAACTTAGGCGATTATTAGAATAATTAAGCCTAAGTTATTTTTCTTATATAATCGTTATAGGCACTGTGGATTTGTTGGCTTCCTTACAGCACTTTTAGTGACTGGTCTCTGAAGGCTCTGACCACAGGTCTTTGTTTAATTGGTAATGAGTTTGTTAACGTATAACGTTTAATTTGACACAAGGATCCAATTTACAAAGATAACCTGTGAACTTAGCAGTGTACAAAATAGTAGGAGTTGGTTTTTTTGATTTTTGTTGGGATTGATGTTTCTAAAAAGAAACACGATATTTGTATAATAGATTCAGATGGCACTATTTTAGAAGAACACTTAACAATTGAGAATAGTAAATTCGGGTTCCATACTCTTCGTGAAACCATATTAAAGCAGGATGAGGGCTCTATAAAAAGCAAAATAAAAATTGCCTTAGAGGATACAGGCCATTATAGTTTTAACCTTCTTTCGTTTTTAAGAAATGAGAAATATTCAGTATTCTCATACAATCCAATTTTGATAAAAGAATTCTCTAAATCCACTACTTTAAGAAAAACAAAAACAGATAAAAAAGATGCAAAACTCATTGCGAGGAAGTTAATGAGCGACTCTAGGGCTGAACGATTTTTTCCTGATGAAAGTCTAACTGACCTTAAGTTTCTCACTAGAAATAGATCACGGCTTGGAAAATATAGGTCAGAGAGTAAGGTTCAATATGTTCGGCTCGTTGACCTAATGTTTCCTGAACTTTCTCATTATGTTACTTCTTTGCATCACAATTATATTTTTGCTCTCTTAAAAAAATATCCTTCTCCTAAAGCGTTAGGGAAATCTCATCTATCTACACTAATCTCCACTCTTTCAAAGGCTTCACAAGGTAAGATAGGACAAAAAGAAGCGGAAGAAATTCGGTATCTGGCTAAAAATTCTATTGGTCAAGTCTCAACTATTCTTGAACTAGAAATGATACAAGCCATTGAAATCATTGAATTCTATACTGTGAAAATTAAGGCAGTAGATAAGCAAATCGATGTACTCATGCGTCAACTTAATTCTCCGATTACGAGTATCCCTGGCATATCAAATCGCTTAGGGAGTGTTATTCTTGCAGAAGTGAGAAATATCAATAATTTTAAAAATCCAGCACAATTACTTGCATTTTCAGGGATGGAACCTTCGGTTAATCAGTCAGGAAGCCATGATGGAAAAGGAAAAATGGTGAAACGGGGTTCCTCTTCTTTGCGATGGGCTTTACATCAGGCTGCACGATTAGTTGCCATTCATTCACCTTTATTCCGCAATTATATGCAGAAGAAAATTAGAGAAGGAAAACATTACAACGTTGCTTTAAGTCATGTTGCAAAAAAGTTAGTACGTATTATTTTTCATTTACTAAAAAATAATGTGACCTATGTCGAAAAAGTCTAAGCTTAATTTTTAAAAAAATTAAGCTTATTTGTTATGCCCATTTTTATGAATGTTTTTATTGAAACATATTTCAATTTTTTCTCTTGACTAAATATAGTTTGTCTTCAGATTCCACCTCACGGTGGACACCCTTGCCGTCAGCTATATGCTTACCACTGTCAGGTCGCATTCGGGACTTGCACCCGTTAGAGTTCGCCCATGCTGGGCGAACAAAAAGAGCTGAAGCAATAAAAATTTGCTTCAGCTCTGTGATTAAAAATTAAGTTTAAATGAAAGCTAAAATCAAGAAGTTCAAAACAAATAGTCCTGCTGAAAACCACAATACTGGATGGATTTCTTTTGTTTTGCCTTTTGCTACTTTAACAATGATATAGAAAATAAAGCCTGCTGCGATACCATAAGAGATACTGTATGCCAATCCCATAAAAATAGAAGCGAAGAATGCTGGCACAGCTTCTTCCAAATCATCCCATTTGATTTCCATGAACGATGACATCATTAAAACTCCGACCATGATTAAAGCTGGTGCAGTTGCTTGAGTTGGAACGATGGACACTAATGGAGAAAACAGACTAGTCAATAAGAACAAGAGCGCTATTACTACACTTGTCATACCAGTTCTTCCCCCTGCACCGATACCGGCTGCACTTTCCACGTAAGTAGTGGTATTAGATGTTCCTAAAATAGCTCCAACAGAAGTTCCGATGGCATCTGCAAAAAGAGCTTTATCCATTTTTGTTTTAAATCCAGCACTGTCATCTAAAGCCATTTCATCTTCTTGTGAGAAGATACCTGTTTTTCGACCAGTACCAATAAATGTACCGATCGTATCAAATACATCTGACAAACTAAAAGCAAAAATAGTCATCAACACTAAAGGCATACGAGAAAGATCACTGAATAAAGAACCTAACCCTTGTGAGCCTAATGCCACACCAAATGTTTCCCCAAGTTCACTAAATGCATTTCCTAAAGAATTAGCCGGATTAGAAATACTGGAGATGTCTACTACTCCCATTGGAATACCAATAACGGTGGTTGCAACGATTCCGATTAAAACAGCACCTTTGACATTCATGACCATCAAAATAACTGTAACGATCAACCCGATTAAAGCTAAAAGAGCGCCTGGACTTGTGAAGTTAACTAACGCAGGAACGATCCCGCCACCGCTTACGATGCTGGAGATTCCTCCTTCATAAGCTGAATTTGCAGCGTCAAATGGAGCATTGTTGATGGTTTGGATGTTTCCTGGTTCAGAAGTAAATTGAAGGAAACCTGCATTTTTGATTCCAATGTAAGCGATAAAAACACCGATTCCTCCACTGATAGCGTGTTGTAATCCCATTGGAATAGAGTGAATAATCATTTTGCGGATTTTTGTGACAGTAATTAAAATATTGAACAATCCACACAAAAATACCATCGCTAGTGCTTCTTGCCATGTAAATCCTAAGGCAAATACAACCGTATAAGTGAAAAAAGCATTTAAGCCCATACCGGGTGCCAATGCATAAGGTACATTAGCAAATAATCCCATGACTAAAGTACTGACTGCTGCAGAAATCAATGTTGCTAGGAAAACTGCTTGTGAAGGCATTCCAGTTAAAGACAAAATTGCCGGGTTGACGAAAATGATGTATGACATAGCAAAGAAGGTTGTTAATCCTGCAATGATTTCTGTAGAAAGAGTTGTGTTATTTTCTTTAAATTTGAAAAAATTTTCCATTGTCTTGTAGCCTACCTTTTTCTTATTTACAAAAGAAAGATTGATACTATTTTTCTTTATAAAATATAAGCTACAGCAAGTTTGAATTTAAACTGGTTAAAGAAATAAGAGGCGGCTGTGGGGAATAAACAAAAATAAGGTCCGTTTAATAATCCACAAATACACTTTTATAGCATGGAAAAATGTTCCACACTTTATTTCTCTAATAGTTGACCGTTTACGGTGGTCTGTAGAAACTCAAAGCCCATATCGCTTAAATTATATTAGAAGTTTTCTTTTGCTTCCTCATTATAGGAGCTACATCATAAAATGACAAGGAAAAATCATATAATGAGTGATTAAAAGTTTCTAATGTTCGTGTTTTGCAGGTTGTTTTAAATAACCGACTGAATACATTGTGTGAAAACGGATTTTTTAACTATTATTAGTTATTTGGGATATTTTCATCACTTAGCATTGGTAGAAAGTCTAAGTTGGTTCAATTTTGAATTTAAAAATTTCTAGCTCACAATTCAACTGCTTTTTCCACTTCTTTTGTGAGCTAGAATCCCTATAGCTCACAATTCAACTGCTTTTTCCACCTCTTTTGTGAGTTAGAACCCCTATACCTCACAATTCAACTGCTTTTTTCACCTCTTTTGTGAGCTAGAACCCCTATACCTCACAATTCAACTGCTTTTTTCACCTCTTTTGTGAGCTAGAACCCCTATACCTCACAATTCAACTACTTTTACCACTTCTTTTGTGAGCTAGAACCCCTATAGCTCACAATTCAACTGCTTTTTTCACCTCTTTTGTGATATACGGTACCTGAATACTGTTTTTTCCCATTCCGTACAATAAGCCAAAACAAACTACTTCTAAAACGAGGTGTGTAGGACAGAGCATATGCCAAACAATAGAACTAAACGCCTTACTTCACTCTCTTTTTAAAACGAGCTGCGTAAGGCAGCTCACACGCCCAAAAATAGAAGCAACACTAGTCAGGTAAAGTGCACCTGACTAGTGTTGCTTCTATTTTGTTCGGAGAGCTAAACGCCTTACTCCGCTCTCTCTATCTCATAGTTACAAATTCTTCTGCTCCTGTTGGGTGGATGGCTACTGTGTTGTCGAAGTCTGCTTTGGTAGCTCCCATTTTGATGGCCACGGCAAATCCTTGCAGCATTTCGTCCATTCCATTCCCTAACCCATGCAAACCAATCACTTTTTCTTCTGGCCCTTGGCAGACTAATTTCATATAGGTTTTTTGGCGATTTTTTGTGATCGAACTGTGCATTGAAGTAAATTTCGCTTGGTACACTTTAATGTCTTCTGATCCGTGTAAATCAATCGCTTCTTGTTCTGTGTAACCAATTGTTCCAATCGGCGGGTGACTGAAAATAACGGATGGGATATTTGTGTAATCCAATTTCTCCGTAGTTTTCCCATTAAACAATCGTTCCGATAAACGACGTCCTGCTGCGATAGCTACAGGTGTTAATTCAATTCGGCCTGTAACATCTCCGATTGAATAAATCCCTTCAACCGTTGTGTTTTGGTATTCATCCACTTTGACATGTCCTGCTGGAGTCAATTCAACATCGGTAGCTTCTAAATTGAGGTTTTCAGTATTGGCTTCACGTCCGATAGCCCAGATAATGGTATCTGTATTATGAGTAGCGCCATCTTCAAAATGAATCGTTAAACTACCATCTGCTTCTTTTTCAACTTTTTTTGGAACGGCAAATGTGTGTAACGTAGCGCCTTCTCGTTCCATCGTTTCTACCAATCCCTCACTAATAATAGAATCAAATGTTCTTAATGGAGCGTGTTTGCGGACGAATAAATGCGTATCTACTCCAAATCCATGGGTTACTCCAGCTAATTCTACAGCAATGTATCCTGCTCCAACTATAGCGATTCTCTCAGGCAGTTCATTTAATGCAAAGAAACCATCGGAATCGATACCTAATTCTGCTCCTGGAATGTTAGGTTTTGAAGGACGTCCTCCTGTGGCAATCAAAATATGATCCGCCGTATACTGTTCACCATTTACTTCGATCGTGTGATTGTCTACAAATGTAGCAAATCCTCTGATCAAGTCTACATGATTGCTGTTCAAGCCGCTTTCGTATACAGTATGCAAACGATCAATGTATTTTTCTCTATTCAATACTAATTTGGCAAAATCAAACTTTTTATCTGAAATACTGATTCCATAATCTTCCGCATATAAATTCATTTCATCCATTAATTGCGCTCCATGCCACATAACCTTTTTAGGTACACAACCGACATTGACACAAGTTCCGCCAAGTTCATTCGCTTCTACTAAAGCTACCTTTGCTCCATGCATTCCTGCTCGGTTAATAGAAGCAATTCCACCACTACCGCCACCGATAGCTATATAGTCATAATGTTTTGTCATCAAGTATTCCTTCTTTCTTATTCTCATTCTGTTATTGTTCTTCCAGTGCCAGATCCAAAGTATCTCCTGCTCTGTGTTCCATTTCATATTGGTGATAATACTCACCTAATTTGTATTTGTAGTCTTCTCTTTTATTCCATGGTTTTTGCTTTCCGCAATAATGGATAAAGACTACTTCCTGTTCTACCCATTCCACATTGTAATCTTTTGGAAAAATGAGATTGGCTTTTGAATAATAACGTGGATCTAAATTATAAATTCTCCAATCTGCTTCCAAAATAGAATCCCAATACAAGTGATTAAAAACATCTTGATCTGGTAACAACAATCTTTTTTTGTACAATTCGATCACAGACAAAATGTCTCCTTGTTGTTTGCTTGCTCGAATGGCAGGCAAATTCATCAGAATGATTCCTGTATTAAAATACCCTTTTGATTCTAACATATTCAATCGAATATTGTTGATCGGCTGGATCCATTTCGTCAAATAATCATGCGTAGTTGCTACAAATAAGTTCTGTTTAAAATCTTGATAATAAAAATCCGTTATAGGATTCAGATTGACAATATCTGGATCTAAATACAGAATCCTTTCCAAATCTTCTGGCAACACAAATGGAGCTAATAAACGATAGTACATTTCAATCGAATAATACCGATTAACCGTCGTTTCCATTTCAAATAAATCATGGCAATTAATTGGAAAAAACTCATGTCCGTTAGCCACAATGAAGTCATTTATCTCTTGCAGTTTCATGTTGCGCATGTCATTATGCATAAAATAAATAGCGAGCGTTTCTTCTGTATTTGTTTTAAATACTGACCACAACATCGTTCTGAGAGGAGGTAAGTAATTTTCATTACAAGTCACTAATAAATTCATCTGCTATCTCCTACTATATATAATCTTACTACCATTTTACCGCATTTTCTTTTTCAGCTTAAGAGCAAATATTCACTTTATCCATGCGGTTTTCTTTATTAAGCATATCATATTTAGATTGAAAGAGAATTCTTTTGTTTTTTATTCCCTTCCAAAAATCATTTGTTTTCTTAAAAGGTTGAAATGATTCGCGGTGTTGTTTACAGTATAATGTAGTAAGTACTAGATTTTTTTAGGAGGTTCAAATGGAAAAAGATATTAAGTTTTACTGGACATTGTTTCTTTCTACATTAACATTAAGTGCTTTTACATTTGGAGGAGGATATGTAATTGTTCCGCTTATGCAAAAACGATTTGTAAAAGAGCTTCAATGGATCGATGAAGAAGAGATGTTGGATCTGGTAGCCATTGGTCAATCTGCTCCAGGCCCTATTGCTGTTAACACCTCCATTATTGTTGGGTATCGAATGGCAGGTATATTAGGCTCTTTAATAGCCGTTATTGGGACAATTCTCCCCCCATTGTTCATCATTACGATTATTTCTTTCTTTTACCAAGCTTTTAGAGACAACCCTGTAGTCAGTGCTTTATTACTAGGAATGCAAGCTGGTGTTGCTGCAGTTATTGTCAGCGTAGTGGTTGATATGTCCGCAAAAATCATTAAAGATAAGCAAGTTTTGCCTATTGTGATGATGGTACTAGCCTTTATTGCTGCGATATTCTTGAACATCAATATCGTGATTATTTTACTTATTTGTGGTGCTGTTGGAGCTTACACTTCACTACAAGGGCCTCATAATCAAAAGGGGGATTCATAAAACATGGTTTACTTAAAATTATTTTGGAGTTTCTTTCAAGTAGGTCTCTTTAGTTTTGGTGGCGGCTATGCAGCTTTACCTTTGATCGAAGAACAAGTGATCCATCAAAACAATTGGTTATCGAGTACAGAGTTTATTGATATCGTTACAATATCTCAAATGACTCCTGGACCTATTGCCATTAATACATCTACTTTTGTAGGTACAAAAGTAGCAGGTCTCCCTGGGTCTGTTGTCGCAACTCTTGGCTGTATTGCTCCTTCCTGCATTATTGTAGTCCTGCTAGCTAGATTGTATTATAAATATAAAGGAATCCCACTTATGGATGGTATCCTTAAGGGTTTACGTCCAGCTGTAGTGGCGTTGATCGCTTCTGCTGGGTTAACCATCTTTTTGACGGCTATGTTTGGAGCAGCAAACTTCCCTATAGCTCTCGGAAACCTAAATTGGATTTCAGTTATACTCTTTATGATTGGGTTAGTACTTTTACGCAAGACAAAACTAGGCCCCATCCATGTGATGATTCTTTCAGGAATAGCAGGCATTATGATTTACTATGTGATTCTGTAATCAAATTAAACAGTTGCTCAGCAGGAAGAGACGATTCTTCTTACTGAGCAACTGTTTTTATATAGAGAATCATCTGATATAAAACAAGGTACTATACTTGGTTCACTCTTCCAAAGAAAGTTTTTTCTTAGAAGATTAGACCCTTAAAAAAAACGTCAGCAAGTTTTCACCTGCCGACGTCATCTTTCTCTTATGCACCTATTCTTCTATTTAAGATCTAAAGCTGAATCTTCGTCTGCTACTGGTTTTCTCCATAAGCCAAGAATCACAGCAGCTACTACCATTCCGATTACAATGGATAAGACAAACAATCCAACATGGTTAGATAGTCCTGCTACAAATATTCCACCATGAGGCGCTGGAACTGTTACATTCCACAATTGAGTCAAGCCCCCTGCAATAGCAGAACCTACTACTGAAGAACCAATTACGCGCATTGGGTCAGCTGCAGCAAACGGAATGGCTCCTTCAGTGATAAACGAAATTCCCATCACATAGTTTGAAAGAGCTGATTTTCTTTCATCAGCGTTGAATTTATTCTTGAAGAAAGTGCTTGCTAAAGCGATAGCTAAAGGCGGCACCATTCCACCAGCCATAACGGCTGCCATCAAACTTCCATCGCCAGTATCTGTAAAGATTCCGATTGAAAAGGCATAAGCAGCTTTATTGAATGGGCCTCCCATATCAATAGACATCATACCACCAAGTAAAGCACCTAATATAACAGCATTTCCAGTTCCTAAGTTTTCCAAGAAACTGATCATCGCTGCATTGATCGAACCAAATATCGGTCCTACAATGAAATACATCAATAATCCAATAAGCAATAAACCAAGTACTGGGAACAATAAAATCGCTTTGATACCTTCTAATGACTTAGGCAGATTGCTCAAACCTTTTTGCAAACCGATCATCAAATATCCTGCTAAGAAACCAGCTACCAAACCGCCTAAGAATCCTGCGTTACTTGCTACAGCCATTACTCCACCGACCATACCAGGCATCAAAGCTGGTCGATCGCCAATACTAAGGGCAATATACCCTGCTAAAATCGGGATCAAGAACCCAAATGCATGATTACCGATAGAGTTTAAGAATAGAAATACTTCACTTTCTTTACCTAACAGGTTCTCAAACAAGAATGACAGACCCATTAAGATCCCACCACCAACTACAAATGGCAGCATGTGTGAAATCCCATTCATTAAATCTTTATAAACCCGGTTCCATACAGATCCTTTTTCTTCGTTATCTACCGTTGACTCGCTATTTTGTCCGCCAGATGAAAAAATCGGCGCTTGTTTATTGATGGCTTTTGTAATCAACTCTTCTGTTTTTCGAATACCGTCACTTACCGGACGTTGCAATACTGGTTTACCGTCAAAGCGAGCCATTTCAACTTGTTTATCCGCCGCTACGATAACACCCACAGAACGTTCGATGTCTTGAGTCGTTAGGCGGTTTTTGATTCCACCGCTTCCGTTTGTTTCTACTTTGATGTCTACGCCCATTTCAGCTGCTTTCTTTTTCAAAGCATCCTCAGCCATAAACGTATGTGCTATACCTGTAGGACAAGCTGTAACAGCTACGACAAAGGGTCTTTCAGAAACAGTATTTTCTTCAGGAGCTTCCGTAACAGCATCCTGATTTTCTACTTCTTCTGCTTTTTCAAACAATTCTTGTACTTCATCAGCACTTGAGGCATTTTTTAACGATTCTACAAAATCTGGACGAATCAAAAAGCGAGATAAATTAGCTAAAGCTTGCAAGTGAATGTCATTTGCGCCTTCAGGAGCCGCTATCATAAAGAATAAATAAACAGGTTGGCCGTCTAATGAATCATAATCGATCCCTTCATTGCTTTTAGCAAATAAAACCGTTGCTTCATTCACAGCTTTATTTTTTGCATGAGGCATAGCGATTCCGTCTCCAAGACCTGTAGACGTTTGTTGCTCTCTCTTCATGATTCCTTCTTTAAATGTTGCTACATCGCTGATTCGATTATGTTTCTTTAAATTGCCGATCATTTCATCAATAGCACTTTCTTTGCTCTGTGCTTTCAGATCCATGATCATAACATCTTTGATCAAAATATCGTTGATCTTCATACTCAATTCCTCCTATTAAAGTTCCACTAATCTATTTTAGAAATCTGTACTTCGTTGATGAGCGATTCGATTTCAGCTTTTGTTGCCAAGTCGTCAGAAAAAGCTGTTGCACTACCTGTCGCGACGCTTCTCTTGAAAGCTTCAAGTTCATCGTTTGTTTCTACTAGTGTTCCTATAAATCCTGCAACCATTGAATCTCCAGCACCAACTGAATTTTTCACTTTCCCTTTAGGTACATTGGCTTGATAAACAGCTTCTTTCGTAAAGAATAAAGCTCCGTCTCCTGCCATAGAAATAACTGCATAGGTTGCTCCTAAAGAAAGCAATTTTTTCCCATAAGGAATCATTTCTTCTACCGACTGGAATGAAACATCAAATAAATCAGCTAGTTCGTGATGATTCGGTTTTACTAGCAACGGATTAGAACTAAGGGCATTCAATAATTCTTCTCCCGCTGTATCAATAATAAATTGAGCGCCATGAGAAGTGATTTTTTCAATCATCTTTTGGTAGAAATCAGCTGGAAGTGTTGGCGGTTTATTTCCCGATAACACAACTACATCCTCAACAGTCAACTCATCTAGTTGCTGCAGCAATTGATCTGCTTCTTCTTGAGTGATAGCTGGTCCCGCAGCATTGATCTCTGTTTCTACATCTGCTTTTATTTTTACGTTGATTCGTGTGTCTTCCTTGATTTCAATAAAACGGGTTTGAATAGCTTCTTGAGTCAGCCAATTTGAAATGAAATGACCTGTGAATCCTCCAAGAAATCCTAAAGTTGTTGTGGCTTGGCCTAGGTTATTGAGTACACGAGAGACGTTTATACCCTTTCCCCCTGGAAGCTTTATGTCGCTCTCCATCCGATTTAATTCTCCCGCTTGAATAGCTGGAATTTTAACAATGTAATCAATCGATGGATTCAATGTTACTGTGTAAATCATGTTTTACCTCCATTATAGTTGTGGCTTTGAAGTAGGCTTCAAATTCTGTTCTGTCCAATTCGTTGCTGACAAGAATAGCATTTTCAATATTGTCCACTTTATCAAATGTAACTTTGTTAAATTTCGTTTTGTCTGCCAAAACAAATACTTTGGCACTATTTTTAACAGCTTGTTTTTTGATAGCTGCTTCTTCGGGATCTGGCGTAGTTAGTCCATATTCAATATCGATGCCGTTAATGCCTAGAAAAACTTTATTGAATCGGTATTGGCTCAGTTGAGTTAATCCAATAGCCCCGATGACCGCTTTAGTGGTGTTTTTTAATACTCCGCCAATCAATATCACATCATTGTTCTGATCAGCCAACAAACTGGCTTGCTGTACCGCATTAGTGACAATACGGATATTCTTATGCTTTAAGAATGGAATCATATACAACGTTGTAGTTCCAGCATCAAGAAATATCGTATCTCCATCTTTGACCAGCATTGCTGCATACTCGGCGATTTCTTTTTTCTCTTGAACGTTTTTGAGTGTTTTTTCTACTACAGGAAGTTCTCGTTCAACTTCATAAACTCGTTTTGCTCCTCCATGAACACGGACTAACAATCCTTGTTCTTCTAATACGTCTAAGTCTCTTCGAATAGTAGATTCTGAACAGTTTGTCTCTTTCATTAAGTCTTGTGATTTTACTAGTCCTTGCTGGGCTAACTTATCTAATATATATTTATAACGTTCTTCTGTTAACATTATAAGCCCCCTCTTCACCATTACTTTACCACCATTAACGTTCAAAAACAATCAAAAAATAAATCGTTTTCAAAATTTTAATCTTTTTTTAATTTCTGTTTATTCTTACGTTCCTTTTTGACAAATTTACACCGTAAAGCTATATTAAAAATAAGAGCATAACACCTTTTTAGTGCTTTATTTTGAGAAAATAGAAAGGGGGATCTGCATGTATGAATTAAGCAATATAGAAATTCTCATTCGCATTAGCGTAGCTATCCTGTGCGGAAGTGCTGTCGGTTTTGAACGCGAAGCAAAAGGGCACGACGCAGGTCTAAGGACCCATATGCTGGTGTGTGTGGGTGCTGCAGTGATGGCGATGGCTCAAGTTGAGGCCAGTTTTGATATTATTGAAACTGTGATTGAAAATCCTGATCTAGCCGGTACGCTTAGTACAGATTTTATTCGTTTAACAGCTCAGATCGTCAGCGGTATTGGATTTTTAGGTGCTGGAACCATTATTGTCACTAAAAGAAATGTCTCTGGTTTAACGACTGCCGCTTCTATTTGGGCAATTGCCGGAATTGGCATCTCTGTTGGAATGGGGTATTACTTCTTGACGGTTGCCAGTACAGTCGCTGTTTTGCTCGTATTAAGAATTATTAAACGTTTATTCGGTTCCCCCAATATGAATCTGATTTATATCAAATATATCGGCAAAGAAACCCAAGAGGCCATAAAACAGTATTTCATTGAAAACAACATCAAACTATTCAGTGAACAGCATAGTTTAGACAGCACTGAAAATCAGGCTCCTGCCTACTCCAATTACTATACTGTTGGACTTCCAGAAGATTTCCCTTTATCTCGTGTAGTAAATGAAATCATTGATTTGGAGAATGTACAGCATATCAGTACGTTAAAAGAACGCTAAATAAAAAGGTTCTATAATATTTGACGTTAATGAATAAAAATAGTTTCCTTTTCAATGCTAAACCTTTTAAAAACTCATTCTTAGAAATTTATGGAGGAGTATGGGGTTGCTTATAGCCATGAATAAGGATGCAAAAAAAAGGAAACACTGTGGGCGTACGCCCAAGGGTACCATGCTTGTAAGCTGCTGAAGCAGCAACAATCATGGCAATTACTTATTGTTCGGCTTTAGCCGTTACACTAAGTTTGACGCTTGCAAGCCTTGAGATGTGGTATTCGGCCAAGGCGTTCCCATGGCTTTCCACAAGTAACCCCATAGGCCGGAGGAAATTTCTTTACCAACGTTAGAAGATGAAGAGTCAATAAAAACAGCACAGAAGACTAGTCCATTTTACCTAGCCTTTTGCGCTGTTTTATTATGACTGAACTTTCTTCTTAAATCTCCACCATTCAAAACCATACAATGCAAAACCGATCACACTAACGACTAAACCTGTTTTAAAAAAAGGAGTCTGGTAAGAGAATAGTACCTCAGATTCCCCAGCTTCAAGTGGAATCCCGATAAAGCCATAATTCACTTTGATCGGATCTATTTCTTCTCCATTGATCTTTGCTGACCACCCTATTGAATACGGCATCGAAGTTACTAACACGGTGTCTTCTGTTGAAGAAATCGTACCAGAGACTCGTTCATTTTCAAAGTTCGTAATCATCAACTGGTTTTCGCGCTTCTCAGCTACTTTATCATCGTAGGCTTCATCCATTGGCAGAGCATAGACCGTAATCTCTTCCAAGTCATATACTCCCGGCTTTTCAAACTGAAGCGTGATTGTATCTGATTCATCTCCAGATTGATAACCTAAGTTGAACAACATTTTTTCTCGATGAATATACGAACTAAAGCTTAATTCGTCGGATTGATGGATAATTTTATTTCTGTCATTAAATGCTACTGTTGTATTAAAACTCGTATTCACTCTGTTTAGAGATTCTCTCGGTTTTGGTTCATGATTGAGTCCTTCTAAATAAACATACACTTCACTGTTACGAATATTTTCCAGATCATTGATGCGAATCGCTATTTTTCCATCACTGTCTTGAACGTAAATTTTATCGCCGTCTATGGTTATTTTTTCTTCATCTTGACTGCTGATCGTTGTATCCACAGATTGAGTCGTTAAACGATCCTCAAATAAAGCCAGTTTAGCGGAGTCCACCTTTTCTTCATCAGCCGTAAAACCAGTCGAAAGAAATTCTTCTTTTTCCACCGGATTCAACTTCTCGAACTCCGTATTGCTCATAAAAGCGTCATTCGCATAAGCAAATGGATATGCCTGATCCGTTTCAGCTACTAAATGAGCATTGTCTCCTTCTGAACGATAAACCACTTCATAACCGTATGGCAAGTATTTTTCATTCTTTAAAGCTGTAACGATATATTGGACTCCCATGACATGATTCGCAATGCGGCGATCGTCAAATCCATTACGGACCGGTTGGATCAATTGAAACGATCCAACTTCTAATTGGCTGGCAAATTCAGCCACAGCACCATTAGTAATCGATAAATAAGAAGTCATCCCCATTCGTTCCAAGTAAATCATATGGTTTCTGATGTGATTGTCTTTTGCCGTTAAACCAATTCGAAACGGCTCTTCTTCGACATCAGGAATTTCTTCTTCCACACCATCAAATACCTGTGCGTATTGCTCATCAGCTGTTCCGTAATCCAACAAGGCGGACATTTTATTTTGACCAAATGGATAATAATACTGTTGCGCATTGAAAATCACATTTGCGATGATCGATAAAAGAATGATCGAAGAAGCGAGACTACTCTGCTTCGTTGCCCATTTGCCAACATGTTGGAGTTTTGCAGCTGTCACGATGACAGCCAATGCCGCTAGTGCCGCAATCAAAGGTACTGTTCGAGCAAGCGAAAAACCGTCTATCACTTGCGGAACGATCGATAAGACGCCAAAAATAAGTGCACCTATCGCCATTGCTCGCCGATCTTTTTTTGTCCAATCAAATCGGTGTTGATAAAATTGTGCCACTGCTATCCCTAAGAATAATGGAATAGCAAATGTCCAGCGATTATATGGGCCAGAGAACCCATTCATAATCGATCCGAATAGCGGAAACAGCAGCATAACTGTAAACAGGATCAACATAAATGGAATAGAGCCGAATAACTTCCGTCTGGTGAACATCAGCGGGATGACAAGCATGACTATCCCAGCAAACCCAAGTACAGTCCATAAATAGCTTTCTGAAATAAATCCATTCGCTAAAAGAGCAATGTAATATTGCAGTGGGTATAATGTCATACCGCTCGCCATTTCCCCTGATCCTCTTGATGATTGCAAGAATCCCCAAATCACCGGGAACAACACAACCGCAGACATGCAAACACCCACTAAATAACTATATAAAGCTCTGAAGAAATAACTCCAAAACTCTTTTAATGGTTTTTCTAAACGGTATAGATCAAGATATCGAAAAATAGCGTAGATAAAAATCAATATCGTTAATTTATAGAAGAAATAAAAATTGCTCGCCGCACTCACAAATACAACTCCAGCGAATAAAAAGGCTGTTTCATTGCGCAATATTTTTTCTACACCCAGGCAAAGAAGCGGAAAGAACACCATCGGCATCAAAAAGAAAGGATGTCTTGTAGCATTCAATGTTACATAATGGGCGAAAGTATAGACGAAAACCCCTGCCAATATCCCAGAATTACTGAAACCCAATTTCCGAGCATAAAAAATAAACGCTAATCCAATACAGTAAATTCTGAGCACAATCAAAAAATGAAAAGCAAATTCCATCATACTAGATGGAAATAGCAGTCCTAAATACACAAACGGGTCTCCTACTACATAATACCCGTAAGAAGTGATCACATCCGCACCTAAACCGATCGTCCAATCCCAAAATTGAAATCCACCAGTTGGATGCAGTAAAAATTCCCGCCACATACTTACATAGTCTTCAAACAATAAATAGTGTTGGGTAAATCCGTCACTTTGCCAAATAAAAGAAGTCCCGCTGTACACAAAGTACCCATAAATCGAAGTCATTATGACGATAAAGAAAAGAGAATACCACAAAAAGAGATTTGCGGTATTCTTTTTCTGTGTCATTCCTAGTTGTTTCATAACATTAGTCACCAATCTCTTTCTTCCTAATTATTTTTCAATCTGATTTCTTTTGTTTGAAGACAAAGAATTTACTGAAAAAATAATTTAGTACGACCACAATAAATTGGGTGGCTATTTTAGCTATATTCGTGTCTACTAATATAAAATCAACTAGTATCCACATGCTCAACATATCAAATATTCCAGAAACAGCTCTAAATCCACTAAATAAAACAAATTCTTTCAACCAACTTTGAAAACTTTCAGATTTTGATTTAAACACGTACTTTTTATTGGTGAAGAAAGCAAATAATATCGACAGAACAATAGCTACTGCATTTGCGATCAAATACTGTACTCCCAAAACAGAGTCCATCACATAGAACACGACGATATTGACGACTGTTGTCAGTACACCAAAAACTAAATAAACAATTACTTCTTCATACTTCACATATAATTTTTTTACTAATTCCATCATGCAAAACCAACGCTTTCTGCTTATTCTTTTTCTTTTTCATTACTAGTAGCAGCTTCTTTTTTCTGACGTTTTTCTTCAGAAGTCTCTTGTACAAAATAAAGCGGCCGGTCTTTGGTTTCCACAAATACGCGTCCCAAATATTCGCCAATAACCCCTAAAGAAATCAGTTGGATTCCGCCTAGGAAAAGCACCCCCGCTATCAATGATGGATAGCCGGCAACTGTATTTCCAAAGAAAATCGTCCGCATGATCTCAATAAACAAGTAGATGAAACCAAGTAAAGAAATAATCATCCCTACTAAAGACCACACTTTTAAGGGAAGTGTGCTGTAAGAAGTGACTCCATTGATGGCAAGAGTTACCAGAGAACCAAACTTCCATTTTGTTTCTCCACCTGCTCTAGGATCAGCATCAAAAGTGATTTCTTTCTTTTTGAATCCGATCCAATTGTACATCCCTTTAGTGTAACGGGAATGTTCTCTCAACTGAGATAAGGCTTCGATACATTTTTTATCTAGCAGGCGAAAATCTCCGGCATCCGGAATGATTTCTTCTTTGGAAACTTTTTGCAATAATTTATAATAGGTTTTTGATGTCCATTTCTTGAGCTTGCTTTCGCCTTCTCTTTTTCTGCGAATAGCGTAAACATCGTCATACCCTTGTTCCCACCAATAGAGCATCTCTTCAATAGCTTCTGGCGGATGCTGCAAATCGGCATCCATGATGATCATCGCATCTCCACTAGCATAATCAAAGCCTGCCGACATAGCGACTTCTTTGCCAAAATTCCTGGAAAGGTCCACATATTGCACACGCTCGTCTTTTTCTTTAAGTTGTTTAACAATTTCAAGCGTTCTATCTTTACTCCCATCATTGACAAAAAGAAACTCGAAGTGATAGTTGGTTAATTGATTGCATACATCAACTAACACATGATACATCTGTTCAAGGACTTCTTCTTCATTATATGCTGGAACTAATATCGTAATAGTTTTCATTCTTGACTACCTTTCACTTTCTGTCTTTCTAAAATAACTTATCCATCAAATTATACCTTAGTAACATTAGAACGTCTATTAATGTGCTATGTAGTCATCTAGATAGACTCACAAAAAATTATCTTTGTTTTAGGAATTCGATGCCTTTTTTTGGATATTCCGGCCATCCTAATTCATTAACTTTCGCAAAATATAAGATAGTCCAAACCAAAGTACCACACTAATGCCAATAGTAACCAACCAGCCAGCAGGATTATTTTCTAACGGAAGAGGCATGTTCATGCCGAAAAATCCCGTAATGATTGTAGGCACTGTCAACAAAATAGACAATGCAGTTAAAATTTTCATCGTATCATTCAAATTATTGTTTAGAACATTGTTATAGGTTCCGGATAATTGCTGCAAAATTTGTGAAGACACTTGTGTCATTTCAACTAGCTGCTTCGCTTCTATTAACGCATCTTCAAACTGTTCTCTTTCGCTTTCGTCTAACGCACGGTAAATTATATGCGTTCTAACTTGTTCCAGCAACACTGTATTTTGTCTTGAGGCTGAAACAAAGTAAACTACTCCAGTCTCTAGATTCGATAAAGATAGCAAATTTTGTTTTGTTGTCTTTATTTTCAACTTATCATTGATCCATTTTCTGTCACTGTTTATTTCCTCTACTAAAGGAAAATAAGAATCTGTAATCAACAATAAACTGCTGAATAAAAACTTAAATATAGTAGTATCTGGATTACGTTTTAAATACTTCTCCATTTTCGAGATGACATACTGATTATTACTATTCGAGATAGTGATAAAACGAAGATCCTTAATCAAAAACGTCATAGGAATGGTTTCGTAATGATCATCTATTTTGCTTTGATTAGGTACATTAAAAATCAATACAAAAGTATCCGTTGGTTGATCATAATCCAAATGAGCACGTTCGTTTTTATCAAGTGAATAAGCGGCTATTTCATCATCAATTTCGTAATCTTGATAAAGGTTCTTTAATTCTTCGGAACTATCAGTGTTTATATTAATCCATTTGTTTTTTTCGTTGTTAAAAAGTGTTTTAGTAATCATAAGTTCATCTCCTCGTATAACAGCACTTAATAGTATAGCAGTAGATTCATATAAAGCTAGAAACAAGGGCCTCTCAAAAACTTTTATCTCGTTTTTGGGAGGCCCTTGTTTCTTATAACTTGATTTTTTAAAGTGACTTCTCTTTAATTGTAATACACTTCATCTAGGAACAGACCTTGAGCAGGCACCGTCATCCCAGCATTACTTCTAATTTTACTCTCGAAGATAGTATCAATATATTCTGGTTCTGTCATCCCTGCTCCGATTTCAAGAAGCGTCCCCATCATGATTCTAACCATTTTATGCAAGAAACCTTCTCCAACAAATGTAAAGTGCAGCAGGTTACCTTCCTTCTGAATCGAAATTTCATTGATGGTTCTAACCGTTGATTTTTTCGACTTTTTAAGCGATGAGAATCCAATAAAGTCATGAGTTCCGACAAGTTTATTGCAAGCCTCATTCATCTTGTCGATATCCAATTTTTCAGGATAATGGAAACTGTAATTGCGTTCAAATGCAGAAGGCACGACACTATTCCAAATATAGTAGCTGTATTGTTTACCAACAGCGTTATATCGAGAGTGGAATCTTTCCGGAACCTCTTCTAACTCTTTTACAACAATATCTTGCGGGAGGTAACGATTAAAAAACGCCTGCATCGTAACCAGTTCCATATCAGATACTGTCTTGAAATTAGCTATTTGTCCCTTAGCGTGGGTTCCGGCATCTGTACGCCCAGAACCCACGATTTCAGTTTTAGTTCCCGTCATTTCACTCAGGATATTCTCTATTTTTCCTTGAATGGTTTTATTCGAGTCTCCAAGCCTTTGCCAACCCAAATACCTTCCGCCATCGTATTCAATCGTCATTTTGATATTTCTCATGTTGTCCCTCTCAGTCATCTGATTCTGTTCCTATTTTCGTACACTATACTTCATTATTATACCTAATACTAGTTTAAATTCAGTTCAACTACTTGATTCTACTAAATATATCACTGATGATAAGATAAAAAAGATCCCTTTGCAGAGGTCCTATCTCTAATACTATTTCATCTTATGAGTAGAATTCTTCTGAAATAATTTTTTGCTTTGATTATCCGCATTAATAAAAGTTACACCGGATTCTTTGTTTTTACTGATTAATTTATCAATCGCTTCGACAGCTGTTGAATCCCATAAAGTCATCGCACTAACATCGATAATTAATTCACCTTCATGGTCAAAGTCACGGACAAAAAAGTCTAAAAACTTCTCCGCTGATGCGAAATAAAGATGCCCGTGTGCCTTATAATGATACTCATCTTGTTCTGTACCTTTTTCTACTTGAAGATGCGTCATTTTAAAGGCTGCAAAGACAGCACTGACTAAGGTTCCAGCAACTACACCATAGGCTAAATTATGTGTAATTAATACAATCGCCACGGTTAAAATCATAACCAAACTGTCATCTTTGGGCATAACAGTCAAACGTTTAATCGATCTCCAGTCAATGGTTTCAAAAGCTACGACTACCATTACCGTTGCCAAGGCTACTACTGGAATGGCTGACACTACTTCATTGAATAAGACTACGGACATCAACATGAAAAAACCAGACAAGAAAGTAGCTAAACGACCAATCCCACCATAATTAAGGTTAATAATGGTTTGACCGATCATACCGCATCCAGCAATACCACCAAAGAAACCAGATAGCATATTTCCAATCCCTTGACTCATAGACTCACGGTTTTTATCACTTGGTTCATTTGTCATTTCATCTACTAATTGTGCGGTCAATAAAGATTCTACTAAACCGACAATAGCTACCGAAAGTGCAGTTGGTAAAATGATTCTCACTGTTTCTACATTTATTGGCACACTTGGAATACCAAATTTAGGCAACTCACTTGAAATAGACCCTAGATCACCTAATAATTGTGCATTCAAATCCAATCCTAGTACGAGAGCTGTAATGACTACAATTGAAATAATAGGTGCAGGAATTTTTTTCGTTAGTTTAGGAGCTAAAAATATAATAGCAATCCCAATCACTCCAAGTACTAGTAAGATGGGGCCTCCTTTGAAATGATCCAACTGAGACAAGAACATCATGATCCCTAAAGCATTTACAAAACCAAGCATAACAGGCTTAGGAATGTAGCGCATTAGTTCTCCTACCTTAAACAAACCTAATACAAGCTGTATAATTCCGGCTAAAATAGTTGCAGCAAAAAGGTATTCTACCCCATACTCAGCAACTAAATGAGCCAACACTAATGCAACTGACCCTGCAGCAGCTGAAATCATCCCTGGCCGACCACCGAAGAATGCAGCAGCAGCTGTAATAAAGAAGGTTGCGTAGACCCCGACAATGGGCTCTACACCCGCAACCAACATGAAGCCGATGACTTCGGGGAATAAAGCTAAACAAACGACAATTCCTGCTAAAATATCCCCTTTAACATTACCAAACCATTCTTTTTTATACTTTTGCATAAATACCGTCCTCTTCAAATTCTTAAAAACTCATATCGAATAATATTAACATGTAGATGAAAATAATAAAATAAAAATTTATCTATAGGTTTATAAAACAACTCATAGGTTTCTTTATGCTGTAATGCCAACTAAAATAGGTCTCGACGCTTAAAGAAAGCTTTCTATATGAAGATGAAGGAGGATAAAATGGATATAGGACACAGAATTCAAGAACTACGAAAATTAAGTGGTATGACAACAAAGGAATTATCAGAACAAATCGCTGTTTCTCCGTCTTTTGTTTCAGCGATCGAAAACAATACAACGAAATTGTCCCTAAAAACACTCACACATATTTGTAAAGTTTTAGGCGTAGACCTTTCTGAATTTTTCAATTCAAAGTTAAGCCCAGTTGAACAAAAACTGATTACTCAAATTAAGCATTTGCCCGAAGAATAATAGTATAAGTTAATGACTTTTCTAACCGGATTAGTCTAACCGGATTCCAACTTTTTTAGACAGCCTTATCTGTAGTACCCAGCTCATGTTGTAAAAAGATCTTAAAAGGTCTTCCTCTGCTAAGAGAGTTCTTCATTTTCTAGCGTTAGTAAAGTAATTTCATTTGCCCTATGAGATTGCTCATAGAAAGCTGGGGGAAAAACTTGGTGCTGTCACCTTAAAAGTGTATTTTTTTATTATGCAGCTGATTGGCTGGTTTGAGTTCGGTGTTTAACCGGATTTCAACCAACCAATTTGCTTTTGTTCGAACATGGTCATACAATTTACTGGCTTCCTCAAACGGAAGTCTCTATTCACATTGAATAAAGACTTTTGTTTGAGGAGTAAACAAAGTTTATTCTTCAAGTGAGAAGTGAATGATTCGCGACTTGAAGAATAAACTGGACTTATTTATCAAGTGGCGTTCAATTAAGTTCTCACTTGACTAGTAAACGGTATTTATTCTTCAAGTGAACATAAAATGAAGCCTCACTTGAAGAATAAACAAAAACAAAAGTGCTATTGGCTGTCTCAGGCTCATTGATGTCCTACTTCGAGCAGCTTTTAACGAAGAAAATTAGTTTTTACTTACTAACGTCAACTGTTTTAGAATCGCTAAGGGCTTTAATTCTATTAGGTTTTAACCAGTACATTAAAACTAAAGAACCACTTCCACATTTGTTAGAAAAATGTGGAAGTGGTTCTAAAAACTTGTAGTGTTCTCTTAGTGAATCGCTCCGCCAACTTGTTTCAAGTCTGCTTTGCCATCAAATTCAACGATAGCCTCGATGGCTGCTGTAAGTCCTTTAGTCATGTCTGATAAACTCATTGCCGGCTGTCCTGCTTTATCCACAACTTGTTCTGGGATGAATGGAACGTGGATGAAACCACCTTTGATTTCAGGGTAGTTTTTTTGGATCATGTATTGCACTTGGTACATGATGTGGTTGCAGACAAATGTTCCAGCTGTATTGGAGACTTCTCCTGGAACACCAGCTTTTTTAATAGCTGTTACCATGGCTTTTACAGGCAATTGAGTAAAGTAAGCTGATTCTCCATCTTCTTTAATGGCCACATCGATTGGTTGATTGCCTTCGTTATCGGCAATACGTGCATCATCTACATTGATTGCTACACGTTCAGGAGAAATAGCAAATCTTCCTCCAGCTTGTCCAATATTCAATACATAATCCGGTTTAAAATCTTCAATAGCTGCTTTTACAACATCAGCCGATTTTCCGAAGACTGTTGGGATCTCTAATTTTTTGATTTCTGCACCGTTGATTGTATCTGCTAATCCTTTTACAGCTTCTAAAGCTGGATTGATTTTTTCTCCGCCAAATGGGTCAAAACCTGTTACTAAAATTTTCATATTCTAAAATCCTTTCTATTTACTTTAATTTTTGAAAGTTGAACTATAAAGACTCTTCGCATCCTGTTTTTAGTAGAGCTACGAGGCCTAGCAATTTTGCAAAAAAGATAAATTCTGATTGGGGTAAAAAGCACCCCATTCAAAATTTACTGTTTTTGCTTCATTGTTCCCAAGGCCTCTCCGCATCCTGTTTAGTTGAGCTGTGGTCGCTTGGCTCTTGGTAAAATCATTCTCTTTTTTGAGGACCAAGAGCGTCCTCTAAAAAGAGAATAGATTTTCCTGTCGGGCCAGAACAGCGACCTCCGCATCCTTTTTAAAATGCCCAGAAGTACATCAATGCGATGTGGACTACGATCATGATAATAGCCATTGGTGTTTGCTCTTTGATAACGCCATTTTCATTTTTCATTTCCAATAAGGCTGCTGGTAATGCGTTAAAGTTGGCTGCCATTGGAGTAATCAAGGTTCCACAGAAACCAACTGTCATTGCTAAAGCTCCAGCGATAACAGGATCAGCACCTTGAGCAATCACAAACGGAATACCGATTCCTGCTGTGATGACTGTAAAGGCTGCAAAAGCATTTCCCATAATCATCGTAAAAATAACCATACCTAAACAGTACGCTACAACGCCTAAGAAACGATTTCCTTCTGGAAGGAAAGTAGAAATTCCCCCGGCAATCACTTCACCAACACCGGCAGCTGTAAAGATCACACCAAGAGCTGCAAGCAGTTGAGGTAAGATCCCCGTTGTTCCTACTTGTTGAATCATACGATTACTGTCATCCATGACAGTTTTTGGTCCTGCTTGAGTGATGAACATACCAATCACTAAAGAACCAGCAGCTCCAATACCGATCCCAACTTGTCCGCCAAGCGGAGTAAATTGGGCGATTCCTACTGCTATTGCAGCTAAAGCGATAACCGGAACGAAAATCATATTTCCAATGCGATCACTGGCTTTTTCTGCTTCCACTTCTTCAATAGGACGAATGTGTCCAATCCTAACTTGTTTGAAGAGCGTCAATACTCCGATGACCAACAACATAATCCCACTAAGAACATAAGGGATAAAATTCCCTAATGCAAATATTACACCTAATAGCAGCCAAAATAAAGTTGTACCCAATCTTGTGGGATGAGTTTTATCCATAAATACTGATCCTGCTGTATAGATCAGCAAGAATCCAGTTAAGATAAAGAAAAATTCCAATAAATTATTGATTAATGTTTCCATCGATTACTCATCTCCTTTTTTAGATGATTTAGTGGGGTTCTTCCCATATTTGTTAGCCATTTTCTTATCAAATAGAACATTTGAAACAGCTACAAGAACCAACGCAATAATAGCGATCAGGAAAGAGGCTTGAGCTACTGCAACTGCAGAAATGTTATAACCTAAAGATTCCATCGTACCTGTAATCAACAGTACTCCTGAAGCTGCAATAAACGTATTTTGAGCGAAGAAGTTTCCGAAGTTTTCAGTAGCTGCTGAACGAGCTTTGATGCGTTCTTTATCTTCTTCATTAACTTCTCCATATTTTGCTTCGGCTGAAGCTTGTGTCATAGGTTCTATTAAAGGACGAATAAATTGTGTGTGTCCTTGCATACGAATAGAGAACAGACCAGCCATCTCACGAATCACCATATAAAGAGACAGCATCCGGCCTGGGGTCAAACCTTTGATTCTTTCAATTAATTTAACAGCTTGTTGACGCAATCCGAAACGTTCCGTCATTCCGATCATTGGCAATGTCAGTAAAAATAATGTTACTAACCGATTGGATACAAATGCCTCTCCCAATAATGTTAGGAATTCTGTAAATGAGATTCCTGAAACTAAAGCTGTTGCAAGTGCTGCAACTAAAACTACAGCTATGGTATCAAATTTAAAAATAAAACCAACAACAATAATGACAATACCGATCAATTTAATTATTTCCAACTGTATCACTTCTTCCTTTTTTAACAATTTTATTCACAACATTAAATGTGCGTTAATATCTAGATTAATTCTAAATGAGAATCATTGCAAGGCCTTTTTCGATGTAAGCGAAACCACTTCCTGCTTTTTTGTATGATAAATAATTGACTCTTTTTTAATTAATGTCTACTGAATAATAAACTATGCTTATTCTGCTGCCTTTTACAACTAATGATTGATATAATAGATGCAAGGGTTTTTTATAGGATGTTAAACAAAACCTTGCACTTTTACTGAAATGAGGACAGAAACATGTATAAATCACAACCGTATTCACAAATCGCTTTCGAAGACTTCAACCAACCAATGGGACTAAAAATGAACCCGAAAAATAGATGGATTGAAAAAGCGGAATGGATCCCTTGGGCTGAAC
>NZ_JBGQQT010000025.1:0-27521 GCF_045528345.1 Desemzia sp. FAM 23989 | reverse complement strand
TGTAGATAACATTAATCGCAATCGCTTGCGCTCTTTTTTTGGACAACCGAAAAATCGGAAAAAAAGCTGTTTAGTTCTATTGAACTTTTCTCCATTTCAAATTAGCCCAATTGTTCAGTAGGCATTAAAATAAGACTCAGAGAGGTGAAACTACATATGAAAAATAATGAAAAACAGGCAGCAGGTAGTTCGTTGATTCCAGCTATTCAATCTGGTGATTTAATGAAACTTCTAGAAACTATTTTGAATAATCCTATGGCACATGTTAACCGTATTGATTTTTTATCAAAAATTTATGGTGTTAGCGAAGATGAGATTCGCAACGGGAGTATTACTATTAGTTTAAAAGAAAAGGAAACCATGGCCAAAGTCCGCATTCACAAAAATGTCATTGGAAGCTCCAGTCTTTCATTTGTCTCGGGTCTTCCTGGTGGGTTGGCCATGGCAGGAACAATTCCCGCAGATATTTTGCAGAACATGATTTATTCTATTAGGCTTATTCAAGAGCTTGCCTACATCTATGATTATGAAAATATTATTGATCAAGATGGTGAATTGAAGATTGACGGTTTAGTTTTATTTTTAGGTACAATGTTCAGCGCACAAGGTGCTGCATCTTTATTACGCGTAGCGAGTACAAACGCAGCAAAATATGCTTCAAAAAAAATTATGACAACAGCCTTAACTAAAACACTCTGGTATCCATTTATAAAAAATATCTCAAAAGTAGTTGCCTCAAAAACACTAACTAAAAAAGGACTTGCAAGCGCGGCTTCAAAAGCTATTCCTGTTATTGGGGGTATAGCTTCTGGTGGTCTTACAGCTGTTACCATGGAGCTAGCAGCGAAGAAGTTAAATAGAGAATTAATTAAAGGTTACAGTTCAAATTATAAAGAAGGTAATTTTAATAAAGATTTAGAAATCATTGAAGCCGAATTTGAAGAAATTACATCAACAGATAATACTAAAATTGTTTAAACTCCATAAATACAGAATAATAGCTTCCTACACGCGATATTGTCCACAAATTTAGTTTCTATTCTGTGTAAAAGACTATCTATGTTAGAATACTTGTAAGATAACTAGACTTTTTAGGAGGCTGCGATTATGGTTTATGATTTTACTACTGCTGTCAACAGATCACATACAGGTTCCGCTAAATGGCAACAAATGCATGACTGGAATCCTTCATTAGATGATAACATTTATCCTTTATCTATCGCTGATGTGGATATGAAAATGGCGCCTGAAATTATTCAAGGGCTTCAAAAATTTTTAGAAACAGCTATTTTGGGTTACGACCTACCTACCAAAGAGTATTTATCGGCTGTAAAAAATTGGATGAAAATCCAGCACCATTGGGAAATTGAAGACGATTGGATTCTGACTATACCTGGTGTAGTCACCTCCTTCTATCCTACTATCCGTTCATTCACTGATCCAGGAGATGGCGTATTGCTTTTATCACCTGTCTACTACCCTTTCTATGCAGCCATCGAAAAAACCGAACGCCATATTGTGAAAAGTGTCTTGATCCAAAAAGAGACACATTATGAAATCGACTTCGCAGATTTGGAAAAAAAAGCAAAAGACCCTGCGAATAAACTGCTCTTATTCTCCAATCCTCATAATCCAGTTGGAAGAGTGTGGTCCAAAGACGAATTGGCTAAAGTGATAGATATTTGTGTGGCGAATGATGTAATTGTTTTGGCAGACGAAATTCATCATGACCTCACCATGCCCGGGCATTCTTATACACCAATGGCTATAGCGACTGAAGACGCAGCTTCTATTTGTATCACCGCTACAGCTGTCAGCAAGTCTTTTAACTTAGCGGGACAAAAAAACTCCAACATCATTATTTCCAATCCAAATTTGCGCGAACGATTTTTAGAGGATATGGAAGTCACGGGTTTGGATGGCGGAACAAATGTGCTTGGGTTAAAAGCTACCGAATTGGCTTATACCGTAGGCGTACCTTGGTTAAAGGAATTCAAAGAACTGATTTGGCACAATCATCAAGAATTGAAACGCTATTTAAACCAAGAATTGCCTGAAGTAACGGTATTTGATTTAGAAGGAACGTTTTTGCAATGGCTGGATTTCAATGCTTTTGGGCTTTCGGCTAGTGAACTCGAAGAAGTTATGCACAAGGAAGCTTTGGTATTTGGGGATGAAGGATACATCTTTGGGACTGAAGGCAATGGTTTTGAACGCTTGAACCTTGCTGTGCCTACTAAAATTTTGATGGATGCACTTGAGCGTTTAGTTCATACAATGAAGAAATACCGTTAGTCAAATAAGGATGCAAACCACATTTAGTGGTTTGTATCCTTATTTATGGTGTACGGTATTATAAATTTTGGATAGCAAGAAACAGTCATGTATCAGCAAATAAGCAAGCTTGTAAATAAGTGAACAATATTCTATAATAGGTCCGTAGATAAAAAGTAAATAACCTTGTTAGGTGAGGCTACTGTACGAGAGATAGGCTGCTGCCCAGAAACGTCGAAAGACGCCAATGGGTTAACAGGAATTTTCGAATTAAGGAAATTCTTAATGCAGCTGGGGCAATCCCTATGCTGTACAGAGCTAAAACTCAACGAAGAGGTGCAGAAAATAGACAAAATAAACCATTTTGAAACGTGCTGCTCAGGCAGTCTTTTTGCACACTCTTCGGGGGCGTGCTTTTTTTGTTTTATAAATTTTTAGCGTTCATTCTAGAGTTGGGATCTTTCGCTATTTCATGGTGAGGCACTTTTTTATCGTGAAATGGAGGCCATTGTCTATAGAACTAAACGCTTAAAGTAGTAACGTTCTCTATTTTTTTAACGAACGAATTCTTTTAAGGAGGTGGTTTATATGGATCCGAATTCGGATAGTCGAAGGAGAAAGTTTGAATTAACGATACAAAAAAAAGAATGGCATCTAGTAAACCTTCCCGAAAGGAATGATCGGAATGAAAAAAATAGACACTAGAAAAAATAATTACTATGAGGCTGTCTTTAGAGCTGCTAAAGAAAACAATCGGAAGAGATTCCGGAGACTCTTCTTGAAACTCCATCTAAAAGACCAAGTAGAACTGTTTCACTTACTTTATCCTGAAAAGAAAAAGAAAATAGAGTCCTTTCTAGGCCCAGCAGAATTTGCAGAATTGTTCGAATGGATGGATCCAGCAGATCAAATAGAGGCTTATGAGGTATTCTCGCCAGAGTATACCGCCCATTTGTTTCCGTATATGGAATTAGATAATGTTGTGGCCTTTTTATCTTATTTTGATGAAGATGAAAAAAAAGTTCTTCTTAACTTACTCGAAGATACAGAGAGGAAAAAAGTGGAAGAAATGCTCTCCTATGAACCAGAGACTGCTGGTTCAATAATGACCAAAGGGATGGTAGTGGTTACTCTTGAACATACTATACAACAAACGATTGATTTAGTTCGTACTATTGCGAAAGCTACAGAATTGGTTTACTACTTCTATGTTCTGGATGATGCTGATCATTTAGTCGGAGTCGTATCACTAAGGGATCTCATCCTTCATTCGGAAGAAACAAAGCTGGCGGATATCATGCATACCCAACTGGCTTTCGTCCGAATCTACGATGACCAAGAAGAGGTGGCTCAAATCATTCAAGATTACGATCTGCTGGCTGTCCCCGTTTTGGATCAGAAAAATAAACTGATGGGGATCGTAACTGTAGATGACATCATGGATGTTTTAGTCGAAGAAACTAAGAAAGATTTTAATGAATTTTCAGCTATTCGAAAAAATCCGAAAAAAATAGAAAAAGGAGAAGAAAGTGCCTTTGAGATGGCTCGGCTTCGAATGCCATGGATTATCATCCTAGTTTTCCTAGGAATGATCAGTGCTTCTCTCATCAGTTCTTTTGAAGAAACACTCAACCAAGTAGTCATCCTTGCTGCTTTTATTCCTATTATCATGGACTCTGCCGGAAATGTCGGTACTCAATCACTTGCCATAGCTGTACGGAATATTTCCCAAGGAGAGGAAAGAAACCGGAAACAATTTTGGAAGACGATCTGGAAAGAATTTCTAGCAGGTACAATGATTGGAGGTGTCGCTGGAACAGTATTGGGAGTGGTAGCAGGTCTCTTCTATGGGAATCTCATTTTAGCACTGATCATTGGCATCTCGCTTTTCTTCACACTTAGTCTCTCCACAGTAGTTGGCGCGACTATTCCAATTGTTATTCACAAAATGAACATCGATCCAGCAATTGCCTCTGGTCCTTTTATCACCACTATCAACGATGCTTTGGGATTGCTGATTTATTTTAGTATAGCAACTGAGCTGCTTCATATTTTATAACAGTATGACTACTCAAGTTGTTCTTTTATCCCTTACAAACAAAGCTTCTTTTCAATAACTAAATTGAAAAGAAGCTTTGTTACTGTTTCTGAGAATATTTCCTTAAATTTGTGCGCGTTTTTGCAGTTCTGTGATAATAGCTCTTCCGTGTATAGCGGTGATCCAGATAAACATCAAGGTACTCAATAAAAGCGACAATTGGGATGGGAACAGCCATGTTGTCCAATTTAAAAACAAAAATGTCGTCGGCATAAATCCGAGCAGCGTTGCAGTCAACAGATACAACACATAATCTTCCACTTTTAAGCGAACGATTCGGACCGCGAAAAACATAGCTATTGTAGCAAATGTACAGATCAGCGGAATCGCATAAGTGGTAGACCAAGCACTCCAGCCCGATATATAATCCAAATACGCACAGACCAGTGAAGCAGATATGATCAAATAAACGATTCCTTTAGCTATATTTCTTCGTTTACGGATAATGATCAAGACAACTAACCATAAATTGACGATTCCAAATAAAGACCATTGCCAAACATTCAAGGGATCAGGAAAGAAAAATCCAGCTGTATAAAACCCAAGAATAATGACTACAGACGCCAACATCATCCATTTGAAAACTTTTTTCTTATTGAAACGTAAAGGAATATCCGGATAAGGGCTGCTTGCAGCTTCTGCTGACTCTACCGGATCTAATTGTTGGTGACAAAGCGGACATTCCGACCAGTCACCTTTAATATTTACCTGACAATGCGAACATCGTTTCACTCTTCATCACCTCTTAATTCTGAAGCTGTCACTTTATTTGCAGCAATCGTTACATCTACCCCAGATTTAGTCAGTTTCCGAACAAAGTTTTCTTGGATCTCTGTCTCTAAATAAGGCGACGTAAAAGAAATCGTCAAAGTTCCACCATGACTGATAACAGAAAATTGGGGTCTGACAGCAGACGTGTGGAAATAAAGCGCATGAACATAGGGATTCATCGATTGCGGCAATGACACTCGTCCGAGATTCGACATAGCCACTGTTAAATTTCGGTTGTTAAAGAAATTGATGATTTTTAACACACCATCTTTTAACGGACGCGGAATAACTCGGTTAAATGGATTGTATTCAAATGCGATCAATCGGCTTAACCGTTTTTCCAAATTTTCTTTGCTCAGCTGGTGCTGCATTTGTTTCGTCAAAGTATCACAGATTTTATTGATATCCACTTCTTTTTCTTGTGGATAAGTGTATTTTAATTTGACGGTACTAAAGAAATTACGGGCTGAATCGGAAGGATAAAATTGTCTTAAATTTACCGGAACGGATATTGCGATCGTTTCCCCAGAACGAAAATGTGGACTGGCTTCTCGAATAGCTTCAAAGTATACAGCAATCAAATACATAGTCAGCGTAGCATCTTGTTCATGAGCCAAATTCAGTACTGTTTTCACCGGCATCTCTAATTCAATAATTTTTGTTCGATTATCGGCTGTTTTCCTGCCGGTTATCCGATGTATTTTCCGTTTCCGACGTTTTCTTCTTTTCGTTGCCCACATCAATCTTCTCGCTTTTCGTCCATATTCAAATGCAGCATTTTTACTGCTTTTCACAAAACTGCGCACAGCAGATTGCGCTGAGTCCGTAAAATTTTGTTGTTCACTGTGGCTAAAATGGGTGACAAAGCTGTCTTCTAAGTGTTGTTGCTGGATTTCCCGTTGTTCTTTCATTAATTCTGCTTGCGTTTGAGGATGGCGCAATAAGATATACTCTTTCAGTAAATCTTCAAAGAACCACAGCGCTCCTGTTCCGTCACTCAAAACATGGAACACTTCCAAGTGAATGCGCTTATCATTGTAAATCACACGAAACAATAACTCTTTTTGATCAAAATGATACAGCGGCGAACAAGGTGTCAATACATCAGGAACTACTCGCGGTTGAATAGTCGTCTGTTGCAGGTAATACCAAAAAATTCCTCTTCTTAACACACTATGGTACAGCATATATTGTGCATACGTTTTTTCAAGCGCTTGTTGCAGCAGGACGGAATCGACCTCATTTTCCATTTCCGCACTCAACCGAAATACTTTGGTATCAGTGGTGGACATGGCTGCTAAAAAAATATTCGAAGCATTGTCTAGTCGCACCCATCCTTTTTGGTTGGTCGTTTCCTTCTTCTTCAAACTGACTCACCTCCAAACAACTAAAACTTTCCCTTTATCGATCAGTACTTAAAAATTCATTGATAATCTCATACGTTTCAACTACCGGTTCCACGAATTTTGGGTACGTAATAAACCCATGAACGGTTTCTTTTACTCGATGGATCCTCACTTTATTTCCAGCATCTCGTAATTTTTCTCCATAAGCTTCTCCTTCATCGCGAAGCGGATCAAACTCAGCTGTCACAATCAGTGTCTCCGGCTGTTTTGTCAGATCATCAGCTGATAAAGGAGAGATATATGGACTTTGACGCGTTGCCAATTCAGGAGCATACAATTCCATATATTCTTGCATCTTTTTGGCGGTCAACCCGTAGTCATATCCATTCGTACGAATAGATTCAAAAGGAGAGTTTTCTGTGTGATCCCAATACGTGACAGGGTACAGCAATATCTGCTTTGCTGGTACTATCCTGCCTTCATCTCGCAGTAACAGCGACACTGCAGCTATCAGATTGGCTCCCGCAGAATCTCCGATCAAGGTCAACTTAGAAACATCTGCCAATCGTGCCATTTCCAAATGATTCAGCAAGATGTCCACCACCTGATAGCAGTCTTCTAACCCGGCTGGATATGGATATTCAGGAGCTAAACGGTAATTTACCGAGTACACTACCCTCCCTGTTAAATCGGCCATATTGATACAAGTATTTGTATACGTATCGATGTTTCCAGTCACCCATCCTCCACCATGAACAAATAACAAAGCATCATCGTGCCGCAGCTCTTGAGGGCGAAATACTCTAACAGGGATATCGTGAGATTGATCCTTGGAATAAATTTTTTGATCTAAGATGATGTATCCCTTCTTAGGTTTTTTAGAAAAAATCTGCTGCATCTTTCGTACAAATTCATAATCTTCCTGCATATTGATTTTAGGGGAAGACATCATTTTCAACACAAATTTAAAAATGGGATTCATCAGTGTACTCCTTCTATATTTATATACGTGCTTTTTACTGTTTATCCATTAACACACGCATATAAATCTCAGCCTTTATCAGCTGGCCCTTTTTCCTAACAGAGCTCTACTTGCTTTTATTTTACTAGACTTGAGCCTAATTTGAAACAATCAACTCAATAAAGCTGATTTATTGACCTTCTCCTACTATTCTTGTTAAGCTGTTAATTGATTACGAATGTAAACGTTTCTGTTTACATTTGATAGGAGGAATCAGTTATGAATCGAAAAAACTTTTTACCATTTTTAGCGCTGTCTACTACTTTAGCTTTATCCGCTTGTTCTACAACAGAAGAAGCGGAAACAAATTCCTCAGAGTCCAGCAGTTCAATCGAGGAATCAAGTTCTATGGAAGAATCGGATATGGGACACATGATGCATGACGACTCTGGCGACATTCCAGAAGGACTTCAAGAAGCACAAGATCCCACCTATGCAGTTGGCGATACCGTGATGATCGAATCTGGACACATGCCTGGTATGAAAGGCGCAGAAGCTACTATTGTAGGAGCATTTGATACTGTTGCTTATGAAGTATCTTATGATCCAACGAACGGCGGCGACCGTGTAAAAAATCATAAATGGGTTGTATATGAAGAAATGGCAGAAGCTGGGGACTCGGCTCTAGAGCCAGGTACTGAAGTCACTTTGGAAGCTATGCACATGGAAGGCATGCAAGGAGCTGCTGCTACTATTGATGCAGCCAATCAAACTACGGTGTACATGGTCGACTACCAGCCTACTGATGGCAGTGAGACTGTGAAAAATCATAAATGGTTGACCGAAGATGAATTAGCTCCCGTTGAATAGGTGATAAACAGAATGGGTTGTCTCAATATGAGATAGCCTTTTTTCATATCACTCATTTACTCCCTTGGTCATATAAAAGTCCGCATGTACCTATAATCAGGAGGTGATTACTAGGTGATCAGGTCCCACTTCCTAATTCAGCTTATTGATAGTCTCGAATTGTGAAGTAGAACGTCTCTATTTCACAATTCCGCATGTAACCAACCTCGAATTATTAAGTAGACCACCTCTACTTCACATTCCCGCATGTAATCAATCTCGAATCTTTAAGTAGACCACCTCTACTTCACATTCCCGCATGTAATCAACCTCGAATTATTAAGTAGACCACCTCTACTTCACATTCACACATGTAATCAACCTCGAATTATTAAGTAGACCACCTCTACTTCACATTCACACATGTAACCAACCTCGAATCTTTAAGTATCTCTCGTCTTCTTCATAATTCCACTTATAATCAGCTGTGAATCATTAAATAGCCCCCCTTCTACTCTGCAACACAACAAAATCCCTTTTCGCTGATGGTTGCCCATTAGCGAAAAGGGATTTTACTTTGCTTTAGATCATGGAGTAACCCACAGAATCCACTACATCATCTCTATTCCAGCTTAATCTTCAAACTGCTTCCAAAATGTTTTTTTGTATCTCACCAATAACCCAGCAGAAAGACTCAGGGGCACCAGAACAATAGCAGCAGAAAACAGCATTTGGCCAATTGGCGGCAAAGCCAATAAAATAAATGAAACACCCACAACAGCCAAGACACCGAAGAAAACAGTAATAAAAATACTGATGGCTTGAACCCAAGTTCCAGCTCCTCTGCTAAAGAGTTCGGTTAGATTTTGCCAATCCAGATTAAGCAATCGATAATCGCGTACAAAATAAAAGTGGCTCAGTGCAAGAGTTCCGATCACAAGCCCGGCTAAGAAAAGTACTGCAAACAACAACGGGACTTGAAGGAATACCATTAATCCGATCGCCAATAACACCGGAATGATCAGTTCAATACCAAAGGCAAACAGAAATTTTTGTCTTAAATAGTGCTTCATTGAAAATGGCAGTGATTTGAGATACAAGAAGTTTTCCCGGTCTAAAGAAATGATGACTCCGACAATCGACACCGCATTTAAGGTGAAAAACGTATAAATAAATCCGCCAAAGAAAAATACCGGCCAAAATAATGTTGGAATAGCCGCTAAATCAGGACTGTTAACTAAAGTCGGTCCGATCACCACCAAGGGCAATAGGAGTTTTGAACTCAGAAATTGCATCATTAATGTTCCATCCTGAATGATTCCAAGATTGTATTTAAACAAGGTCTGATTGACTGAAGCAGGATGCTGAGCAGCAACTCCCTTTTTTTTCCTTTTGGTTTGTTTCTTGGGACGGCTGGATGATGTTGTCGAGACGGCATGTTCAGCTTGATAAAAAGAAGGCACAACCCATCTGATCACCACAAATGCCAGAATTGCCAACACCACTACCCAACCCAGGATACCAACCCAAGCTGCTGCATCTCCTGGAGTTAAAAAAATCTGGTGGAATGCTCCTAGAAAAGGAATCACAGACATATCCGGAATGATCCCTTGAGCTGTTTCAGCAGATGTCGTCGCTCGGTTGGAAAGGAAATAGACCGATACCACCATTCCAATGCTGGATAAACTGTATAAAGCAGTGATTACGCCTTGTTTGTGCTGTGTAAACAAAGGCAGCTTCGTAATGAGATGCACCAGTACAATCGAAAACGCTAAAACTACTGTTATCATCAGCAAAAATAGAACTACTGAACCCGGCAGCAAGAATAGCAAAGCATTCCCTGCATCCAACACTAACAAAAACATCAAAATCCAAACAGGGACCAAATATGGAAGCAGCATAAAAATCAACACAGCTGCTTTTGCTGCAAACAATTCACTCGCTTTAAAAGGGAGCGGCAGATAATGGGACAAGTCTTTTGAATCGTAAAAAAGATTAAAAATCAGGTAAAAGCCTTGGAGCACAGACATTAAAATAATCGTGCCCATAAAAGACGTAAACATGCCCGGGTAGTGGACCAGATCTATATTGGAAAACATAAAACCAAATAAGAAGATAAAAATAGCCAGCAATAAAACATTTTGTCCAAGGATGTATGTATAAGCCGATAACTTAGAAGGGGCTCCTTTTTTGACCTCTTTATTACGCCGCTTTTCGATCATCTGCGGATTAGCGTAAATCATATTGACTTTAGCCAACTCCACCGTTTGTTTCATCCGCATACGTTCATCCTCTCCCTTCAGGTTCCACTGAAACAGCAGTTGGATTTTCTCCTGGTTGTCTGCCCGCCATTTTCAAATAAATGGTTTCAAGAGATTGGTGTTCGTTTTGGGCTTGCAAATCTTCAATCGTTCCATCGTACAAGACTTCTCCCTGTTTAAGGATAGCGATATGATCGCAAATTTGTTGCGCCGTATCCAATACATGAGTCGAAAACAAGACGATATTGCCTGCAGCAGCGTGCTGCTTCATCATTTCTTTTAAATCAAACACTGCTTGCGGATCTAACCCTGTCATCGGTTCGTCTAAAATCCAAATATCCGGATTCGACAGCAAGGCCCCAATGATAAACGTTTTTTGTCGCATCCCGTGTGAGAAAGAATTGATGACTCCGTATTGATTTTCTGTCATATCGAACAACTCAAGCAATGCCGTCAATTTATCTTGATAGCTGTCAGGTGTCACCTCGTATGCAGTCGCCATCAGATTCCAATATTCCGTTGCTGTCAAACGTAAAAACATATTTGGCGAATCCGGCACATAACCGATTTTGCTTTTGATCGCCAAGCGATGGTCTGTCAATTTTTCTCCATCTACCAAAATTTCTCCTGCAGTAGGATCGATGATACTTACCAACGACTTGATTGCTGTCGATTTACCGGCTCCATTATGACCGATCAATCCAAAAATTTCCCCCGGTTGGATCGCTAACGTGACATTTTTTAATGCTTGTTTCTGCCCATAATTTTTGGACACATTTCTAAATTCAATCATCTGTATTTTTCTCCCTTTCCAACTTACCCTTTTGCTCAGTATGTCAAAAAACGCCTGAAGAATCAAGTAAACAATTAACCCCATAATGCAACATTATGGGGTTAGTTGACTGATTTGCATCAATTCATTAAGTTTTCTACTTCATTCCACAGCGAATTGATCCCCGCTTCCATAGTTCCTATGATACCTTCTGTACGATTGATTTTATTTTCAAATCTAGTCTTCGCATCATTCAAAGCATCTAGATTTTCATCGATCGCATGAATGGTCTCTTGGAGACTCCCATTAAGTACATCGTCCACTAGCATAGGTTCGTATTCATTAGCGTATAGATTACCTGTCCAATTGCTGTAAGATTCATTGGCTACCGCTTGAACAGTGCTTTTTTCATTGATCAAATTCTCTTTTTCGTTTGCCATCTCATTGTAGATCTGTTCGATCTCAGTGATTTTTTGATTGTATGCATCAATTCTTTGACGGTCATCTTCAATCGTGTTCTGATATTGGTGGATTCTGTTTTTTAGATCCTCTATTAGCCCCATCAAATTACCTCCTTCGTTGTGACTCAGGTCAACTTCTGTAATTGAGAAAGAGAAATCTGGATCGTGTCATTATCAGCTTCCAATAAGTCCGCTTCTCTTCCTTCAGGGACACTGATCAATATCGGCATCGAGGACTGGACAGGGATTTCTCCAAACTCTTCTTTCGTGATGCGAAACAAGGTGTTTTGCCAGATTGTTTGATCTCCAATTTGCACATCAAGAACAAACGAAAAATCTTCTATTGGTTCTCCTGTTCGATTGGTTGCCATAAATAATGCCTGATACGGTTTTGTTTCTATTAAGTATCCCGTATACGTTAAATTAAACAGTCCAGCAACTCCAATATCCGATAGGCTGTCCAAGTACTCTTGCGCAAGAGCCACAATAGGATTGTTTTCGGGTTTCTCTGCTTTGGAACTTTTTGGTAGGATAAGCTGGATCGCTTTATCGGTTGCCATACTTTCACTCACTTTCGTTGATTAGTTGTCTGTTAAAATAGGTCTTGATCACCAAGGAAAATCAAACGTAAATGTGGGGAAGTTGAGTTTCAAGTTCAGTCCTAAACCTAATTTTCCGCCTAGTTCCAGTGAAGTAGCATTTAGATTCAATGGTCCAAATTCAGATACATTTTGTGTTTCGATATAAGCTGCTGCACCTGCGCTCCAGCCTCCAGAAGCCTCGAGATCTGCTCCAAATAATGAAACTTTGTCCTTGATTGTGTTTCCGTTTGAATCTTTCGTTTCCATCTCAATATCAAAGGCAGATAAACCTAAACTTGCCGATGCTTCCCAGATAGATGCGTCTCCTCTCAGGCCGGCTGCATAGTTGTTTTGATCCTCGTACATAGCCGATACAGTTCCCCCCGCAGTCGCTCCTTCAGCTCCTGCTTTTCCTTCAGCATTCAACAAGTCATTGCCAAGTCTTGCTCTACTTTGAATATTAGCTGCACCAACTTCTCCATCAAGGTGAATCCCTCTTTTATCAGATTCACCTATCAGCGATCCGAATTCAGCTGTACCATTGGCATAGCCGCCTCTTCCCACCACGTTAGCTTCAGCAATTCCGCCTAGTTCTGCATTTACATTTCCTTCAATGAGGGCAGCGTCTCCGGAAGCTGAATAAACTCCATTGTCTACTCCCGCTTGATAACTGTAATTTGGCAGTGCATATCCGGCTGCGATATATGTGTCTGTTGCCAGCCCAGCAGCCCATTGTCCTTCTCCAATCGCTTGGGAATCAGCCGTGTAGAAAAACGGATCTTCTATCAATTTGTTGTCGATAGCTGTGGTAGGTTCTGTTTTGTACCACGATTCATTGGCTATATTGCCCACTCGGTCTAACGCAATAGCTCCTTGGCTGTCGTAATAGTTTTCTGAAATATTCGTGATGCTGTTGGTCAACTCTTGAATCCGTTCATAAATGGATTCAGCTGTTGCCAAAGCAGTGTCATCTGTTTCAGATAAGCCATAGACCGTGTCCGTTAAAAATACCAATACGGCTTGAAAATCGGTATCCAACGTGTTGCTTTGGATATCTGTTACTGGAATGTATTCAGCAGCTCGGGTATTCAACGTCTCTACCCGCGTTGTGATTGCCGAAGTATTTCGCTGCTCTCTCGCTACACTCTGCTCAGCAGACTCTAAATCATCCGTTGCTACTTTCCCATTCGCATCACTTTCAAAACCTAAATAAGCCTCTTTGATTTCATTGATGGCTGTTTTTATTTCTTCTAGTATATTCATAAACATATTGATGTGATGGATCGTCGATAGTCGAATGTATTGTTTGTAACTATCCGCTGCTGCTCCTTTAAAACTCGTTGTCTCTGTCAACACATAGGCACTTTTGTACTGCGTATAAAATAAGTCCTCCAATGTTAAAGCTTGATCTGTTGCTTCTGTTGTCAGATTTTCAATTTCTTCGTTATTTAATAAAGCCATATGTGCACCCCCACTATGAACCGCTTGAACCAAATGCTCTGTCCCAAATTGTCATTCCTGCTAAATCACGGTCTACATTCATCCAGTCTGCTCGAATAAATTCCAAATTCTGAATATCATTCTCCGCCAACGCTTTAAAGTTGGTCATTGCTGTATTCATTTGATCTAGAGCATCCACATACTTATTGACTGCTGCCAAATCCAAGTTTCCCTTTTCTGTTGAGTAAGGAGAACTATCGATCACCTCAGTAGCTTCTCTAAAACCGGCGATCTCTTCTTGAAGTTTTTCTGGGTCGATCAATATTTCAGACATAGTTCACACTCGCTCCTTGTTCTAGCCTAATGTGGCATTCAGTAATGGCTTCTTGATTTAGTTTCATGATTTTTTTGATAAACTCAGGTCGATACGTTTTAATGGTGACATAATACTTGATCAAATCAATGCCATTCACATATAAACTGGCAAACAGCGCATTGAATTGATACGGTTTTTCGACAAGCATGTATTCCACTTCTTCCTGTATAGACAAACAGGCTTCTTTTACATTCTCTTCAGTTAAAGATACTATTATTTTATCTTTGTATTCTAGTAAAGGCAAATCTTTGTACAGTATGCTGGCATCTAAAGCATCTACACTAACTGCAAAATGATGTTTGAATAAACTATGCCCGATCAATTGCAATAAAGCAAAACGATCGTGTACCGGAATCGATTCTGAATCAAAGTCAAAGTGCATAGCACCAGTGCGATAGGATTGCTTATCCATTGCAGATAAGTGTCGGTCTTGAGCAGGAGCATCACCTATCAAATGAATGGAAGGAACAAATACATCTCCCGGCCTTTTGGTTTCTTTGAGTTGATAGAAAAAATCAGCTTCTTTTATTTTATCTGTATGGCCATTGATCAATAAAAACGTGTTCGGATAGTTCACAAACATTTCCCTAAATTGTCTTATGTCTGCTGACTGGATCGCTTGGATTGCCTGAGTAAATTGGTGAAAATCAAATCCCTTGCGTTGATCTGAAAACTCCATCAATTTAGTATATGCCCGAAATTCGATATCCTGGTAGTTCTTTTGAAAATTAGCTACACAATTGGCTTTCGCTTCTACAAATAGTTTTTCATCAAAATCTCCCTCATAAAAGAGATCCATGATTTGTTGGATATCTTTATCAAAAGTCGAAACGGTCGTAAAAAAGGTCAGTACAGAAGCATTTGTTGTCGTATTCGTCCGCACCATTTTCCCCATCGTTTGAGCTGTTTTCAAGCGCATATATTCCATAAAAACATTTGCACTGGCTTGGTTTAATGTGATTCGCTTAGATCTATTTTTCAGCAACATATACTCTTTATAGGCGAAACCGGCATGAATGCCCAGTGAAACATAAAGCTTATTGTCCATGTATGGATATTGATTGATTTCTATCCTTAAGTCATTTACCTTATTCATCTTACCCCTCCGAAGTTTTTACTGGGAACTTGATTTTTTGAACATTTCCCTCACGATACAAGTAGGCTTCATCTTGTTCTAATGGTTTTTCGCGAGAAATCCGGACGGCCGGTGCATAAATGGTTTGCTCTGAAAAGCTCATCGTTATGACCGCATTTTTCGTAGCTTTCAATCGCTTCGCCAAATCATTATAGTCGCGATTGAAAGTACTGAATTCTGCACCAAAAACAATCGTGATCCCTAATTTGTGTTCTAGTTCAACTAGTTGATCGATTTTCCGCTTCACAGCTGTATCCAATTTGTCGTAAATCGCACTTAAGTCATTGATGACCAACATGATCGGCGTAAAGTCTAAATGGAAGTCTTTCATGTTCTGAGCAGCATCTTGTTTGAATTGATTGAAATACAGTTCTTCCCGTTCCGCTATAATCTCTAAAACATGTTCAATGACATAATCGATCTCTTGGTCTGTAGTGGCATATGCTTGGACACTTTGGCGGTGTGTATACAACGGCATACTGGAATGATCAATGATGTACGTTCGCTGCTCAGTCGTTTTAGCGATTTGCAGCAATGAATTTAAGCTTTCCGTTAATTTCATTCTTCCCGAACTTAAGTAGATCACTTTTTCGTTGCGTTTAAATCCTATCGGTAAAGCAGTGCTTCTGTCCAGCCCAACGACGAGTGTTTCTTTTTCAGCTAACATTTCGACCACGATTGGATTGGACACAAAATCGTTAACGAGCAGTTCGTCTGGAACCATTGGAATAGGAATCGGCAGCTTACCCTTCCAAGCTTGCTTCATGCGCTTCACTTCCGTTTGTATTTCCTGAATCAAAGCTATGCTGCTTTCTCCTTTAGCCGGCAAAGCTACTTGGAACAACTCAGGTTTCTCTAATCGTACCAAACCACGTCCAGGAGTATCATCAATGGTCAGTGAAGTTCTTCCGACGATCATTCTCGCTTCGTCATCCGCATTTTGTTTTAACACAAATTGCTGCTTGATATTGCCCGATAAATTCATTCGAATATTGGCTTGTCTTCCAGCAGTCATCACGATATGGATTCCCAAGCTGGCTCCTTCACGGGCTAATTGGATCAAATGACTTTCAAATTCAGCTTCGATCGGAAATCCTTTGATTCCTTCATAGCTGTCTACCGCAATCAACAGAGAAGGTTCACTTTTCCCGCTGACTTCTTCATATAACGCCATATTAGCTACTGAATACTGGCTCAACAATTTTTTCCGTCGCTTGATCTCTTGAGTCATACGGGTAATGTATTTTCTGATTTTTTCGTGTTCGTCTGCACTGAATATATCGGCCACATGTGGCAAATCTTTTAGTGGCAACAAACCATTTGTTCCAAAATCCAATAAATACATCTCCACTTGTTCTGGATTTTGTGAACGGGCTAAGTCCAAGAGGATCGTTTGTAAAAAAGTCGACTTTCCATACCCTGGACTAGCATACAATAATACATGTCCATTTTTCCTTAAATCCAATTGCAGGGTTTGCTGTTCTTGACTATCCGGTAAATCGATCATCCCAATGACTGGTTTCAAAGGCATTTTTTTCTTCGCCCATTCTTCCTCAAATTGAACCTCATGCAGGTTTTCTACATAGATTCGCTCTTTTAAAGGAGGCAGCCAAGGTTTTGAAATCGGTTTGATTTTTTCTTTGAATACTTCTCTTTGGATACCTTCGATCACAGCATCCAATTCTGTAGGGAGCTGTTTGATTTCTTCAACAGAGTCTAACCCGCTTAGATCCTCATTCAATATCTCATATTGTCCCAGATCATTGACCATATAGATGGTGTGGTCTTCAATGTGCTGTGTTTCTTTATCTGGAAGATAATCAGCACCACTCCAAGCACTTTGGAACAATTCATAGATTTCATTGTTCCCCACTTGCATATACCCCCGACCAACTTGAGTGATCTCAGAGGCATCTGGCGTCCGCAGCATTTCCATAGAATCTGCACGGTCCGCTACTTTCAATGCGATCTTAAAGCGTGAATTACTCCAAATCTGGTCATCTACCACTCCGGTAGGTTTCTGGGTCGCTAATATCAAATGAATTCCTAACGAACGTCCAATACGAGCAGTAGAAACCAATTCTTTCATAAAATCAGGCTGCTCGGCTTTTAATTCCGCAAATTCATCACTGATCAGGAATAAATGGGGCAATGGTTCAGAGACATCTCCATTTTTGACCAGTTTTTGGTACTGATTGATGTGATTGACATTGTTCAATGAAAATAATTGCTGCCGTCTTTTTAATTCGGCTTTGATGGAAGACAACGCTCTTAAACTTTGATTGCCATCCAAGTTGGTGATCGTTCCCAATAAATGCGGTAAATGAGCAAATAGATTTGCCATTCCTCCACCTTTGTAATCAATCAGTAAAAATGCTACATCATGTGGATGGAAATTGACAGCCAAACTCAAGATATAACTTTGGATCAACTCCGATTTTCCTGATCCTGTTGTTCCTGCAATCAATCCATGTGGTCCATGTGCTTTTTCATGCAAGTTCAATTGTACTGGATCATTCATAGCTCTTAAACCGATTGGCACTGCTAATGTTTTATGCGGTGAATGCTCCTGCCAACGTTTGGCAACTTCTAGGTCTTCAAAACGACTAGCCTGGTACATTTCCAAGAAGGTCACTGTATCCGGAACGCCATTTTTAATGCTTTGCAAATGCTTTAACGGTGCTAATTTGCGCGGAATCCGTTCTTTGTCGAAAGAATCTGGAAAATGGTCTAAATGGAACAGTGTATTCTTCAATTCTCCACTTTCCATCAATAAAACTCCAGTATTTCGATCTCGAACGTCAATAACCGTTTGAACATTCTCCGATAATGAACTTAGAACATCTTGCACAAAAATGATGCTGCATCCTAAAGCTAATGGATTTTGATCAAAGAATTCCATGATCATGTGATCCAAGATCAGTTTCTCATCCGTGACCAACACTACATATTGCGGACTGAACAATGAACCGTCATCGGCTTTTTTCTTCTCATCCAGCGCATTCTTCCGCTCTTTCAAGATCTGGTACAAGCTGTTCAATACTTGATCCCGGCTGCGTTGGTTATAGACAAATCCTCGTACATTAGTATCGCTTAATTTTGCATGCGGCAACCAGCGCATCCAATTCCAGTCTTCTTTTTCTTCTTCCGGAAAAATGGTAATAAACTGGATTTCATGGTAACTATGGAAAAAAGCCAATTGATTGACCAGCAACTGCAGCTGCTCGATAACCAATTTTCTCGGACCGATATAGCCCACCGGTGCATCAGTCAAATTGACCGTGATCGGCATTTGGTCTAAGGACTGGTACTGTTCAAATAAGTGATAGCCTTGTGTCTCCAAATCGTCTAATTTTTTTTCTCTTTCTTTATTCGAGTAAGTCAAATCGACAGAATTCGGAACTTTTCCCAATCCTAGACGGTAGTGCAGAAAGTCAAAATGGTTTGGTGTTTTTTCATAAATTCGATGGTTCATGCTGACGGTCAACTCTTCAATCTCACTGATGGAGGGGTAATGATAGTGTTGTCCGTTTTCTTGTTCTTTTTTATCGTGGTACAAATCTTTGGCTTTCGCTTTTAAATAGCTCTGATATGTATTCGTTCTTTCTTCCAGCGCTTTTCGATACTCGCGCTTTTGCGTGAAATAACGTTGGATAGAAAAAACAGCTGTTAACAAGGACATCACTAAAGTAATGATAATGTACAACCCTCTTGGTTGAAAAATACTAATCATGATCAGTAAAGTCACCATGACCAATGGCGGTACAATAATCTTTAACAACTGTTCTGACGGCTTTTTAGGCAGTTGAGGTGGAGCTTTTACTTCTACCTTCTTTTCCGGATTGCGGTAAATGATCCTAGGTGACCGATGGTAGTCAGGATAATCTTCTGGATACTCATACCTTGAGAAAACCACTTCTTGCAAGTTTACTTGCATAGATTCAGATTTCCGAACTTGCAATTCATCTTTGACCAGCTTGAGTTTATGATTTTGAAAAGCTACTTCGTCTCCAAATTCGATGGCCCCTGTTTGTGCTTGGACAAGACGATTGTTTACGTATAAAGAACCTTCAAGCAACTCGTACCACCATTGAGAGTGATCATCTCTTTTAAAAATAGCCTTTAACGAAGGAGTTGCCAGTTGGATATCTGCATTTTGATGCGGACTGATCAATAAGGTATTTTTAGTAGCCAGATCATATCGTTTTTGCGGCAGTTGGTCCCCTAAATAAAACTGGATCTCTCCTTGATCTATCGGAAGAGATATCCACTCATTCAGCTGTCCTTCTATGATTTTTTCATTGAATTGGACCCTAACTCGACTGCCAATAACTTGAATAGGCCCTAATGGCACATCCAGAAATAAGCGGTTCAAGGCAGAAAATCTTTTTTCCTCCAACGAAATGGAATAGGCATTTTCTTTTTCTTCTGCCGCAATATCAAACTGATACCTCTCCATTAAATCATAGACGATCAGACTAAGCGGTTTAGTTCTTTTTTCTTGGTATTTCACTTGTTCCACCGGTTACACCTTCCTTACTCCGTATTCTTATACGTTGGTCTCTCTTACTCTGTGCTTTCATCAAGAATAGAATCTCTTTCTTTCGTGTATTCATCATACTGGTTCTCATACTGACTCAATTGTTCTTCTCGTTCTTCTCCCGTTAAATCTGGATTATTAACGATCTGTTCCCGAATTTGAACCAAACCGTATAAAATCAAATCGTAATCGCCGATCTTTTTCGCCACATCGATCGCTTCTTCAAAGTCGCCGCGACCAATATGGACCCAAAAATCTAAGTAGTTGGTATCCGATTTCAAACTGACGTTGTTCAAAATCACTTTTTTTTGCTCTTCATTAAAATTCTGACCTTGCACTACTGAGTAAGCCAAAATGTACTTTTGTGTGACCGGTAAATCAGTGTGATCCACTGGATTTAATGTCGAAACCACTTCTGAGTAGTTATTTTGGACAAAATAAGCATCTGCTTGTAATAAGCGATTTTGAAAAGGACTGCGGATAAAGACAAAATAAATCAAGGCAGCTAGAGCAATGACCAAGGCCGCTCCGAACCAAATGGACAATTGTCGTGACCATGTATATTTCTTCTTATCTACTTTTTGATATTTCAGTTTGTCTTCCTGCGTTTTTTGGTGGTATATCAGTTTAAGGTACTCGGCTAATTGGTTAAAGGTTTCCGCATTTTTGATGTGCATAATAAATTCATTGCCTGTTATATTTTCCAAATTCCCTTCATACAGATCTGTAAAATTGTACTGTGTCTGAAACAGACTGATGATATAGCTTTTTAAATTGCGCAATAAAAAAACGTCATTCATTTCTGTCGGCGGCATCTGCTCTTTGATCCCCCGATAAGCAATAGAAGGAATCAAATTGTAATCATAATAAATGTTTTCTGGATGTAAGAAAAAAGTATACGGAAATGAGCTGAATCGTTCAATAGACAACAAATTTACTACTGCTTTTAATTTATCCGTATTGTCCAATGCTTGTATGTCTTGGGCGGTGTAACCAGGACGCTCGATAGCATAATGAAACAGTAATTTATCTTCCGTCACTTCATACGTACACGGCAGAAAATACGGTTCTGGCACTTTTAAAACCGCTAACTGTTGCTCATTTTTTAAATTGGCTGCTGATTTGATCAGCGCAACTGTCCATTCCTGATTGTTTTTCAGGTATTCGAATTCAGCATTGTCGAACTTGATTGTCCTAGACTGTGGGTTGTTTTCTGTTTGCTCCATGCGGTTCTCCTTAGATAATTTCTATAATGTCTCCATCCGTTATCGGATAGTCATAAAGCTGTTGGTCTTCTGTTAAAACCAATCCCTTTGTACGGACTTTGATTTGCTTCATGCCTTCTTTCTTTTCCAAATGAAAAATGGATTCCATTTGGTGCACTAATGCAGCTGCACTGATGAAAATAGGAATGCGTAAATCAACTTGATTTCCGTTTTTTAACATCAATGTGATATTAATGTGTTCAGTATCTGGCATGTTTATCCCTCTTATACATTTGATATGAAGCTAAAAGTGCTGCTGATACTACCAGAACAACCATCAACCAGAACCAGTTGTTCTCAGTTAAATTAGCCAGCGCCAGCGACTGAAAGTTTATTTCAGTCGCTGGACTTGTTGAAGAGCTGGCATTTATCTGAGAAGTAAACAAGTTTATCTTTTCAATTGTATCATGAGTAGTGTCTTTGATGGGTTTGGTAAATAAATTGTCGGCCTGCTGGTTTCTTAAGGCTTGTTGCTGCTCTTTGTATTCATGCAGTTGTTGCGTATCCTCTAAGTGAAACAAGGCGCTGTTATTTGTTGAAAAGTTCGAACGCGATTCAGGCCCGCCTTCTAAACGATCTACTTGAATGTTTACACTTCTTGAATCGGAAGAATCCTCAGCTGAAACTTCTTGCGGATATAAACACAACCATACTCCTAAAACCCCCAGCAGAAAACAACTTCTTTTTTTCATCTCTATACCACCTCTTGTTTAGGTGTTTTCTTTTTAATGACTAATAATAATGCGGTTAAAATGATAGCGATCAAGATCAATCCAGTCACATATCCAGCGCTGCTTTGAACACTTAAAACTGCCCGTAAAGCTCTTTCTCCTAGCATCAACGGATTCACATTACGAACAGTTTCCGCAAAGCCCGTTAAACTATTGACTGTTCCTATCATTTCGGTCACAAAAACATAGCTGATCAAGAAATAAATACTGATTCCCAATCCAATGTTTTTCCATAACTTGATCAATCCATAATTCAATAAGGCAAACACAACACTGATCAACACCATAAATGAAATCCATTGCAGCATATAATCAACTGGAATAGCCAACACATTTCCACTAACGATTCCTTCGATCACACCTATAACTGCACTCAAACCAACTACGATCGCTAATGGATAAGCTCTTAATTTGAATGCTCCATTTGATTCATCAAAATCATCTTTTTTCAAAAAGACTAATTGGTTTGCAGCCACTAAATACCCCGCAAATAAGGAAATACCATAGGCCATCAATACCCAACTAAATGGATTCACGGTTTCCGCTGCTTGCACAGAACCTTTGAAGTCTTGTTCAACTGGATTAGCAATGAAGTTCATGACATTTTCATTCAACACGCCATTGTTGTGTGTGTTTTTCAGCAATTCCACAAATCCACCAGCAAAATCATTATTTTCTTGCACTTGTTCTTGGAAACGACTCATTAAACCGGCAGCATCTGATGACAGTTCTTCGCTGCTTGATGCCAATACTGATACATCTGCATCAAAATCTTGGAAAATATCCGCTACTGAATTAGCCATTTCCACAGTATTTTCAGAATTGCTCATCAAACTTCCGCTAGTTTGCAGCAACTGACTTAATTGAGAATGAATATCTTCAGCTGTTGCTGAACTAGATTCTTGGTCCAGTGCACTTTCTGTTCCTAATTCCGTCAGATTTTGAGCTTGTTCTTGCCAGTTGGACAATAACTGCAATTGCACATCAATCTGTTCTGAATTCGCCTGTGCTGTTGTGCGGATATCCACCAATTTATTTGCCAGAACAGGTATTTGTTGCGTCAAATGATTCATTGTTGACCGCGCATTAATTTGTTGCTCAGCTAATGTGCGGTAATTGGTCAAATTAGCTGTCAGCGTGTAGGTCACAATATCTGATAGATACGTTCTCACATCACGATCTAAAAACGCTTCTGCTGTTTTGGTATAAGCATCAAAAACAGGTTCATTAACGCTATCTGTTGTGATACCGATCTGCTCAAATACATTTTGATACACTTGCTTGACTTCACCTATTACTTCACTGTAGTTATTTAGAGCTTCACGGTAATCCTGTCCTGCTAAGTCAGAATAATAATCAATTTCTTCATAAAATACGTAACGAACTCCAGCTCTGCCTTCTTCCCAACCTATGATAGGCTTATCCGGCTCTATTTCTTTTTCTGTGGATGTTCCCTTCTCTTCTCCAGCTTCAGTCTGATTATCTTCTAAAAGAGATTCTAGGCCAGTTTCTGTGCTAGATTCAGCATTTGGTTTATCGCCTTTATCAGATTCCCTTGATTCTTCATAGATAGGGGTTGATTTTATTGGCTCTTGAAGCAATTCTACTACAATTTGCTGCTTTTCCGTTTGGTCTTCAGGCAATTTATTAATAGTATAAGAACCCTTGATCACAATCATTTCTTTGCCACCAACAGTTTGGTCCTCTGCCGACCACGAACCCAAAACTCCATCTGGGAAATCGACCGTAATTTTACTACCAGGTTCAATTTTCCCATCACTATTGTCAATTTCAAATGAAAAAGTCTTTTCTTCTTTGTTGGTTACAAATGGACTCAAAGCTGTATAAGCAGCTGCTACTCTTTGTTTCAGTGTATTTGCTTCTTCATTTGGGCTAGTACTGAAACTTTTCAGGTACTCCGTTTGCTTGTTGATAGAATCAATCAAACGAATCGTTTCTTCATTTTCAATTAAGGTTAATTGAGCTCTTGTATCTTCATCCTTAATACTGAAATACGGTAAGGAAGCTATTTTGTTCAATACGCTTTGTTGATGAAGAGCTTCATTCGCTGCTATCTCTTTCATAAACGCATTGGTTTCTTTATCATTTTCATGTAATGACAGGAAGTCCCTTAGGCTGATAGTCCCATCCTTTTTATAATATCCCATTAGTTGTTTGTCCACAAATGTATTCACAGATGCCAATTGTTGATCCATTAGTTCTTCTTGCTCCGTGATTTTTCCATTCATTTCATCCATATAATTCTGTAATCGTGTAAACTCGCTGGCATAGGTATCAAATTGATTTTCCGCCAACATGATCGGTCCAGGTTGTTGAAATTGGGCGAGTAATTGACGATTGGAAGTTTGGATGGATTGAAACAGATTTTGTGTTTCATCATTTAATAAATTGGCATCCATACTCATCAATTGCTCCATAAAAGCAGCATAAGAAGTTGAGTCACTCTCCAAAGTTGCACCATATTCCATTAATTGAGAATCGTATTCCATCAAGGATTGACTGTATTCAGTAAATCCTTCTGTATTTTCAATCAGCGTATTTGTCAATCGCTCGTTTCCTTGAAGGCTTGTGTCCGTATGTGTTTTAATCGTCGGAATCGCATTTTCGAAATTCAAAGCAGTCCCATACACTTGATCTTCATATGAAAACATATTGCCATTATTGCCGTTTACTATTTCTTGAACGCTATTTTGTGCTTGTGACAGATTCACTAATATAGTCGCTACATAGACATCTACTAATTGTTGATTCAATCCATTCACGATTTCATGACCTACACGATTGGCTTCTGCTTCTAAATCACCATTTCCATTCGCATTCACTCTGTATTGAACGGAGACTTTTTCTGGATTTGCATCTTTCAAATCCAATATTTTAGCTGAAAAATTATTCGGTATAATCAGCATCAACTGATAAGAGCCTTCATTTAAACCAGTTTCCGCACTCCCTCTACTGACGACATACCAATTGTAATCCTCATTTTTTTCTACTTGTTTTATGTAATTAGATCCCAAGTCATAAGATGTATTATCGACGATCGTTCCTTCATCTTCATTGACAATAGCAATGTCCATCTTACCTTTAACATCCATAGATACTTTATCTGTAGAATCACCAGCTGTTTCATTTTGTTGATTTTTGCCTTGTATTTGATGGTTCAGCATAAACATCAATACTGAAAAAACAATCAGTGCTCCTCCAATTTTAAACCAGATCCCCTTTTTTTCTTCCATCCGTTTCCTTCACCTTTCCAAATTAGACTAAAAACCAAAGGGAAGGGAATTCTCATCCCTTCCCTTTGGTTTTTAAAATTAAGTACATTATCGATTTAGAATCCGATTTTCCCAGCAATATCTTGATCCGTTTGTTCAATAGTATCTGCTACTGAATTCAACTGAGTATTGATATCTTGCAATAATTGTGAAAATTCTTGAATTTTTGGTTTTAGCTCCGTAAATTGATTGTCAAAACTTTCAAATGCTGTACCTTCCCAATTTTCACGAATCGTTTCTTGCGCTGAGGTTAAAATAGATAATACATTATCGATATCTGTTGAACCATTTGTGTATTTAACCGCTGAAGTTCTTAGCTCTTCCGGTGTTAGTTTAATTTGTGCCATTTTTTCTCCTCCATTACTATAAGTAATTTACAACCAGAATAAACTTACCAAATTTTATACCTAGAAAGCAACTAATATCCCCTTTTCAACCTCTTTTCGCATCATTTTGTTCGATTTGCTTTATTTAACACGCAAAAAGACCTTTGCCGCAAAGGACATAGGTCTTTTATTTTATACATACATTAATACCGGCGGCCGGAATCGAACCGGCACGCCCTCAACAGGCACTGGATTTTGAGTCCAGCGCGTCTACCAGTTCCGCCACGCCGGCATGTATAACAAACAAATTTTATCAATCTTCAAACAAGGCGGTAACCGGATTTGAACCGGTGATGAAGGTTTTGCAGACCTCTGCCTTACCACTTGGCTATACCGCCAAAACATAATATTTAAAAGAACTGGGCTAGCTGGATTCGAACCAGCGCGTGAGGGAGTCAAAGTCCCTTGCCTTACCGCTTGGCTATAGCCCAATAAAAAAGGGCGACTGATGGGGATCGAACCCACGCATGCCGGAACCACAATCCGGTGTGTTAACCACTTCACCACAATCGCCATAATATTGAAAGTACATCATTTAAAATAAATGATGGAGGGGGGCAGATTCGAACTGCCGAACCCGAAGGAGCGGATTTACAGTCCGCCGCGTTTAGCCACTTCGCTACCCCTCCAAATAAAATGGCCCGGGACAGAGTCGAACTGCCGACACCTTGAGCTTCAATCAAGTGCTCTACCAACTGAGCTACCGGGCCTTACTGGTACTATTATTGTGTTTAGTTTGGAATCAATGGAGGTTAACGGGCTCGAACCGCTGACCCTCTGCTTGTAAGGCAGATGCTCTCCCAACTGAGCTAAACCTCCAAAGGTAAATCCATAAAAATGACCCGTACGGGATTCGAACCCGTGTTACCGCCGTGAAAGGGCAGTGTCTTAACCGCTTGACCAACGGGCCTAATAATAAAATAAGTTGAAATGAATGAAAACATTAAAACGGAGAAGGAGGGATTTGAACCCTCGCGCCGCGTTAGCGACCTACACCCTTAGCAGGGGCGCCTCTTCAGCCACTTGAGTACTTCCCCAAACCAATGAAAAGTATTTTCTTCATTTTATTTATGTTTGTTTTTGCAATGGGCCTAAATGGACTCGAACCATCGACCTCACGCTTATCAGGCGTGCGCTCTAACCAGCTGAGCTATAGGCCCATAAAAGCGGGTGAGGAGAATCGAACTCCCATCATCAGCTTGGAAGGCTGAGGTTTTACCACTAAACTACACCCGCATAAAACGGTCTCGACGGGAATCGAACCCGCGATCTTCTGCGTGACAGGCAGACATGTTAACCCCTACACCACGAGACCAGAATCAGCTTAAATTTTTATTGCAGTGCATTACTGCACTATTGCGGGGGCAGGACTCGAACCTGCGACCTCCGGGTTATGAGCCCGACGAGCTGCCAACTGCTCTACCCCGCGATAATAAATATATAAATTGTCATGTCTGATTGCAGACACGATAAGGAGGATAAGGGATTCGAACCCTTGCGTGCTTTTACACACCTGACGGTTTTCAAGACCGTTCCCTTCAGCCGGACTTGGGTAATCCTCCATGAAAGATGAAATACAAAAAATCAATAGCGGCGGAGGGGATTGAACCCACGACCTCCCGGGTATGAACCGGACGCTCTAGCCAGCTGAGCTACACCGCCATAAAGTTTCTATTAGTTAATAGAATGGAGCCTAGCGGGATCGAACCGCTGACCTCCTGCGTGCAAGGCAGGCGCTCTCCCAGCTGAGCTAAGGCCCCTAGATAAAATCGGGAATACAGGATTCGAACCTGCGACCCCTTGGTCCCAAACCAAGTGCTCTACCAAGCTGAGCTAATTCCCGTTTTCCTTGTTACTCTTTAAAAGAGATGCACCCAGCAAGAGTCGAACTTGCAACCGCTTGATTCGTAGTCAAGTACTCTATCCAATTGAGCTATGGGTGCTAATAATGGTGCCGAGGGCCGGAATCGAACCGGCACGG